>JAJYRZ010000035.1 GCA_021793835.1 Actinomycetes bacterium | reverse complement strand
TCCTGTGGACAACCGCGGTGTGTCCACAGGACGGCCCGGCCGGCCCTTGTCCGACCGGGTTCGTGCCGGTATGTTCCCCACCCGTTTTCCTTCCCGGGCCTGCAGGTGCGTAGAATCGGCGTGCGGTCCACCGTCAGGTGGTCCGACTACGCGCGCCCGCATCCGCGGCGTCGTCGATCCGCCCTGATCGGGGTGGGTCGCGGTGCCGCACCCCCGGTCGTCGACGGTCCCGCCATACGGCGGGTTCGGCGGCCCGCGAGCGCCAGGGCTGCACACCGACCGGTGTGCAGCGGCAACCGAACACCACGTTAAGGACGACACATCATGGCCGTAGTGACCATGCGCCAGCTGCTCGACAGCGGCGCTCATTTCGGACACCAGACCCGGCGCTGGAACCCGAAGATGCGGCGGTTCATCTTCACCGACCGCAACGGCATCTACATCATCGACCTGCAGCAGACGCTGACGTACATCGACAAGGCGTACGAGTTCGTCAAGCAGACCGTCGCCCACGGCGGCACCGTGCTGTTCATCGGCACCAAGAAGCAGGCGCAGGAGGCCATCGCCGAGGAGGCGACCCGCGTCGGCATGCCGTATGTCAACCAGCGCTGGCTCGGCGGCATGCTGACCAACTTCCAGACCGTCCACAAGCGTCTGCAGCGGCTCAAGGAGCTCGAGTCGATGGAGCAGACCGGTGGCTTCGAGGGTCTGACCAAGAAGGAAATCCTCATGCTCACGCGTGAGAAGGACAAGCTCTCGCGCACCCTCGGCGGTATCCGCGACATGAGCAAGATCCCGTCGGCGGTGTGGATCGTCGACACCAACAAGGAGCACCTGGCGGTCGCCGAGGCGCGCAAGCTCAACATCCCGGTCGTGGCGATCCTGGACACCAACTGTGATCCGGACGAGGTCGACTACCCGATCCCGGGCAACGACGACGCGATCCGCTCCGCGGCGCTGCTGACCAAGGTCGTCGCCCAGGGTGTGGCCGAGGGCCTGCAGGCCCGCGCCTCCCGTGGCGGCGGCGACGACAAGCCCGAGGCCGCGGCCGAGCCGCTGGCCGAGTGGGAGCAGGAGCTGCTCGCCGGCGAGGGCGAGGCCGCAGAGAAGCCGGCCGAGACCGCCGCCGAGGCCCCGGCCGCCGAGGCCACCACCGAGGCCAAGGCCGAGGAGGCCCCCGCCGCGGAGGCCACCGAGACCCCGGCCGCCGACGCCTGATCCAGCTCCACCCCTTCGTTTGCCGGGCCCTGGGATCCAGGGCCCGGCACCGACCCCAAGGAGGATCGCCGACATGGCGAACTACACCGCCGCTGACGTCAAGCGGCTCCGCGAGCTGACCGGCTCCGGGATGATGGACTGCAAGAAGGCGCTGGAGGAGAACGACGGCGACTTCGACAAGGCCGTCGAGTACCTGCGCATCAAGGGCGCCAAGGACGTGGGCAAGCGCGCCGAGCGCGCCACCGCCGAGGGTCTGGTCGCGGCCAAGGACGGCGTGATCGTCGAGATCAACTGCGAGACCGACTTCGTGGCCAAGAACGACCAGTTCCAGCAGCTGGCGGATCAGATCGTCACCGCTGCCGCCACCGCGCGGCCGGCCGATCTGGCCGGGCTCGAGGCCGTCGTCCTCGACGGGCAGACCGTCGGCGAGGCCGTGCAGGCCATGTCGGCGAAGATCGGCGAGAAGCTCGAACTGCGCCGCTACGCCGCCATCGACGGCAAGACCGCCGTCTACCTGCACCGCCGCAGCTCGGACCTGCCGCCGTCGGTCGGCGTGCTGGTCGAGTACACCGGTGAGACCGACGAGGCCGCCGAGGCGGCCCGCGGTGCGGCCATGCAGGTCGCGGCGCTGAAGGCCCAGTACACCACCCGCGACGAGGTGCCCGAGGAGATCGTGGCCACCGAGCGCCGCATCGCCGAGGAGACCGCGGTGGCCGAGGGCAAGCCGGAGAAGGCCATCCCCAAGATCATCGAGGGCCGGGTCAACGGGTACTTCAAGGACGTCGTGCTGCTCGAGCAGCCGTCGGTCACCGACTCGAAGAAGACCGTCAAGGCGGTGCTCGACGAGGCCGGTGCCGCGGTGACCCGCTTCGTGCGTTTCGAGGTCGGCCAGGCCTAAGAGCCGGAGACCAGGCAGGATGGGGCGGGATCGCCGGTGGGCCGCGCGGTCCACAGGTGGTCCCGCCCCTTTTCCTCGCCCGTTACCGGGCGAGACAATACGGCGGCGTCGGGGAGAGGAAGACTGGTGACGCAGGTGCAGCAGGACGGGGTCGGCTACGAGCGGGTACTGCTCAAGCTCGGCGGTGAGATGTTCGGCGGCGGCTCGGTGGGGCTGGATCCGGACGTGGTGCAGACCGTCGCGGAGCAGATCGCCGAGGTGGTCCGCGACGGCGTGCAGGTGGCCGTGGTCATCGGCGGCGGCAACTTCTTCCGCGGCGCCGAACTGCAGCAGCGCGGACTGGAGCGCTCGCGCTCGGACTACATGGGCATGCTCGGCACGGTGATGAACTCGCTGGCCCTGCAGGACTTCCTCGACAAGCTCGGCATCGACACCCGCGTGCAGACCGGCATCACCATGGGCCAGGTCGCCGAACCGTACATCCCGCGGCGGGCCGAACGGCACCTGGAGAAGGGCCGCGTGGTCATCTTCGGCGCCGGGATGGGCATGCCGTTCTTCTCCACCGACACCACCGCCGCCCAGCGCGCACTGGAGATCGGCGCCGAGGTGGTGCTGATGGCCAAGGGCGTGGACGGGGTGTACTCCGACGATCCGCGCGTCAACCCCGAGGCCGAGCTGTTCAACGAGATCAGCCACGCCGAGGTGATCACCCGCGGACTGAAGGTCGCCGATGCGACCGCGTTCAGCCTGTGCATGGACAACGCCATGCCGATCCTGGTGTTCAACCTGCTCACCCGGGGCAATATCGCCCGCGCGGTCAAGGGTGAGAAGATCGGCACACTGGTGCGCTCCTGACCGCGCCACCCTTGACCGACCGCCACCCCAACCGTCAGCACGTCACCGACCGGAGAGGATCATCGTGATCGACGAAGAGTTGTTCGAATCCGAAGAGAAGATGGACAAGGCCGTCGAGGTGGCGCGCGACGACCTGTCGACCATCCGCACCGGGCGGGCCAACCCGGCGATGTTCAACCGGGTGGTCGTCGACTACTACGGCGCCCCGACGCCGATCACCCAGGTCGCCGGCATCACCGTGCCCGAGGCGCGGCTGGTGGTGATCAAGCCCTACGAGACCTCGATGCTGGGCGCGATCGAGACCGCGATCCGCAACTCGGACCTGGGCTTCAACCCGAGCAACGACGGCATGCTGATCCGCATCGCGGTGCCGCAGCTGACCGAGGAACGCCGCAAGGAGTTCGTCAAGCAGGCGCGCGCCAAGGGTGAGGACGCCAAGGTCGCCATCCGCAACGTCCGGCGCCGGACCAACGACGAGCTCCAGCGCATCCAGAAGGACGGCGAGGCCGGCGAGGACGAGGTCGGCCGGGCCGAGAAGGAACTGGACAAGGTGACCGCCAAGTACGTGGCGATGATCGACGAGATGGTCAAGAACAAGGAGACCGAACTGATGGAGGTCTGATCCTCACCCCCTGAGGATCGATGATCTATCGACGGTTCCCCCGCGGCCCGCGTGCGGCCGTACCCGACAGCTGTGAAGGTGTGCCGAACGTGACCGACTCCCGCGGCCAGGTCCGCCCGCCCGACGGGCCCGGCGCCGACGATCCCGCAGCGGCCCCCGGTGCGACCTCGCGGGCGGGCCGCGACCTGCCCGCCGCGATCGGCGTCGGGGTGGGGTTGGGCGCCCTGGTGATCTGTGCGCTGCTGTTCTGGCCGCCGGGCTGGGTGGTGCTGGTCGCGATCGCGGTCGCGGCGGCGACCGGCGAGGTCGCCGGCCAGCTGCGCCGCGCCGGCTACGACGTGCCGGTGATCCCGCTGCTGCTCGGCGGACAGCTGATGATCTGGCTGACCCTGCCCTACGGGATGGGCGGGATCGGCGCCGGATTCGCCGCCACCGCCCTGGTCACGCTGGTGTGGCGACTGTTCAGCGCCGGACTGAGCAACGCCCCGCAGAACTACATCCGCGACTCCGGGGCCGCGCTGCTGGTCGCCGCGTGGATCCCCACGTTCGGCGCGATCGGCGCTTTGATGGTGCAGGAGGACCACGGCGGCGCCCCCGCGGCGGTGTTCGTGCTCATGATCGGGGTCGTGTGCTCCGACGTGGGCGGCTACGCCGCGGGTGTGCTGTTCGGCGCACACCCGATGGTGCCGGCGATCAGCCCGAAGAAGTCCTGGGAGGGGCTGGCCGGTTCCCTGGTCACCGGCATGATCGGCGGGGCGCTGACCGTGTGGCTGATCGCCGGTGAGGCCTGGTGGATCGGGGTCCTGCTCGGCGCGCTGATCGTCGTGGTCGGCACACTCGGCGACCTGATCGAATCGCAGTTCAAGCGTGACCTGGGTATCAAGGACATGAGCACGCTGCTGCCCGGCCACGGCGGGATGATGGACCGCATCGACTCGGCGCTGGCCGCGACCCTGCCGGTGTGGTTGATCCTGGTCTTCTGGGTCTGACCCGACCCCGCGAGACGACGACGCCGGATCCTCCGTCGCCCCGGAGCAGGGGAGACGGGGGATCCGGCGTCGGTCTCGTGTCGGGCCTGCCCGGGTCGGGCTAGCGGTGGGCGCGCTTGGCGGCCCGGCGCAGCTGGAACATCCGCCAGGCGCCGACCACCGCGGTGATCAGTGCGCCGGCGATCGCGGCCAGCAGGATCGCCACGCCCAGCGGCATGGTGAAGTGCCAGGCGAAGATCTGGAAGTCGGTCGAGTCCGGATTCTGGATCACGAACACCAGCAGCACGATCAGCACCAGTGCACCGACGATGATGCCGGTCCACATCCGGGCCGACAGCGAGTGCTTGATCCGGTCGAGCTCCTGATAGCCGCCGCGTCCGTGCGCCTCGGCGGTCTCGGTGGGGGCCCCGGCGCCGGTATGGGCGTCGGCCGGATGCGCCGCCTCGTCAGGGGCGGCCGGTGCGCCGGCCGCCCCGGCGGACGCCGCATCGGCGGGGAACTGCTCGCCGGGTGCGCCGTCGACGGGGCGCGGATCGTCGTTCGGGTGATCGTCGCGGTGTCTCATGCCTTACATCTTCACCCACCGGTGTCGATGTGCGCAGCCTGACGCGACCCGCGCGTGGGAAAGATGGGAGGATGGAGCCATCATGAGCGACACCTCCCGGCCGATTCCCGTCCCCCTGGTCTTCGATGCACCCAAGCGGGGGCTGCCGCCGAAGCATCTGGTCGATCTCGAACCGGCCGAGCGCCGCGCCGCGGTCGCAGAGCTCGGACTGCCGGGATTCCGTGCCGACCAGGTGGCCCGGCACTACTTCTCCCGGCTCGAAGCCGACGCCGAGGAGATGACCGATCTGCCGGCCGCAGCACGCACCGCGGTGGGCGAGAAGCTGCTGCCGACCCTGCTGACCGAGATGCGGCGGATCACCTGCGACGCCGGCGAGACGCAGAAGACGCTGTGGCGCGCCCACGACGGCACCCTGCTCGAATCGGTGCTCATGCGCTACCCGGATCGGGCGACGCTGTGCATCTCCAGCCAGGCCGGCTGCGGGATGGCGTGCCCGTTCTGCGCTACCGGACAGCAGGGGCTGACCCGCAACCTGTCGACCGCCGAGATCGTCGACCAGGTGCGCAGTGCGGCCGCGACCATGCGTGACGGCGACCTGCCGGGCGGTCCGGGACGGCTGTCGAACATCGTGTTCATGGGCATGGGCGAACCGCTGGCCAACTACAAGCGGGTGGTCACCGCGGTGCGCCGGATGACCGAACCGGCCCCGCACGGGCTCGGGCTGTCCCAGCGCGCGGTCACCGTGTCCACCGTCGGGCTCGCCCCGGCGATCCGGCGGCTGGCCGACGAGAAGATGTCGGTGCGCCTGGCGGTCTCCCTGCACACCCCCGACGACGAGCTGCGCGACACGCTCGTGCCGGTCAACAACCGGTGGTCGGTCGCCGAGGTGCTCTCGGCGGCGCGCTACTACGCCGACACCTCCGGTCGGCGGGTGTCGATCGAATACGCGCTCATCCGCGACGTCAACGATCAGCCGTGGCGCGCGACCATGCTGGGCAAGAAGCTGCGCAAGGCGCTCGGGCAGATGGTGCACGTCAACCTCATCCCGCTCAACCCGACCCCGGGCAGCCAGTGGGACGCATCGCCCAAGGACGTCGAGGCCGAGTTCGTGCGCCTGGTGCGCGCCGAGGGCGTGGCCTGCACGGTGCGCGACACCCGCGGCCAGGAGATCGCCGCGGCCTGCGGTCAGCTCGCCGCCCAGGGCTGACTCGGCCGGCCGAGAAGGCCGGCGGGTAGGACGGTTCCGCCGCGCACCGCCGTCGCCGGCAGGAGCAGACACCCCGGACAGACCGACGGCCGACCCGCACACTGTGCGAGCCGGCCGTGGAGGTCGGTGACAAGGCCTTAGCGGCCGGTCATCGATGCCACTTGTTGCGCTTCTTGTAGCTGTCGTTGGCGACCAGGCCCAGGATGATCACCGCGGCGACGACGACGTAGATGTCCTCGATGCGGCTCTCGTGGTTGCCGATCAGCATGAACAGCAGGAAGGCGGCGAAGAAGACGCCGACGGCCTTGATGAACCTGTTGGCGTGACCGTGCCAGCCCCAGCCCACCGAGGGCTCATCGTTGGGGTCGACACTCGACGCCTCGATCACTTCCTGCAGGGACGGCTGGTGCAGCTTGTCCTCGGCCACGGTCGAACCTCCTGAAAAAACGGTCGTTTGGGCCAATCTTGGCACATCCGGACCCGGCCTACTACGCAGGGTCGCAAACCGCGCGTGCCCACCGGCCGCGGCGCACGCGCGGTGGTGGCGGGTGGCCGGGGACCGCCACGGTCGGGGATGATGATCGGGTGAGCCGAGAACGTGTCGTGCTGCTGGGCAGCACCGGATCCATCGGGACCCAGACCCTCGAGGTGGTGGCGGCCCGACCCGACCGATTCGCCGTGGTGGCCCTGGCCGCCGGCGGCGCCGATCCGGACCTGATCGTGGCCCAGGCCCGCAGTACCGGGGCGGAGGTCGTCGCGGTCGCCGACCCGGGCGCCGGGGCGGCGGTGCGTGCCGCGCTGCCGAGTCGGGTGGAGGTGCTGACCGGCCCCGAGGCCGCCACCGAACTGGTGCGCGCCGTGTCGGCCGACGTCGTGCTCAACGCGCTCGTCGGCTCCCTGGGGCTGGCCCCGACCCTGGCGGCGCTCGAATCCGGTGCCCGGCTCGCCCTGGCCAACAAGGAGTCGTTGATCGCCGGCGGCACACTCGCCCTGGCGACGGCCGCCCCGGGCCAGATCGTGCCGGTGGACTCGGAGCATTCCGCGCTCGCCCAGGCCCTGCGCGGCGGCACGGAAGACGAGGTGGCCCGCCTGGTGCTGACCGCCTCGGGCGGGCCGTTCCGCGGCTGGTCGCGCGCCGACCTGCGCGATGTCACCCCCACCCAGGCCGCCGCGCATCCGACCTGGTCGATGGGGCAGATGAACACGCTCAACTCCGCCACCATGGTCAACAAGGGCCTGGAGCTGATCGAGGCGCACCTTCTGTTCGACGTGCCCTACGACCGGATCGACGTGACCGTGCACCCGCAGTCGATCGTGCACTCGATGGTCACCTTCACCGACGGCTCCACCCTGGCCCAGGCCAGCCCGCCGGACATGCGGCTGCCGATCGCGCTCGCCCTGGGGTGGCCGGACCGGGTGCCCGGCGCCGCCCCGGCACTGGACTTCGCCACCGCCTCGACCTGGACCTTCGAACCGCTCGACGACGAGGTGTTCCCGGCGGTGCGCCTGGCTCGGGAGGCCGGCACCGCGGGCGGCTCGGCGACCGCGGTCTACAACGCCGCCAACGAGGAGGCCGCCCAGGCGTTCCTGGCCGAACGTCTGGCCTTCCTCGACATCGTCACGGTGGTGGAGGAGGTGCTGGCCGCGGGTACGCAGTGGACCGCCCCGCCGGTCGACATCGCCGAGATCCTGGCCGCCGAACGCTGGGCGCGCGCCCGGGCACATGAGGAGATCGATCGGCGGTCCCGCCGATGAGCTGGTGGTTCCTCGGGGGCGTACTGCTGTTCGCCCTCGGCATCGGGGTGTCGATCGCCCTGCACGAGTTCGGACACCTGGGCGTGGCCAAGGCCTTCGGGATGAAGGTGCGGCGCTACTACATCGGCTTCGGCCCCCGGGTGTGGTCGTTTCGGCGCGGCGAGACCGAATACGGGCTCAAGGCCATCCCGGCCGGCGGTTTCTGCGAGATCGCCGGGATGACCGCGCTCGATGAACTCGAGCCGGACGAAGAGCCCCGGGCGATGTACGGCAAGCCCGCCTATCAGCGGATCGCCGTGCTGCTGGCCGGGGTGGTGATGAACTTCATCGTCGGCCTGGTGCTGATCTACACCCTGGCCGCGGTGTGGGGGCTGCCGAACATCAACGACCAGACCCCGGCGACCCAGATCGGTTCGCTCGGCTGTGTGGCCGCCACCCAGGAGCCCGACGGGGAGTTGGCACCGTGCAGCGGCGTCGGACCGGCACAGAAGGCCGGCCTGGAAGAAGGCGATGTGATCACCGCGGTCGATGGCCACAGGGTCAAGTCGTGGCCACAGATGACCGCCCGCATCCAGGACTCGATCGGCACCGTGCCCGTGCAGATCGAACGCGACGGTGAGACCGAGACGGTGTCGGTCGCCGTCGAGCGGGTCGAACGCCTGGTGCGCGAGTCGCCCGGCGACGATCCCGAGCAGCGCACGGTCGGCGCGATCGGCATCGGCGGGGTGCAGCCCGATCCGTGGCGCGAATACTCTGCGCTCGGTGCGGTCGGCGGGGCCGTGGGCTTCACCGGAGACATGGCGGTGCTCAGTTTTCAGGGGCTGATCGACTTGCCCAGCCGCATCCCGGCCGTCGTCTCGGCCATCGGCGGGGGCGATCGGGACGACGACACCCCGATCAGCGTCGTCGGCGCGAGTAGGATGGGCGGTGATCTCGCAGAGATCCGGGCGTGGCCGATGTTCGTGCTGCTGCTGGCCCAGTTGAACTTCTTCCTCGGGCTGGTGAACCTGCTGCCGCTGCTGCCGTTCGACGGCGGGCACATCGCAGTGGTGCTCTACGAGAAGGCGCGCGACCGGATCCGCCGGATACGGGGCCGGGAGGCCCTGCCGCCGGTGGATTACACCCGTCTGCTGCCGGTCACCTTGACGGTGGCGGTGCTGCTCGGTGGGATCATGCTGTTGACGGTCACCGCGGACATCGTCAACCCGATCAGACTGTTCTGACCGGGGCGACCGAACAGACGAACGACAGGACACGCGGAACTCGGCCGCAGCCGGCGCACGTCGGCCGCGACCGACAGGCGGCGTCGGAGGAGCCGACGCGGGAGAGGAACGAGCGACGTGAACACACCGATCGGACTGGGACTGCCGTCTGCGCCGCCGCCGGTGCTGGCACCGCGGCGGACCACCCGCCAGCTGCAGGTGGGCTCGGTCGGGGTGGGCAGCGACCACCCGATCTCGGTGCAGTCGATGACCACCACCAAGACCCACGACGTCAACTCCACCCTGCAGCAGATCGCGGAACTGACCGCCTCGGGCTGCGACATAGTGCGCGTGGCCTGTCCGCGGCAGGAGGACGCCGACGCGCTGGCCGAGATCGCGCGCAAGTCGAAGATCCCGGTGATCGCCGACATCCACTTCCAGCCGCGCTACATCTTCGCCGCCATCGACGCCGGCTGCGCGGCGGTGCGCGTCAACCCCGGCAACATCCGCGAGTTCGACGGCCGGGTCGCCGAGGTCGCCAAGGCCGCAGGCGATGCGGGCGTGCCGATCCGCATCGGCGTCAACGCCGGTTCGCTGGATCCGCGGTTCATGAAGAAGTACGGCAAGGCCACCCCGGAGGCGCTGGTCGATTCCGCGCTGTGGGAGGCGGGCCTGTTCGCCGAGCACGGCTACGAGGACATCAAGATCTCGGTCAAGCACAACGACCCGGTGGTCATGGTCGAGGCATACCGCCAGCTCGCCGCCCAGTGCGACTATCCGCTCCACCTGGGCGTGACCGAGGCCGGACCGGCCTTCCAGGGCACCATCAAGTCCTCGGTCGCCTTCGGCGCGCTTCTGGCCGAGGGCATCGGCGACACCATCCGGGTGTCGCTGTCGGCCCCGCCCGCCGAGGAGGTCAAGGTCGGCGAGCAGATCCTGCAGTCGCTGAACCTGCGGCCGCGCAAGCTCGAGATCGTCTCCTGCCCGTCGTGCGGGCGCGCCCAGGTGGACGTCTACAAGCTCGCCGACGAGGTCACCGCCGGGCTGGAGGGGCTCACCGTGCCGCTGCGCGTGGCCGTGATGGGCTGCGTGGTCAACGGCCCCGGTGAGGCGCGCGAGGCCGACCTCGGCGTCGCCTCGGGCAACGGCAAGGGCCAGATCTTCGTCAAGGGCGAGGTGATCAAGACCGTGCCGGAGGCCAAGATCGTCGAGACCCTGATCGAAGAGGCGCTGCGCATCGCCGAGGAGATGGGCATCGATCCCGAGGCGACCGCAGACGGACCGTCGATCACCGTCGGCTGACGGCCGGACACCACGGAAAAAGGATCCCGGTGCTCGTCCGACGCCTGCGCGGCGCCCGCCCGGTCGGCACAGCCGAGACCGCGGCGGTGCTGCGCGTACTCGACGAGGACCCGATCGCCAACTGCCTGGTGGCGGGCCGGGTGCAGTCCCACGGACTGATCCCCGGCGCGCTCGGCGGCGAGATGTGGACCCGCGGCACGGTCGACCGCGCCTTGTGTTTCGTCGGCGGCAACCTGGTGCCGCTGCGCGGGGACGCAGGCGATCTGCGGGCCTTCGCCCAGCGGGCCGTGCGGTTCGACCGCACCTGCACCGCGGTCGTCGGCCGGGCGGAGCTGGTGTTGCCGCTGTGGGACTGGCTCGCCCCCGAATGGGGCCCGGCGCGCGAGATCCGGTCAGACCAGCCGCTGCTGGCCCTGACCACACCGCCGCAGACCGAGACCGACCCGGCCGTGCGCCGGGTGCGTCCGGCCGATTTCGAGGCGTTCTTCGCCGCCTCGGTCGCGATGTTCATCGAGGAGGTGGGCATCGATCCGCGCCGCGGCGACGGCGGGGTGGGGTATCGGCGCCGGGTCGCCGAGGTCGTCCGCTCCGGCTCGGCGTTCGCCCGCATCGACGACGGCGAAGTGGTTTTCAAAGCCGAGATCGGGGCGCGCTCGGACCGGGTGGGCCAGATCAACGGGGTGTGGGTCCAGCCGCGCCTGCGCGGGCGCGGCCTGGGCACCGCCGGCACCGCGACGCTGGCGGCCGAACTGCAACACCACGGCCTGACCCCGAGCCTGTACGTCAACACCTACAACACCGCGGCGCGCCGCTCCTACGACCGGATCGGCTTCACCGAGGTCGACACCTTCGCCACCGTGCTCATCGACTGAGCGGCGCCGCCCCGAGCCGTATGACCCGGTGGGGACGGGACGGATTTACCATGAGCGGTGATGAACATCGCCGACAAGACCCGTCCCCGCAGTGCGCGGCACCGCACACGCCTCGGTGCCGCGACCGCGCTGATCCTGGCGCTGGTGCTCACCGCCTGCGCCGGCACGCCCGATGAGGCCGGTGACGCGGCCCGCGGGTTCGCCGCGGCACTGGCGGACGGCGAGATCGACGCCGCGGCCGGCCACACCGACGCCCCGGGCGACGCGGCCGCCACCCTCACGGCCGATCTGGCGGGACTGCAGGCCGAAGACCTGCAGATCGACGTCTCCGCGGTGCGCACCCGCGGCGACACCGCCACCGCCGAGGCGACCTACCGGTGGTCACTGCCGCGCGAGCGGGAATGGGAGTACACCGCCGAATGGGACCTGGGCCGCAGCGGCGGGGACTGGACGGTGCGCTGGAACGACACCGTGCTCCACCCCAAGCTGGGCGGGGGCCAGACGATGGAGCTGCGCACCTGGGATCCGCCCCGGGCCCCGGTGATCGGCTCGGACGGGGCCGAACTGCTCGAACCGGGCCTGTCGGCGCTGGTACTGTTCGACGCCGCGAAGGCCGACAGTCCGCGCCGCTCCGCCGACCGGCTGGTCGAGGCGCTCGCCGACATCCGGCCCGATCTGCGCGCGCAGACCCTGGTCGAATACGCCACCGGGGTCGACGGCTACTACTCGGTGGCCCGGATCAGCGGCGAGGAGGCCGAGGAGATCGGGCCGCGCCTGGAGACGGTGCCGGGGGTGCTGGTCTCCGACCAGCCCGATCTGCTGCCCACCCATCCGGACCTGAGCAACCAGGTGATCGGCCGGATCAAGGACGCCGCCCAGGACCTGGTGGACGGCAGTCCCGGCTGGCGGGTGGTCAGCGTCAACCGGGACGGCGTGGACGTCGCGGTGCTCACCGAGACCGAGGCCGAGCCTGCGTCCGCGGTGCAGGTAGGGCTCGACAAGGCGGTGCAGATCGCAGCCCAGCAGGCCGTCGGATTCACCGATAAGCCGACCATGATCGTCGCCGTGCGCCCGTCGACCGGACAGATCCTGGGGATCGCGCAGAACGAGCAGGCCGATGAGCAGGGCGCGATCGCCCTGCACGGGCTGTACCCGCCGGGCTCGACGTTCAAGATCGTCACCGCCTCCGCCGCACTGGAGGAGGGACTGGTGGAGACCGGGTCGATGGTCGCCTGCCCGGGCGAGACCGTGATCGGGCAGCGCACCGTGCCCAACTACGGCGGGTTCGCACTCGGCACGGTGCCGATGGTCCAGGCCTTCGCCGCCTCCTGTAACACCACCTTCGCCCAGCTGGCGGCCGATATGGGCGCCGATGCGCTCACCGATGCGGCCGCCGACTTCGGGCTGGGCGTGGAGCTGGAGGTGCCGGGGCTGCAGGTGGCCACCGGATCGGTGCCCGCGGCCGAGGACCTGGTCCAGCGCGCCGAGGACGGCTTCGGGCAGGGCAAGGTGCTCACCTCACCGCTGGGGATGGCGCTGACCGCGGCGACCGTGGCGGCCGGCCGGCTCGAGGCGCCCCGGCTGCTGCCCGGCGACGGCGCCGATCTGCCGAGCCGGGTCCACCCCCTCGACCCCGGTGTGGCCGAGTCGCTGCGCACGATGATGCGCGAGGTCGTGGTCTCGGGCACCGGTTCGTCGATCGCCGATCAGGGCGAGGTGTTCGGCAAGACCGGTGAGGCCGAGTACGACGGCGGGTCGCACTCCTGGTTCGCCGGTTACCGGGGCGATCTGGCGTTCGCCACGCTGATCGTCGGCGGCGGCGGTTCGGACGCGGCGGTCGCGGTGACCCGGCAGATGCTGGCGGGTCTGCCCGAGGGGCATCTGACCGACTAGGCGGAAGGGCCGGCCGTGCGGTGCGCGCCGGGCCCGGTGCGGGCGGTGAACACCGCGGCCGCGTCCGTACCGGCCGCCGCGATCTGCCGACGGGCGGCGCGCGCGACCACGTCCGCCCGGTCTGCGGGCGCCAGGGCCAGCACCGCTCCGCCGAAACCCCCGCCGGTCAGCCGCGCCCCGTAGGCGCCGGCCGACAGCGCCGTGGCCACCACCCGGTCCAGAAGCGGGGTCGAGACCGCGAAATCGGTGGCGAGTGAGCGGTGCGAGGCCGTCAGCAGTGCGCCGAGTGCGGCCGCCCGGGCCACGTCCGGCGCAGCCGGTTCCGGACCGGCGGCCGCCGCGCGCAGTAGCGCGGCCACCGCGTCCACCCGCGCACACTCGGTGCGCACGTGGCGTGCCCGCCGGATCAGCCGATCCCGGTCGGCCGGGGCGGCGCGCAGCCCGATCACGGCGAGCACCTGGGCGATCGGGCCGGCCGCGGCCAGATCGGCGGCCCCGCACAGCCGTGCCGCGGTCGCGGTGTCGGCCCGGCGGGCCGGATAGGCCGAGTCGGCGAGCCGGTGGCGCTCACCGGTGTCGATCACCAGCAACCGGGCGCCGAGCCGGTGCAGCGGCAGCGGCACCGGGCGGATCGGGTGGACGGCATCGCGGGAGAAGTCCAGCACGAGCCCGTGGCCGGCGCGGCCGTGGACGGCGACGGTCTGGTCCATCCCGCCGACCGGGGCGCCGACCACCGCGTGCTCGGCCTCGATGCAGGCGGCGATCAGTGCGGCCCGGTCGGCGCCGGGCGCGGTCACCGCGGTCGCCACCGCACACGCCAGCGCCGCCGAGGAGCTCAGTCCCGCCCCGACCGGGACGGTGGAGTCGATGCGCAGATCCCAGCCGGGCGCGGTGAGCAGTCCGCGCCGGGCCAGGGACCACAGCACCCCGCGCACCAGGTCGTGCCACCGGCCGGTGCGCACCGGCACGGCCGACGGGTCGATCGTCGCGGTGACCTGCTCGTCGGAAAAGGCCGCCGACCACGCGGACAGGGTGCGGTCGGTGCGCGGGGTGGCCACCGCCGTGGTGCCGCGGTCCAGCGGCAGCGGCAGGCACCGGCCGCCGGCGTAATCGGTGTGGTCGCCGATCAGGTTCACCCGGCCCGGCGCGAACGCGGTGACAGGGCCGGTCACGGGCCCACCTCGCGCAGCCGGTCGGCGATCTGCTCGGGGGTGGTGTCGGAGATCCACACCCCGCGCGCCGACTCGGAGGCGGCCAGATACTTCAGCCGGTCGGGTGCCCGGCGCACCGAGAACACGCGTAGATGCAGCCGCCACAGCCCGCCGTCGGCGCCCACCGGGCCCTGATGCCAGGACGCGACATAGGGCAGGGGGAGCGGGCGGCCGTCGTCGCCGGGGAAGAACCGGTCGAGCCGGCGCAGCAGCGCCGGATAGAACTCGGCCAGCTCCGCGCGTTCGTCGTGGTGCAGGGACGGCAGATCGGGCACCGCGCGCAGCGGGGCGACCTCCACCTCCACCGGCCAGCGCGCCGCATACGGCACGTAGGCCGCCCAGTGCGTCCCGCGCGCGATCACCCGGCGCCCCGACGCCAGCTCGGCGGCCAGTGCCTCGCCGAGCAGGTCCCCGCCGGTGGCGTCGCGGTGGGCGCGGATCCGGCCGAGCACGGCCGCGGTGTCGGGGGTCAGGAACGGGTAGGCGTAGATCTGGCCGTGCGGATGGGCCAGGGTCACCCCGATCTCCGGGCCGCGGTTTTCGAAACAGAACACCTCGCGCACCCCGTCGCGGGCGGCGAGCTCGGTGGTGCGGTCGACCCACGCCTCGATCACCGTGGCCATGCGGCGCGCACCCAGATCGGCCAGCCCGGCCACCGGATCGGGGGAGTAGACCAGCACCTCGGCGGCCCCGCCCGGCGGGCCGAGGGCGGGGAAGCGGTTGTCGAAGACCACCACGTCGAAGTCCTCGGCCGGGATCTCGGTGGGGGATCCGGGTGTGGACGGGGCGAGCGGATCGGCGGCCACCCCGGCCGGATCGAAGGTGCGGTCGGCGCGCGCGGGGGCGAACACCACCGGCGCGCCGGTGCGCACGTCGTGGCGCACCGTGCCCGCAGCCGGGAAGGGTGCGGGCGGGCGGGTGTCGCGGGCCGCGGTGCGGTCGGGTGCGCCGGGCTCGTCGAAGTAGATCAGCCGGCGCCCGTCGGCCAGCGTGGTGACGGCGCGGCGCACGGGATGGGGACGGTCGGCGGGGCTCACCGCCCCATCATCGCCGATCGGTCCGCGATGACTAGGGTGGAGTCATGGCCCGTCGTGCACCGCTCACCCCCGGTGAGCCCACCGAGATCCGTTCCGTCCCCGCCTCGATCGAGCGCCCCGAATACGTCTGGAAGCCCACTGTGCAAGAGGGCAGCGAGCCTTGGGTGCAGTCCGCTGAGGTGATCGAGAAGATGCGCGTCGCCGGCCGCATCGCGGCCGGTGCGCTGGCCGCGGCCGGCGAGGCCGTCGCCCCGGGGATGACCACCGACGAGGTCGACCGCATCGCCCACGAGTACATGCTCGACCACGGCGCGTATCCCTCCACCCTCGGCTACAAGGACTTCCCCAAGTCGTGCTGCACCTCGCTCAACGAGGTGATCTGCCACGGCATCCCCGACACCACCGTGATCGCCGACGGCGACATCGTCAACATCGACGTCACCGCCTACATCGACGGGGTGCACGGCGATACCAACGCCACCTTCCTGGCCGGGGACGTCGACGAGGAGGTTCGTCTGCTGGTCGAGCGCACATACGAGGCGACCATGCGCGCGATCAAGGCGGTGCGCCCGGGGCGTGAGCTCAACATCATCGGCCGGGTCATCGAGTCCTATGCCGACCGGTTCGGTTACGGGGTGGTGCGCGACTTCACCGGTCACGGCATCGGCACCACGTTCCACAACGGGCTGATCGTGCTGCACTACGACGAGCCGAACGTCGACACCGTGCTCGAGGAGGGCATGACGCTGACGATCGAGCCGATGATCACCCTCGGCGGCATCGAATGGCGCATGTGGGACGACGACTGGACCGTGGTGACCGCGGACGGTTCGTGGACCGCGCAGTTCGAACACACGCTGGTGGTCACGGCGGACGGGGCGGAGATCCTCACACTGCCGTGATCCGTGCCGTAACCTCGGCGTGATGGAGACCACCGAGGCCCTTCTGGGCGGCAGTCGCGTCCGCATCCGCACGGCCGGCGCCAAGAGCGCACCGACCGTGGTGGTGCTGCTCGGCGCCCACCCGGCCCGCGATCCGGCCCGCACCGATGCGGCACTGGCCGCCCGCCTGGAGGCGTCGGGCCTGCGGTGCGTGCTCGTCGAATCCGATCCGGCCCTGCCGGTCGACCAGCTGCGTGCCCTGCTCGACACCGCCGAGGTGGCGTGGGCGCACCTGGTCGGCATCGGGGCGGGCGCACCGACCGCCTGGGCGGCCGGCGGCCGGATGCTCGACCGGGTCTCCAGCCTGGTGGTGCTCGATCCGCTGATCGGCGGGCCGGCCGGCCCGGATCCGGACGCCGCGCCGGCGGAGGTGGCCACCACGGTGGTCGCGCTCGACCCGCGCGCCCGGGCCTGGGCGTACAGGGCCGGACGCCGGGTCTACGCCGACTACCGGGTCGTCGAGCTCGGGACCGGGCCGATCGACCTGGCCGCGGCGCTGGCCACCGAGGTGGTCCTGCGCTCCGGCGCCTGGTGACCGGCCCGGCCGCTCACAGGTCCAGACCCAGCAGCGCGTTCTCCACCACCTCGGTCAGCGCCGGGTGGATCCAGTACTGGCCGCGGGCCACCTCGGTCGCGGTCTGACCGAAGACCATGGCCTGGATCAGCGGCTGGATCAGCAGCGAGGCCTGCGCCCCGACGATGTGGGCGCCCAGGATCAGGCCGGTCTCCTGGTCGGCGATGACCTTGCAGCGCCCGTCGGTGTCCTCCATCGCCCAGCCGTAGGCCACATCACCGTAGGTCTGGGTCTTGACCGCGATGTGCCGGTACTGCTCCCGGGCCTGGGCCTCGGTCAGCCCCACCGAGGCGATCTGCGGTTCGGTGAACACCGCGGCCGGCACGGCGCGGTGATCGACCTCGGTCAGCGGCCGCTCGGCCCGGGCGGCCAGCAGGTTCTCGCCGACCACCCGTGCCTCGTGGTTGGCCACATGCTTGAGCTGGTACGGGTTGCACACGTCCCCGAGTGCGAACACGCCCTCGGCGGTGGTGCGCAGATACTCGTCGACCACGATCAGCCCCGCGTCGTCGAGCTCGATCCCGCCGGCCGCGGCGCCGATCAGATCGGAGTTCGGCCGCCGGCCGACCGCCACCAGCACCGCGTCCACCCGCACGGTGTCGCCGCCGTCCAGGGTCAGCTCGATCTCCTCGCCGGCCCCGGTCTCGGCCGGATCGACGGTGCGCGCACCCACCACGGGGGTGTCCAGGCGGCAGTCCCAGCGCTGCTTGCTCAGCTCGGTGAAGTGCACCGACAGCTCGTCGTCGAGCTGGCGCAGCATCCGGCCCGAACGGCCGATCACGGTGACCTCGGCGCCGAGGGCGGAGAACACGTGCGCGAACTCGGCCGCGATGTAGCCGGTGCCGAGCACCGCGAGCCGGCGCGGCAGCTCCGGAAGCCGCATGACGTCGTCGTTGGTGTAGTAGCGGATGCCCGCATCGGTGATCTCCTGCGGGATCACCGCGCGCGAACCGGTGGCCACCACGACCTGGTCGGCGGTGATGGTCTCGCCGGTGCCGGTGTCGATGGTGCGCGGGCCGGTGAACGTGGCGTGACCTTCGAACACGGTGATGTTCGGGCAGTCCTCACGGCGGTAGTTGCGCCCGCCCTCGGCGATCGGATCGATCCGGCCGAACACCCGAGAGACGATCTCCGGCCAGCGGGCCCCGCCGAAACCGGTGTCCACCCCGAGCTCCGGGCCGCGCCGGGCCCCGACCACCAGATCGGCCGGATAGACGAACATCTTCGTCGGGATGCAGCCGACGTTCAGGCAGGTGCCGCCGAACACGCCCTCCTCGATCAGCGCGATCGACAGCCCGTCATAGCGTTCGTCGAGAAAGGTGTTGCCGGATCCGGTACCGATCACGGCGACGTCGAAATGCTTCATCGGCGCGCTTCTCCTTCATCCACGGGCGCGTCTTGCCGGCCGGCTGCGGCGCCCACCGCACAGTCCAGCCACCGGTCCAACTCTGCCAAGGCCCGATCGCGCACGTCCCGGCGGGACAGGAACACGTCGTGCAGCGCGCCCGGCACGGCGATCGCGGTCACCTCGGCGGCCAGCCCCGCCGACCACCGCGCGATCTGGCGTACGTCGAGTACCACGTCGCTGCGGGTGGCGATCTCGGTGTAGCGCAGCGGGGCCGAGGACCGGTCCGAGCGCAGCACCAGGGTGGGCACGCCCGCATCGATGCCGCGGTGGATCGCGGCGTGCCCGCGGCGGACCGCGGCCAGCCAGCCGGCGCGCACCGAAAAGCCCGAGCGCGGCTTCCAGTCCAGGTCGTAGTCCCATTCGCCGTGGAAGTCCCGATGCACGGTGTCGCCGTAGGCGGTGGAGACCCCGGCCGGGATCGCCGCGGTCGGGGCCAGCCGGCCCAATGCGCGCACCGCCGCGGTGACCGGCGCGCTGCGCAACACCGCCGGGCCCTGCAGGTCCAGCCAGGGACTGTTGAGCACCTGCCCGACGATCCCGTCCGCGCGCGGATCCCGGCCGCGGCGCCGGCGCCGGTCGAGCCACAGCGGCAGGATCAGCCCGCCGGTCGAGTGGCCCATCACCACCACACGGGCGTCTGCGCCCGCGGCCTCCTGGTCGGCGCGCACGATCGCCAGGGCGCGTTCGAGCTCGTCGTCGTAGAACTCCAGATCGGTGACCAAGTGCGGGGTCTGGCCCGGCCGACGCGACCGTCCGCACTTGCGCAGATCCAGCGCGTAGAGCCGGGAGCCGCGCGCAGCCAGATGCGCGGCCACATGGCGCTGGAAGAAGTAGTCGGTGAACCCGTGCACGTAGAGCACCGCCGGGCCGGACGGGCCCGTAGGCACCGGGCCGCGCACCACGGTGGCCACCACGTCCGGTTCGCCGTCGGGGTCTGCGCCCAGATCGAGGGTCTGCGAGTCGAAGCCGGAGCCGAGCAGGTCCGGGCGCCAGGTGTCATCGGTCATCCCCGCAGGGTAATCGGTTCTTCACTCCCGGGCCGAGCGACGGTGGTCACGCCGCTTTGGGGCGTGCGGCGACCGACGAGTAACCTGCGAAGGAAACCATCCCGGTGTCCAGTTACGAGGAAGTCGAAGCCCAGTGTCGAAGAACAACTCACAGGTGGCCAAGACCGATGTGGTCCTGATCGGTGCGGGCATCATGAGCGCCACCATCGGTGCGCTGCTCCGTCAGCTCCAGCCCGATTGGTCGATCACCCTGTTCGAGTCCCTGGACGCCGCCGGCGCGGAGAGCTCGGACCCGTGGAACAACGCCGGCACCGGGCACTCGGCGCTGTGCGAACTGAACTACACCCCGCAGACCGCCTCGGGCGAGATCGACATCACCAAGGCCGTCGCGGTCAACGAGAAGTTCCAGGTCTCGCGGCAGTTCTGGGCGCACCAGGTCGAGCACGGGGTGCTCGCCGATCCGCGCGAGTTCATCAACCCCATCCCGCACGTGAGCTTCGTGCGCGGCGCCGACGACGTGGAGTACCTGGGCAAGCGCTACGAGGCGCTGGCCGGACACACCCTGTTCGGCGAGATGGAGTTCTCCACCAGCACCGAGGAGCTGCGCAAGAGGCTGCCGCTGATGGCCGAGGGCCGCGACGACGGCGAACCGGTCGCGTTCAACTGGACCGACGGCGGCACCGACGTGAACTTCGGCGCCCTGACCCGCCAGCTGCTGGCCTCCCTCGGGTCGGCCGGTGCGGACCTGATCTTCGGCCACCGGGTGGTGGACCTGGATCAGCAGTCGGACGGCTCGTGGATCGTCACCGCGCGCAACACCCGCACCCGCGAGAAGGTGCGCGTGCAGGCGAAGTTCGTCTTCGTCGGCGCGGGCGGCGGGGCCCTGCCGCTGCTGCAGCGCTCCGGCATCTCCGAATCCAAGGGCTACGGCGGCTTCCCGGTCTCGGGCGAATTCCTGCGCTGCCGCAACCCGGAGGTCATCTCCCGGCACCAGGCCAAGGTCTACGGCAAGGCCGCCGTCGGCGCCCCGCCGATGTCGGTGCCGCACCTGGACACCCGCGTGATCGACGGCGAGCGCGGCCTGCTGTTCGGCCCCTACGCCGGCTGGTCGCCGAAGTTCTTGAAGACCGGCAAGATCACCGATCTGCCGCTGTCGGTCAAGCCCGACAACCTGGCCTCGATGGTCGGGGTGGGGCTGACCGAGATGGGCCTGACCAAGTACCTGATCGGCGAGCTGCTCAAGTCCGAATCGGGCCGCATCGACACCCTGGCGGAGTTCGTGCCCACCGCCGAGGGCCACGACTGGGAGCTGATCAAAGACGGGAA
>JAJYRZ010000034.1 GCA_021793835.1 Actinomycetes bacterium | reverse complement strand
CGTCGTGCTGGACGTGTCCGAACCGTTGGCGATCACCGACTGCTTCGTCATCGCCACCGCCGACACCGAACGCGGGGTGCACGCGATCGTCGACGAGGTCGAGGAGCGGCTGCGCGAGGCCGGGCACAAGCCGGTGCGTCGCGAAGGCGTGCGGGACGGACGCTGGGCGCTGCTGGACTACCTCGACGTGGTCGTGCACATCCAGCACGTCGACGAGCGCGAGTTCTACGCCCTCGAGCGGCTGTGGAAGGACTGCCCGGTCGTCGAGGTTCCCGGCATCGGCGCCGGTGGCGGGGAGCGCCGATGACCCTGTCGCGGTTGATCCTGCTGCGGCACGGCCAGACCGAGCACAACGCCACCAACCGCATGCAGGGCCAGACCGACACCGTGCTGTCGGCCGTCGGGCGCGCCCAGGCCGCCGAGATCGCCCCGGTGATCGCCGCGATGAAACCGGATGTGGTGATCAGTTCCGACCTGGCACGGGCCGCCGACACCGCGGCCGCGGTCGTGGCACTGACCGGGCACGAGCTGCGCACCGACGCCCGGCTGCGCGAGACCCATCTGGGGCGGTGGCAGGACCGCACCCACATCGAGGTCGACCGCGACTATCCGGGTGCGCGCATCCACTGGCGTGGCGACGCTCGCTGGGCGCCCCCGGGCGGGGAGAGCCGGGTCGAGGTCGGGGCGCGGGCCCGCGCGGTGGTCGAGGAACTGGCCACCGCGCACACCGGAGGTGAGCCGGTGACCGCGCTGCTGGTCGCCCACGGCGGACTGATCGCCGCGCTGACCGCCTCCCTTCTGGATCTGCCGGTCGATCACTGGCCGGTGATCGGCCGGATCGGCAACACCTGCTGGGCCGAGCTCGAGCGCGGCCGGGACACCGAGGTGCCGCCGTGGCGGCTCGAACGGTGGAACGTGTGCAGACAGGAGCCGAGCGATGTCGAGTGACCACGGCGGCGACCACCGGCCGGTGCTGCTGGTGATCGCGGATTCCCTGGCCTACTACGGGCCGCGCGGCGGCCTGCCGGCCGACGATCCGCGGATCTGGCCGAACCTGGTGGCCGCCGAGCTCGGCTGGCGGGTCGAACTGGTGGCGCGCGTGGGCTGGACCAGCCGGGACGCGTGGTGGGCGCTGACCCAGGACCCGCGCGTGTGGGCGGCTGTGCCGAAAGCCGGCGCCGTGGTCTTCGGCGTCTCGGGGATGGATTCGCTGCCCTCGCCGATGCCGACCGCGCTGCGCGAGGCGATCCGCTACCTCCGTCCGCCCGCGCTGCGCCGGATGGTGCGCGAAGGCTACGGGAGGATCCAGCCGCTGCTGTCCCCGCTGGGCTGGCCGCAGGCGCTGCCGCCGCGGCTGACCGCCGACTATCTGGAGCAGTGCCGCGGAGCCCTGGCCGAGCTGCGCGCCGAACTGCCCGTGGTGGCCACCTTGCCGTCGGTGCACGACTGCCCGGCCTACGGGCGGGCGCACCCGGGCCGGGCCGGCACGGCCGCGGCCATCAGTGACTGGGCGAAGACGCACCGGGTGCCGACTGTGGACATCGGTGCTCTGGTCGACGGGCACGTCGGCACCGCCGAGGCCAACCCGGACGGCATCCACTGGGGTTTCGCCGCCCACGAGCGGGTGGCCGCCGCGATGCTGGAGACGCTGGCGCCCCTGGCGGCCTCCGCGGCGCCGGCCGCGGCGCCGGCCGCGGCCGAAGGGGCGGCGATCTGATGAGCGTGGTCGTGGTCACCGACTCGGGCACCGGCCTGGACCTGCAGACGGCTGCGGACGCCGGGGTGCAGGTGGTGCCGCTGCACGTGCTGCTGGGCACCGAGAGCTACCGGGAGGGGATCGACGAGATCCCCGAGCCGCCGCGGGGTGAGGCGTACACGACCTCGGGGGCTTCGACCGGAGAGCTGGCGACGGCGTACCGCGAAGCCCTCACGGCGGCCGACGGGGTGGTCGCGGTGCACCTGTCGGGCAGGCTGTCGGGCACGTGGAACGCGGGCCGGCAGGCCGCCGCCGAGTTCGGCGACGCGGTACGCGTCGTGGACTCGGGCGCGGCCGGGATGGCCACCGGTCTGGCGGCGCTGGCCGCCGCGCGCACCGCCCGCACCGGGGCCGGACTCGACGCCGTGCACGCCGCGGCCACCGCGGCGGTGGAGAAGATCTTCACCTACGTCTATCTGCACCGGGTCGACGATCTGCGCCGCAGCGGACGGATCGGTGCGGCGACGTCGTTCCTGTCCACCGCCCTGTCCACCCGCACCCTGCTGCGCCTGGGTGGGGGAGAGCTGCAGCTGCGGGAGAAGGCCCGGATCCCGAGCAAGGCGCTGGGCCGGCTGGTCGACTCGGTGATCGAGGAACTCGGTGAACGCCGGGCCCGGATCGCGGTCCAGCACCATCACGCCCCCGACCGGGCGGACGGGCTGGCCGAGACGCTCACCGAACGTCTCGGCGAACGGCTCGTCGAGGTCACGGTCGGCGAATTCGGGCCGGTGATGGGCCTGCACCTGGGCCGTGGCGCCGCCGGGGTGGCCGTGCTGCCCGACGACGACGGGGCGGCGGCAGATACGCCGGCCGACGAGGCGGAGTCGCCCTCCACGCCGGCCGAACCCGCCGACGACTGACCGGAGCGGGCGCGGCCCTCCACAGACCGGGGCGCGGTCCACAGCCTGCGCATCGCACCGCCGGAAGGAGAAGCGGCGTACGCGCCGACGGCCGTTACCGTCTGGCGGCATGGGGGATTCGGGGGAGCAGGAGCATCAGGTGGCGCTGGCGCGGCTGACCGCGCTGGTGGCCGGGCGCGAAGACCGCGGCGCACCGCAGACACGACCTGTCGACCGCGGCGTCGAGGACGGGCCCCGCGGGGCCGGGGACGACCCGGGACTGCCGCCGTGGTGGCAGGCCGACACCGCGTCCGGCGAGATCCGTGACGGGGACGGCGAAGCCGCCGACGAACCCGCCGGAGGCACGGAACCGGAAGCGGCCACCGGAGGTGTCACCGGTGAGGGGGCGGCGCGCACCGGCGGCTGGGCGGGGCTGCGGATCCCGCTGCCCGCACGCTGGCGCGGGGCCCGCGGACGCATGGGGCGACACGGCATGATCGTCGCGCTGGTCGTCGCGGCCCTGGCGGCCGCCTGGGCTGGGGTGGGCACCCTGCGCGACACCCCGGTGACCCAGGCGGTGCCACCGGTCGCCGGCGGCAGCGACGGGCCCGTCCCGGAGACACTGCCCACCGATGCGGCCACACCCGGCACCGCCGACGATGCGGACACCGCCGCCGGCCCGGGCGATGCCGACCAGGACGCAGGCGGCGAGATCGTGGTGGCCGTGCAGGGCTTGGTCGGCAGCGGGGGACTGGTCCGACTGCCAGCAGGGGCCCGGGTCGACGATGCGATCGCCGCGGCCGGCGGTCCGTTGGAGGGCGCCGATCTGCTGAGCCTGAACCTGGCCCAGCCGCTGGCCGACGGCGACCAGGTGCTGGTCGGTGTCGCACCCACCGACGGTGAGCCGCCGCAGCTGGGCAGTGCGACCGTCACCGCCGGTGGCACGGATACCGCGGCGGGCGCGGCCCCCGGGCCGGGCGATGACGCGGGCGGCGACGGGCCACTGGACCTCAACAGTGCGACGGCCGCGCAACTGGAGGCTCTGCCGGGCATCGGTCCGGTCACCGCGGAGGCGATCGTGACCTCCCGCACCGAACAGGGCCCGTTCACCACCGTCGACGAACTGACTCGGGTGGGCGGTATCGGCCCGGCCCGCCTGGCCAACCTGCGCGACCACGTCACGGTGCGATGACCGGCGAGCCGCCCGCTCCGCTGGACGTGCGGCTGGCCCTGGCGGCGATGGCGGCGTGGGCGACCGTGGCGGCGGTGCTGCTCGCCCCACCGGGCCTGGTGTGGGCGCTGCTCGCCGGCCAGGGCCTGCTCGGCGGCGGTGCGGCCGTGATCGCCCTGCGCACCCGGCGACCCGGGCCCGGAAACCGCACCGCCGCGGGGCCGACCGCGGACGGGCGACTGCGGGCGCTCGCCCCGACCGTCGCGGCGGTGGCACTGCTGGCCTGCGGGCTGGGATCGGCGGCCGCGATCCGGGCACATCACGTGCACTCCTCCCCGATCGCCGGGCTCATCGGGCAGCAGGCGACGGTGGAGCTCACGGCCACGGCCGATGCGGTACCGATCGGCGGGGCGGGGCCGGACCGGGTGCTGATCACGGCCACGGTCACCGCGGTGCGCAGCGGGCCGGACCGGATCTCCTCGCCGGCACCGGTGACCGTGTTCGCCCCGGCCGACGGGTGGGGCGAGGTCTTAATCGGTGAGCGGCTGCGCGGCCGGGCCGCGGTACAGGCCCCCGATCGGGCCGATCTGACCGCGGCCGTGCTGCAGATGCGCGGGCCCCCGTCCCACCGCGAACCCGGTCCGGCGGTGTGGCGGATCAGCGGCGGGCTACGCGACGGGCTTTCCGCCCGGGCCGAGCGCGTCCTGGCCCCGGCCGAGGCGGCGCTGCTGCCCGGTCTGGTGCTCGGTGACACCTCCGGCATGGACGAGGGCGCCAAGGAGCGGTTCGCGATCGCGGGACTGACCCATCTGACCGCGGTCTCCGGTACCCACTTCGCGCTGGTGTGCGCGGCGGCCGCGGCACTGGCCCGCTCCCTCGGCCCCAAGGGGCGCGCGGCGGTGACGGTGGTGGTCACGGTCGGCTTCGTGATCGTGGTGCGCCCGGCACCGAGCGTGCTGCGGGCCGCGCTGATGGGGTTGGTCGCCGTATATGCACTGGTGTCGGGGCGGCGCCGCCAGGCCCTGCCGGCCCTGGCGGCCGCGGTGCTGGGTCTGCTGATCGTCCGACCCGCCTGGGCGACGGCCCCCGGCTTCGTGATGTCGGTGGCCGCGACCGCCGCCCTGGTGGTGATCGCACCGACCTGGGCGGACCGGCTGCAACGGTGGGGCGCACCCCGGACGGTGGCCGAGGCGGTGGCGGTCGCGGCCGCCGCGCAGGTGGCGGTGGTGCCGGTGCTGGCCACCATCTCCGGCTACCTGGGGGCGGCCGCCGTGCCCGCGAACCTGGTGGCGATCCCGGCGCTGGCTCCGGCCCTGCTGCTGGGGCTGGGCGCGTTGTTGCTGGGGCCGTGGTGGCCGGCGGCGGCCGATCTGATGGTCCGGACGGCCGGCCCGGCCCTGTGGTGGTTGTCGGCGGTGGCCCGGTGGGCGAGCGGGTTGCCGGGGGCCGATCTGGCGGTGCCGGTCGGCGGGGCCGGGGTGCTGCTGGTGCTCGCCGGGATCGCCGCCGCGGTGCTGTGGATGTCCTCGGCCACCGTGCGCGGTATGACGGTGGCGGTCCTGATCGGCTGCGCCGCGGTGTGGCCGGTGCTGCAGTGGGTCGTGCCGCGGGGGAGCGGCGGGTGAGGAGGGCTCGGCGCACGGCCCCGAGACGGACACGTACGGTCTGCGCACCGCCCATATGGACGGATGTGCAGGGCATGGGGTTGAATCGACGCCGGTAGACCATCCGCGGCCGGGCCGCCGGATGCCGACGGCGGTGAGAAGGGGTGGCGCAGATGGTGCGCACGGGGCTGACGGGCGCGACGACGGGGCGGGCGGTGCTCGCCGCGGCGGCTATCGGAGTGTTCGGCCTGGCCGGTACCGGCGCGGCCGTCGCCGCGCCGATCGCGCCCGGGGATCTGTCGGCGGTGCCCGAGCGCACCGAGATCACCTTCACCGACACCCACACCGGGATCACCGTCGGCACGGCCGGCCACACCCAGGCCCGCCCGGGCCTGTCGACGGTCAAGCTCTACATGGCCGACCACGTACTGCTCCACGGCGACGGCTCGGACTGGGACCGCGAGCGCGCCGAGGCGATGGTGCGCTACTCCGATGACCGGGCGGCCGACGAGCTGTTCGCCAAGTATCCCGAGTCGATCGACGCCCCGGCCCGCGACTACGGACTGACCGCCACCAGCGGCGCCGGCTACTGGGGGGATGCGCTGACCTCGACTGCGGACACGGTGCGGTTCCTGGAGATCAAGCAGCAGACCCATCCGGCCTCGCCGGTGCTGGAATGGATGCGCACCGCCGAACCGGTGGCCGCCGACGGCACCGTGCAGAACTGGGGCACCGCCCTGCTGCCGGGCGCCGAGGGCAGCAAGTGGGGCTGGGCCGACCAGGGGGCGCCGATGGTCAACTCGGCGACCATCGGTTCCGGCTTCGCGGTCGCCGCCTCCACCTACGGCACGGCGCAGGACCAGACCGACGATGTGCTCGGCGCGTTCGTCACGGTCGACGGCGCGGCGACGGTGTCGCTGCAGACCGTGGTCGGTCAGGCCCTCGAGGAGACGTTCCCGGACGATCCGATGGTCCGCTGGGTGGTCGAGGCGACCCCGGACGTGCCGGTGCCGGCCGCCGGTTGATCCGGGCCGCGGCCCCGCGCGTAGACGTGGCACGATGACGGGCGTGAGCACGGATAACGTTCCCGCCCCGTTGCATCTGGTCCTCGGCGACGAGGAACTGCTGGTCGACCGGGCGATCTCGGCCGCCATCCGCCAGGCCGGCCAGGGCGCGGCCCCGGGCGAGGAGCCGACCGTGTCCCGGCTGCGCGCCGGTGACGTGTCGGTGCCCGAACTGGTGGAGCTGCTCAGCCCGTCACTGTTCGCCGATCGGCGGGTAGTGGTCTTCGAGGCGGCCGACCAGGCGGGTAAGGATCCGGCCGCGGTGGTGCTCGACACCGCCGGCGACATCCCCGACGGGGTGACGCTGGTGGTGGTGCACACCGGCGGCGGGCGTACCAAGGCGATGGTGCCGGCGCTGAAGAAGCTCGGTGCCCACGTGCACGACTGCGCCAAGCTCAAGGCCTCGGAACATCCGGCGTTCGTGCGCGCGGAGTTCCGCGCGGCCGCGGTGCGGGCCTCCCCGGACGTGATCCAGGCGGTGATCGGCGCGATCGGCGGCGATCTGCGGGAACTGGCGGCCGCGGTCAGCCAGCTGGTCACCGACACCGGTGGCAAGGTCGACGAGGCCGCGGTGGCCCGCTACTACGCGGGCCGGGCCGAGGTGTCGGGCTTCAACGTCGCCGACAAGGCGGTGGCCGGGGATGCGGCCGGGGCGGCGGAGACGCTGCGTTGGGCGCTGCACGGGGGCACCCCGCATGTGCTGATCGCCGATGCGCTGGCCGATGCGATCCACACCCTGGCCCGAGTAGGCGGGGCGGGCCGGGTCGACCCGAACCGGTCGGCCGGCGAGCTCGGGATGCCGCCGTGGAAGATCCGCAACGCCCAGCGGGATCTGCGCGGCTGGACCCCGGAGACCATCGCCGACGCCCTGCAGGTGGTCGCCCGGCTCAACGGTGACGTCAAGGGCCAGGCGGCCGACCCGGACTATGCGCTCGAGCGGGCCGTGTCCGCGGTGGTGCGGCTGCGCCGGGCCACCCGTTAGCGCGGCGGTGCCCCGTCGCTCCGGGCACGAACGGCAGGCGGGCCGGATCCCGGAACGCCAGAACGACCGAAGGAGGGGGCCCCGCCGGGTGGCGGGGTCCCCTCCTTCGGGAAAAGCGTGTGTCTAGCGTGGGCGCCTGCCCGTCGACAGGGCGATCAGGCGCTGAGCTTGTTCGCGGCCTGGGCCATGGCCGACTTCTTGTTCGCGGCCTGGTTGCGGTGGATGACACCCTTGGACACGGCCTTGTCCAGATCACGGCTGGTCGAGCGCAGCAGCTCGGTGGCCTGGGCCTGGTCGCCGGCGTCGACGGCGCCGCGGAACTTGCGGATCGAGGTGCGCAGTGCCGAACGCACGGCCTGGTTGCGCTGCCGCGCCTTCTCGTTGGTGCGGTTGCGCTTGATCTGGGACTTGATGTTCGCCACGCGGAAACTACCTCTGTCTCGGCTTGCCTGATGGGTGAAAAGTTCTGTCGACGGTGCGTGGACACACCTGTTCGGTGCGTGACGCCTACGCCAGTGATCGAGAATACCAGGACCGGCGGGCAAGCCCCAAACCCCGGTGGCCGTCGCGGGCGGATCGGGTGCCCGGGTCCGAGGTGTGTGGTGATCGCGAGTGGGGCGCCGAGGTCGCAGGCGATACCCTGCGGGGAGAACGCACGACGAGGAGCGAGCAATCACTACCAACTTCGCGGAGCAGACCTTCACCGATCCCGAGCTGATCAGGAACTTCTGCATCATCGCGCACATCGACCACGGCAAGTCGACTCTGGCCGACCGGATGCTGCAGCTCACCGGGGTGGTCGAGGACCGGCTGATGCGCGCGCAGTATCTGGACTCGATGGACATCGAGCGCGAACGCGGCATCACTATCAAGGCGCAGAACGTGCGGCTGCCGTGGACGGTGCGCTCGGGCGAGTTCGAGGGCGAGCGTCGTGTGCTGCACATGATCGACACCCCCGGGCACGTCGACTTCACCTACGAGGTCTCCCGTGCCCTGGAGGCCTGCGAGGGGGCGGTGCTGCTCGTCGACGCCGCCCAGGGCATCGAGGCGCAGACGCTCGCGAACCTGTACCTGGCGATGGAGAACGATCTCGAGATCATCCCGGTGCTCAACAAGATCGATCTGCCGGCCGCAGATCCGGACCACTACGCCGCCGAGATCGCCGGGATCATCGGCTGCGAACCCGAGGAGGTGCTGCGGGTCTCGGGCAAGACCGGTGAGGGCGTCGCCGAGCTGATGGACCGGATCTGTGAACTGGTCCCGGCCCCGGTCGGCGAGGCCGAGGCACCGGCCCGGGCGATGATCTTCGACTCGATCTACGACACCTACCGCGGGGTGGTCACCTACGTGCGCGTGGTCGACGGCAAGATCAACCCGCGCGAGAAGATCAAGATGATGTCCACCGGGTCGACCCACGACATGCTCGAGGTCGGCATCGTGTCCCCGGAGGCCAAGGCCAGCGACGGGCTCGGGGTCGGGGAGGTCGGCTACCTGATCACCGGTGTGAAGGACGTGCGCCAGTCGAAGGTCGGCGACACCATCACCTCGGCGCGCGGCGGCGCGGAAGAGCCGTTGCCCGGCTACCGCGAACCGCAGCCGATGGTGTTCTCCGGGCTCTACCCGGTCGACGGCTCGGACTATCCGGTGTTGCGTGAGGCCCTGGAGAAGCTGCAGCTCAACGACGCGGCACTGACCTTCGAGCCGGAGACCTCGGTGGCGCTGGGCTTCGGTTTCCGCTGCGGCTTCCTGGGCCTGCTGCACATGGAGATCACCCGTGAGCGGCTCGAGCGCGAATTCGACCTGAACCTGATCTCCACCGCCCCGAACGTGGTCTACCACGTGGTCACCGAGGACGGCGAGCGCATCGAGGTGACCAACCCGTCGCTGTGGCCCGAGGGCAAGCTCGACGAGATCTACGAGCCGATGGTCAAGACCACGATCATCGCCCCGAGCGAGTTCGTGGGCCCGATCATGGAGCTGTGCCAGTCCCGGCGCGGGAGCCTGGGCGGTATGGACTACCTGTCCGAGGCCCGGGTGGAGATGCGCTACACGCTGCCGATGGCCGAGATCATCTTCGACTTCTTCGACGTGCTCAAGTCCCGCACCCGCGGCTACGCCTCGATGGACTACGAGGAGGCCGGCGAGCAGCTCGCCGAGCTGGTCAAGGTCGACATCCTGCTGCAGGGCGAGGCGGTGGACGCCTTCAGCGCGATCGTGCACAAGGACGGCGCCTACGCCTACGGCAACCGGATGGCGCTGCGCCTGAAGGACCTGATCCCGCGCCAGCAGTTCGAGGTGCCCATCCAGGCGGCGATCGGTGCCCGCATCATCGCCCGAGAGAACATCCGCGCCATCCGCAAGGACGTGCTCGCCAAGTGCTACGGCGGCGACATCTCGCGTAAGCGCAAGCTGCTCGAGAAGCAGAAGGAAGGCAAGAAGCGGATGAAGACCATCGGCCGCGTCGAGGTGCCGCAGGAGGCCTTCGTCGCCGCGCTGTCGACCGAGTCGACGGCCGACAAGCCGAAGGGGAAATAGCCACGTATCCATTCGAGGAGGACCTGATGCTCACCACCTGGCTGACCGAGGAATTCGGCCTGTCCGTCCCCGTGCTCGGCGCACCCATGGGCGGACGCGCCGGCGGGCGACTGGCCGGGGAGGTGGGCCGGGCCGGTGGGCTCGGGATGCTCGGGGCCGCCCGCTACACCACCCCCGACTGGATCGCCGAGGAGGCCGAGATCGCGCGCCGCGCCGGCGGTCGGGTCGGGGTGGGCCTGATGACCTGGTCGCTCCACGACGACGATTCGCTGCTCGACGCCGCGATCGCCGCGAAGCCGGAACTGATCTCGCTGTCCTTCGGCGACCCGGCCCCGTTCATCGGCCGGGTCAAGGAGGCGGGCATCCCGGTGTGCTCGCAGGTCAACTCACTGGCCGACCTGCGTGAGGTCGAGGCGGCCGGGGTGGACTTCGTCATCGCCCAGGGCACCGAGGCCGGCGGCCACACCGGCCGGATCGCGACCCTGCCGCTGCTCCAGCAGATCCTCGAGGCGACCGACCTGCCGGTGGTCGCCGCCGGCGGCATCGCCACCGGTCGCGGCCTGGCCGCGGTGCTCGCCGCGGGCGCCGAGGGTGCACTGATCGGCACCGCGCTGCTGGCCAGCCCCGAGACCACGGGTCCGGACTACGCGCCCGGCAAGCTGGTCTCCGCAGACTCCGCCGACACCGTCTACACCTCGGTGTTCGACCGGGCGCGCGAACAGCCCTGGCCCTCGCGTTGGCGGGCCCGCGCCCTGGTCAACGACTACACCCGCCGCTGGCACGGCCACGACGCCGGCATCGCCACCTCGCGACTGATCGACGACTACGACCGGGAGGATCCCGAGCGCGGCGTGGTCTACGCCGGGCAGGCCGCCGGACTCGTGCGCAGCCAGTCGCCGGCCGCCGAGGTGGTCGAGCGGATCGGCGCGCAGGCCGCCGAACTGCTCGGACGCCTGCGCTGACCGTGCACTCGCCCCGCGGCGCCGCTGTGGCCGGACGCACTTCGCGCCCGGCCGCGGCGGGCCCCGCCCGGCGGGGCCGACTAGGCTGGCCCGGGTGAGCGGCATCGGTCGATGGTGGGACGGCGTGGAGCTGTGGATCATCGGGCTGCCGTTTATCCCACAGGTGCTGGTGGTGCTTGCCGTGCTGCTCCCGGTCGCGATGCTGCTGGCGCGACTGCTCGACACACTGGTCGGCGGCGGCCTGCGACTGTTGGCCGCCCGGCCCCGGGCCGGCGCGAAAACGGACACGGCCCCTGCCCGGGCCGCGAAGACGGAGGACTAGATGCCCAAGTCACGGGTGAAGCTCACACTGGCACTGCTGATCCTCATCGTCGTCATCGCCTGGCTGGTCAGCCTCATCTAGCGTCCCGGTCGGGGCGTTTGCTACGCTTCCTGACGTGTTCTCCGCAGACAGCCACCCGGTCCGCCATCGCCTGGCGTTGATCGCTGTCTCGATGTTGGCCGTGGCCGACGTGCACTGTCGCTGACCTGCTCGGCGGGCCCCGCTCCGCCGCCTCCGTCACCGACCCCCGTCTTTCGTGCCGCGCGCCGCGGCCGTCCGGCCACCGCTGTCAGCGGTGACGTGCGGCCACCCGCCCGGCACCGCTCGCCGAAGGCCCTGTCACCGCGATGAACCCCATCAACACCCTCCGACTCCGCCGCGACCGGTCGCTGACCGCCGTGCTGTGCGGCGCCGCACTGCTGCTCACCGGCTGCGCCGGCGGGGCCGACGACCGGCCCGGCGCCGGCGGATCCGGCGGCGAGGCCGAGCACGAGGTGGTGCTGGTCGCCTCCGCGGCCGCCCGGGCCGGTCTCGAGGCGGTGGTCCCGCTGTTCGAAGACTCCGAGGCCGGCGAGGACACCGAGGTGCTCACCGGGTTCGGCCCGTCGAGCGGCCAGTCCCGCAAGATCGTCGACGGGATGGACGCCGACGTCGCCGCCTTCTCGCTCGCCGGCGACATGGACCGGCTGGCCGACGAGGACCTGGTCGATCAGGACTGGGCCGCCGATGCGACCGGATCGGTGCCCTTCACCTCGGTGATCGTGCTGGTCACCCGCATCGGCGAGGGACCTGAGATCACCGGCTGGGACGACCTGCTGGCAGACGGGCTCGAGGTGATCACCCCCGATCCGCGCACCTCGGGGGCCGCGATGTGGAATCTGCTCGCCCCCTACATCGCCTACTCGGCCGCCGGCGCCGACCCGGCGGCCGGGATCGCCGGGCTCGAAGAGCTGATCGCCGACCACGTGCGCAGCCGCCCGTCGTCCGCGCGGGCGGCCACCGAACAGTTCCTCGCCGGGGCGGGCGACGTGCTCATCGCCACCGAACAGGAGGCGCGCGCCGCCATCGCGGGCGGTGCGGAGCTGACCTACACGGTGCCCGCCGACACGGTGCTGGTCGAATTCCCGGTCGCGGTCACCCGCCGGGCACAGGCCCCCACCCGGGCCCGCGCCCTGGTCGACTTCCTGTACGCCCCCGAGGCACAGGAGGCGCTGGCCGGGGCCGGCTACCGGCCGGTCGATCCGGCACTGGCCCCGGACCCGGACGAGGCGGTGACCGTGCACCGGATCGCCGAACTCGGCGGCTGGGAGACCGTCGGACGCGAGTTGTTCGACGCCGACCACGGGGCGATCACCGGCGCCTACACCCGGTCCGTGCGGTGATCGCCCCCGCCGCGCGCAGCAGGTCCCTGGGGTCGGTGCTGCGCCGCAGACGGTCCGCCGGGGGACCGGGCGCGCTGGTCGGTGCCGCCGGGATGCTGTGGCTGTCGCTGATCGTGCTCGCCCCGCTGGCCGCGATCGTGGCCACCGCCTTCGCCGGCGGACCGGGCGGATTCGTCGACGCGGTGACCGCCCCGGCCGCGCTGTCCGCGCTCGGGGTCACCCTCGCGGTCGCGCTCGCGGTCACGGGAGTCAACGCGGTGATCGGCACCGTGATCGCCTGGGTGCTGGTACGCGACGACTTCCCGGGCAAGCGGGTGATCGACACCGCCATCGACCTGCCGTTCGCGCTGCCGACCATCGTCGCCTCGATCGTGCTGCTGGCCCTGTACGGCCCGTCCAGCCCGGTGGGGCTGGAACTGCAGCACACCTTCTGGGGGGTGTGCGCGGCGGTGGCGTTCGTGACGTTGCCGTTCGTGGTGCGCGCCGTCCAGCCGGTGCTCGCCGCCCAGTCCCGGGAGGTCGAGCAGGCGGCGGCCGCCCTCGGCGCCGGGCCGGTGACCGTGGCCCGGCTGATCCTGCTGCCCGCACTGATCCCGGCGATCGCGGCCGGGGCGGGACTGTCGCTGTGCCGGGCACTCGGCGAATTCGGTGCGGTGATCCTGATCGGCGGGGCGATCCCGGGCGAGACCGAGGTGGCCAGCCAATACATCCGGGCCCTGGTCGAACAGGACGATCCGGTGTCGGCGGCCGCGGTGTCGACCGCGCTGCTGGTGATCTCGCTGGCCGGGCTGGGTCTGCTGCGCGCGCTCTCTCGACGACTGACCCCCGGGGCGGAGGCCGGCCGGTGACCCCCGCACAGACCACCGCATCCGTCGCGGCCCCCGGCCCGGCCGCTGCGGGCCCGGACGGGCGGGGACCGGAGGCCGGCGGGCCGGACACGGCCGCGCGCGGCCGCGGTACGGCCGGCCGGTGGCTGCTGCGCGCGATCGCCGTCGGCTACGTCGGGGCGCTGGTGCTGGTGCCGGTGGCGATGATCGTGGTGCGCGCCTTCGCCGGCGGGCCCGGACAGTTCTGGGACTGGATCACCACCCCGGCCGCGGTGTCCGCCCTGCGCCTGTCGCTGCTGATCGTGGTGATCACGGTGCCGCTGAACGTGTTGTTCGGTCTGGCCCTGGCGCTCACCCTGGCGCGTGGACGGTTCCGCGGTCGCGGGCTGCTCGCCGCGGCGGTGGACCTGCCGTTCGCCGTCTCCCCGGTGGTGGTCGGCACGGCGCTGATCCTGCTGTGGGGCGCCTCGGGCTGGTTCGGATTCGTCGCCGGTGCCGGCGTCCCGGTGCTGTTCGGCCTACCGGCGATGGTGCTGGCGACGGTGTTCGTGACCCTGCCGTTCATCGTGCGCGAGGTCGAACCGGTGCTCACCGCCACCGGGGCCGAGGCCGAACAGGCGGCCGTCCTGCTCGGGGCGGGCCGGTGGCAGACCTTTAGGCACATCACCTTCCCGGCGATCCGGTGGGCGCTGACCTACGGGGTGGTGCTCACCGTGGCCCGGGCACTGGGGGAGTTCGGCGCGGTGATGATGGTCTCGTCCGGGATCGCCGGCCGCACCCAGACGATGACGCTGCTGGTCGACGCCCGCTACGAGGCGGGTGCGCACGAGGGGGCGTTCGCCGCGGCGACGCTGCTGATGATCATCGCCGTCGTGGTGCTCACCGTGCTCACCGCGCTGACCCGACGCGCCGCCACGGCGGGCGGCGGCGACGAGACACAGGAGGTCAAGGACCGATGATGATCGAGGTATGCGGGGCCCGGCGCGGATACGGCGACTTCCTGGCCCTGGACGATGTGGACCTGGCGGTGCCGCGCGGCTCGCTGACCGCGCTGGTGGGCCCGTCCGGTTCGGGCAAGTCCACCCTGCTGCGGGTGATCGCCGGTCTGGAGGTGCCCGATGCGGGCACGGTGCTGATCGACGGGCGCGATGTGACCGCGGTGCCGGTGCGCCGGCGCGGCATCGGCTTCGTCTTCCAGCACTACGCGGCGTTCCCGCACATGACGGTGCGCCAGAACATCGGTTTCGGGCTCAAGGTCCGCAAGCAGAAGAAGGCGGCGATCACGGCCGCGGTGGACGAGCTGCTCGAGGTGACCGGCCTGACCGGCTACGCCGACCGGTATCCGGCCCAGCTCTCGGGAGGCCAACGCCAGCGCATGGCACTGGCCCGGGCGCTGGCGATCCGGCCGAAGGTGCTGCTGCTCGACGAGCCGTTCGGCGCGCTCGACGCGATGGTGCGCGCCGACCTGCGCACCTGGCTGCGCCGCCTGCACGAGGACGAGGACGTGACCACCGTGATGGTCACTCACGACCAGCAGGAGGCCCTGGACGTGGCCGACCGGATCGCGGTGCTGCGGGCGGGCCGGATCGAACAGGCCGGCACCCCCGACGAGCTCTACGACTCTCCGGCAACGGCGTTCGTGATGTCCTTCCTCGGCCCGGTCGCCCGGCTCAACGGCGAATGGCTGCGCCCGCACGATCTGACCGTCACCCGCACCCCGCAGCCCGCCTCGTTCGCCGCGACCGTGACCCGCATCGCCCGGCTCGGCTTCGAGGTGCGCCTGGAACTGGCACCGCGCACCGGGGCCCAGGGGTTGGTGGCGCAGCTGACCCGCGAGCAGGCCCGTGACCTGGGGGCGCGGGTGGGCGAGACGCTGTTCGTCCGGCACGGCGCGCCCGCAGACGTGCCCGCACGGCCCGCGGCACTGGGCGCGGGCTGACGCGGCGCGGGCCGGGCGGCCGGGTACCGTCGGTGCGGTGAACCGGGCCGACCGGCCCGGCGCGGCGAGGAGGAACGCACGTGGGTGAGAAGATCCGCATCGGCATCGCGGGCTACGGCAACCTGGGGCGCGGCGTCGAGGCCGCGGTGGCCAAGACCGCGGACATGACGCTGACCGGGGTGTTCACCCGGCGCGACCCGACCACGGTCGACGCGGTCGATCCGGCCACCACCGTCTTCGGCTGGGACGATCTGGACGCGCACGCCGGTGAGATCGACGTGCTGATCCTGTGCGGCGGCTCGAAGACCGACCTGCCCGTGCAGAGCCCCGAACTGGCCGGCCGATTCCACATCGTCGACAGCTTCGACACCCACGCCAAGATCCCCGAGCACTTCGCGGCCGTGGACGCACCGGCCCGGGCGGGCGGCAAGACCGCGCTGATCTCGGCCGGCTGGGATCCGGGGATGTTCTCGATCAACCGGGTCTACGGCGAGTCGATCCTGCCCGACGGCGACAGCTACACCTTCTGGGGCCGCGGGGTCAGCCAGGGGCATTCGGACGCGGTGCGCCGGGTGCCCGGGGTGGCGGCCGGGGTGCAGTACACCCTGCCCTCGGAGGAGGGGATCGCGGCGGTGCGCTCGGGCACCCGGCCCGAACTGGCGGTGCGCCAGCGGCACACCCGCGAATGCTTCGTGGTGCTCGAGGACGGGGCCGATGCGGACACGGTGCGCGAGGCGATCGTGACCATGCCCGACTACTTCGAGCCCTTCGACACCACCGTGCACTTCGTCACCCGCGAGGAACTCGACCGTGATCACGCCGGGATCCCGCACGGCGGGTTCGTCATCCGCTCCGGCGACACCGGGGCGGGCAACAGCCAGGTGGTCGAATACCGGCTCGCGCTCGGCTCGAACCCGGAGTTCACCGCCAGCGTGCTGGTCGCCTACGCCCGGGCCGTGCACCGGATGGCCGCGACCGGCGACCACGGCGCCAAGACCGTCTTCGACGTCGCCCCGGGACTGCTCTCGCCCAAGACCGCGGCCCAGCTGCGCGCCGACGACCTGTGATCGTCCGCCCCGCGGGCGCACGCCCGCGGGGCGGTGACGGCCGGAAACGGTAGAGCGGGCCCGCACCTGTGCGCCGTGACGGCGCGGCGATGCGGGCCCGCTCCCTTACCGCGGCGCCGGACCGATCCCACCTGCTGCTGACCGACAGCACGGCCGGCGCCGAGGCCACCCCCCGGTGGTTCTTTCTAGGCGACCACCGCCCGGGCCGTGATCGCCGCGGCGTACCGATCGGCCACCAGCGCGGCGAGTACCGGATCGGGCCCGAGGGGCGCGGCGATGCGCACCTGCGGGTCCAGGGCGCCGACCCGGCCGATGACCCGGTCGAGCAGCAGACCCGGGGCCAGGAACCACGGCACCAACGCGATCTTCCGCGCCCCGGCCGCGCGCAGCCGGGCGTGTGCCGCCGACACCTGTCCCTGATCCCCGGTCGCGGTGACCACCTCGATGCCGGCCCGTCCCGAGCCTGCGTGCCAGCGCCGGGCCATCGCCGCGGTGGCGCGTTCGGCGTCGGCGTGCGAGGAACCGACCGAGGTCAACAGCACCCCCAGGTGCCGGTCGTGTGGATCCAGGCCGGTCTCGGCCAGTCGGTCGGTGAGCACCCTGCCCAGGTCCGGTCCGGTGCCCAGCACCCCGGCCTGGCCGATCCGCACTCCCGGATGCCGGTCGCGGGCCGCGGTGAGCAGGCCCGGCAGGTCGGTGCGCGCATGGTAGGCCTCACCGAGCAACAGCGGCACCGCCACGACCTCCCGGTGCCCGCGCGCGACGAGCGCATCGATCGCGGCGGGCACCGACGGATCGTTCAGCTCCAGAAACGACAGGGCCGTCTCCGGCACCGGGGCACCGGGCCGGGACCGGGCGGCGAGCTCGGTGCGCACCCGCCCCATGAGCCGCTCCATCGTCTGCGGACTGCGCGGATCGCGGCTGCCGTGCGCCACGGCCAGCAGTGCCGGGGCGCCCGTGCCCGCGGCGCGGCGCAGCCGGGTCACCGGCGGCGGGGCGACCGGCGCGCTCATGCCTGCGCGCCGATCACCGTGAGCGCATCGCCGACCAGCCCCGCACCGAGCGTGTCGCCGCTGTCGGCGTCGATCAGCAGCAGCGCGGAGGTGGTGCGCGAGACCGTGTGCGGATCCACCGGCAGCTCCTCGGCCAGCCGCAGCGCGACCGTGCCCAGATCGTTCAGGCCGAGCCGCTCGGGTGCGGACGCGACAGTCAGGCTCTGCTCGTCGAGCACCGATTCGAGCCGCTCGACGATCGCCAGCACCGTGCGCGCCCCGTGCTTGACCAGCAGGCGGGTGCCCGCGGTCAGCGGGGTGTCGGTCAGCCAGCACACCGTGGCGAAGGTCTGCCGCACCGCCTCGGGGGCGTCGGAGACCGCGGCGATCAGATCGCCCCGGGCGACGTCGACGTCGTCGGCCAGGCGCACGGTCACACTGCGCCCGGGCAGCGCCTCGGTCAATCCGCCGTCGGGGGTGTCGATCCCGGCGATTCTGGTGCGCACCCCCGAGGGCAGGACGACGACCTCGTCGCCGACCCGTGCGGTGCCGGCCGCGACCTGTCCGGCGTAGCCGCGGTAGTCCGGGTGGGCCGCGGTGCGCGGGCGGATCACGTACTGCACCGGCAGCCGCAGGCCCGTCGCGGTGGCGACCTCGCGGTCGGCGGCCGCCGGGGGCACCTGCTCGAGATGTTCGATCAGGGTCGGACCGGTGTAGAAGTCGGTCGCCTCCGAGCGCACGGCCACGTTGTCGCCGTGCAGGGCCGAGACCGGGATCGACTGCACCCGGTCCGCCGTCCACCCCAGCGAGGCGGTCAGCTCGGCGAACTCGGCGGTGACGGCCGCGTACACCGCGGCGGCGTCGTCGACCAGGTCGATCTTGTTCACCGCCAGCACCACCCGGGGCACGCCCAGCAGGGCGAGCACCGCGGCGTGCCGGCGGGTCTGGGGAACGATCCCGTTGCGCGCGTCGACCAGCAGCACCACCACGTCGGCCGTGGAGGCGCCGGTGACGGTGTTGCGGGTGTACTGCACGTGCCCGGGGGTGTCGGCGAGGATGAAACTGCGTGCCGGGGTGGCGAAGTAGCGGTAGGCCACGTCGATGGTGATGCCCTGCTCGCGTTCGGCGCGCAGGCCGTCGACCAGCAGCGACAGGTCCGGGGTGTCCAGGCCCTTGTCGACCGAGGCGCGGGTGACCGCATCGATCTGGTCGGCCAGCACCGACTTGGTGTCGTAGAGCAGCCGGCCCACCAGGGTGGACTTGCCGTCGTCGACGCTGCCGGCGGTGGCCAGGCGGAGCAGGTCCGCCCGGCCGGCGACCGCGTGGTCGGAGCCTTCTTCGGTGGTGGCCGCGCGGCGGGCGGCGGTGGCGGTGGTCATCAGAAGTACCCCTTACGTTTGCGATCCTCCATGGCGGCCTCGGAGGCACGGTCGTCGGCGCGGGTGGCGCCGCGTTCGGTCAGTCGGCTCGCGGTGATCTCGGCGAGCACGGCGGCGTTGTCGGCCGCGTTCGAGAGCACGGCCCCGGTGGTCGAGCCGTCGCCGACGGTGCGGTAGCGCACCGTGCGGGTGACCAGCTCCTCACCGTCTTCGGGCCCGCCCCACGGCCCCGGGGTCAGCCACATGCCGTCCCGGGAGAACACCTCGCGCTCGTGCGCGTAGTACAGCGAGGCCAGCTCCAGGTCCTCACGCGCGATGTAGCGCCAGATGTCGAGCTCGGTGAAGTTCGACAGCGGAAACACCCGCACGTGTTCGCCCGGGCGGTGCCGGCCGTTGTACAGGTTCCACAGCTCGGGCCGCTGGCGACGCGGATCCCACTGCCCGAACTCGTCGCGCAGCGAGAAGATCCGCTCCTTGGCCCGGGCCCGCTCCTCGTCCCGGCGCGCACCGCCGAAGACCGCGTCGTGCCGACCGGCGGTGATCGCGTCGAGCAGCGGGGTGATCTGCAGCTGGTTGCGCACCCCGTCGGGGCGCTCGGTGAGCCGGCCGTCGGCCAGGTAGTCCTCGACCTTGGCGACCTCCAGGCGCAGCCCGTGGCGGGCGACGAGTCGGTCGCGGAAGTCGAGCACCTCGGGCAGATTGTGGCCGGTGTCGACGTGCAGGACGGTGAACGGCACCGGGGCGGGCCAGAAGGCCTTGATCGCCAGGTGCAGCAGCACCGTGGAGTCCTTGCCGCCGGAGAACAGCACCACGGGGCGCTCGAACTCGCCGGCGACCTCACGGATGACGTGGATCGCCTCCGACTCCAGGGCGGTCAGGGTGTCGAAGCCGGGGGCGACGGCGTCGGGCGCGGCCCCGTTCTTACTGTCGGTGGTGAAGGTGTCAGTCGTGGTCATGAGTGCAGTCCGCATTCGGTCTTGGAGGATCCGGCCCACCGTCCGCTGCGCGGATCGGAGCCGGGGAGGGGCTTGGCGGTGCAGGGCGCACAGCCGATCGAGGGGTAGCCCTGCGCGATCAGGGGGTTGGTCGGCACCGCGTGGTCGTCGATGTACTGCGCGAGCCGGTCATCGGACCAGGCGACGATCGGGTTGATCTTCACCAGCCCGAACGTCTCGTCGAAGGAGATCAGCGGGGCGGCGGCGCGGGTGGGCGCCTCGACCCGGCGGATCCCGGTGATCCACGCGTCGTAACCGGCCAGCGCCCTGCTCAGCGGGGCGACCTTGCGCAGTGCGCAACAGCGGGCCGGATCGCGGGCGAACAGGTCCTTGCCCTCGGCCGCGTCCTGCTCGGCCACGGACTGCTCGGGGTGCACGTCCACCAGGTTGACGTCGTAGAAGGTGTCGACCGCGTTGCGCGTGCCGATCGTCTCGACGAAGTGGTAGCCGGTGTCCAGGAACAGCACGTCCACCCCGGGGCGGGACTTGGCCGCCAGGTCGACCAGCACCGCGTCCTGCATGTTCGAGGCCACGGCGAGCCGGTCGCCGAAGGTCTGCGCGGCCCAGTCGATCGCGGCGGTGACCACGGCGTCGTCGGCCTCGTCGCGACCGTCGAAGGCGGCCGCGCCCTCGGCGGCGATGCGCCGCAGCTCGGTCTCGGCGGTGATGCTCATTGCAGGTGCTCCTCGTCGGCGCGCGCGGCCCACTGGGCGAAGCGTTCGCCGGGCTCGCGCTGATCGATGAAGTGCCGCACCACGCGCTCGATGTAGTCGTCGAGTTCGGTGGTGAGCACCTTGTGGCCGCGCAGCTTGCGCCCCACACCCAGGTCCTCGCCGAGGCTGCCGCCCAGGTGCACCTGGAAGCCCTCGACCTTGGTGCCGTCCTCGAGTTGGATCAGCTGACCTTTGAACCCGATGTCGGCGGTCTGGATGCGCGCGCACGAGTTGGGGCAGCCGTTGAGGTGCACGGTCACCGGCACGTCCAGCTCGGAGTTCAGATCCGCCAGCCGCTTCTCCAGCTCGGGCAGCAACGAGATGGCGCGCCGCCGGGTCTCGACGAAGGCGAGCTTGCAGTACTCCAGGCCGGTGCACGTCATGATCGATCGACGCCACGGGGTAGGCGCTGTCGGCAGCCCGGCCGCCTCCAGGTCCGCGGACACGGTGTCGATGTGTTCATCGGGCACATC
>JAJYRZ010000238.1 GCA_021793835.1 Actinomycetes bacterium | reverse complement strand
CGTCGCGCCGGCGCCCGGGTACTTGTCGCCGAAGGCGTTGGCCGCGCTGTTGCCGATCGCGTACAGCCCCTCGATGACCGAACCGTCGGTGCGCAGCACCCGGGCCTGGTCGTCGGCGGTGAGCCCGCCGCAGGTGCCCAGGTCCGACAGCACGACCTTCACCGCGTAGTACGGACCCTTGTCCAGCGGCCGCAGGTTCGGGTTCGGCCCGTGGGACGGGTCGCCGTAGTAGCGGTCGTAGGCGGTGGATCCGCGCGCGAACTCGTCGTCGGTGCCGGCCTCGGCCATGGCGTTGAACTTCCGGCCGGTCTCGGCCAGATCGGCCAGCCCGGTCTTGGCCGCCAGCTCCTCCATCGAGTCGGCGCTGACCGCGTTGCCCGCCTCGTACCAGGACTCGGGGATCTCCATGCGCGGGAACAGCTCCCCGCCGAAGACGTAGCTGTTGCGGTACTTCTGGTCGAACACGATCCAGATCTGACCCACCGGGTCACCGGACTTCGCCCGGCGCAGCACCTCCTGGCCGAAGGACATGTAGTCGGTCGACTCGTTGATGAAGCGCTTACCGGTGCCGCCGACCATGAAGGTGCCGGGCAGGGCGCGCTCGGCCAGCATGATCTTCGGCTTGCCGCCGGGCAGCGGCGCGATCGCCGGGAACCACCAGGCCTGGTCGAGCAGTGCGGTGCCCGCACCGAGCTTCTCGGTCACGTCCAGAGCGTCGCCGGTGTTGGCCGGTGAGCCGAGCGACCACTCGCCGAGCGAATCGAGCTGGTGCTCGTGTCGGCGCGCCATGTCGTGGTCGAACCCGCCGGCCGAGAGCACCACGCCGCGCCGCGCGGCGACGGTGACCTCCTGCCCGTCGCGCACCAGCACGGCACCGGTGACCCGCTCGGTGCCGTCGACCGTCTCGGTGACCAGGTCGGTCAGCTCGGTCTCCCGCCAGACGGGGATGCCCGCGCGCAGCACCGCGTCGTACAGCCCGCCCGCGAGCGCCTGGCCGCCGGCGGCGTACTCCTTGCCCATCCACTTGCCGACCAGCCCCTGGCCCACCCGCCGGATCGCGCGCGGGAAGCTGCGCTGCGGGATGGTGCCCATCAGGTTCATCACCCGGTAGTCCACACCGGTGATCGGCATCGGGATCGGCGGGGCCATGCCGGCCCGGCGCAGTTCGCTGCGGTGCTCGCCCAGCAGCGCCAGGTCGAACGGGCGCGACTCACAGGTCCTACCCACGGCCGAGCCGCCCGGGCGGTCGGAGTGGTAGTCGGAGTAGCCCTTGGACCACATGAACTTCAGGCGGGTGACCCGGCGCAGCAGGTCCACGGTCTCGCGGCCGTGTCGCAGATAGTTCTGCCACCGCGCCGCATCGGTCGAATCGCCGACGATGTCCTCGAGGTAGATCGCGGCGCGCTCGAGCGAATCGTCGCCGCCGCCGTCTTCGATGATCGAGTTGCCGGGGATCCAGAACGCACCGCCGGACAGCGCGGTCGAACCGCCCACCCGCTCGGTCTTCTCCACCACCAGGGTCGAAAGCCCCAGGTCGTGGGCGGCCAGCGCCGCGGCCAGGCCGGTGCCGGAACCCACCACGACCAGATCGAAGGTCTGGTCGTAGGAGTCGGGACTCTTAGCGGTCATCTCGATGGTTCCTCTCAAACGTTCACGGTGGTGTGCACCATGGTCCCGCGCACGCGGGGGCGTCTGCGGCGCACCGTCCCACCTATAGGGACTGAGGTGCCGGCCCCGCCGGTCGGCGGGGCGGCGACGTCGACCGCGCCCGCCCGGTGTCCGGGGCGGCGCGGCCGACGGCTTCGACCCCGCAGACTACTCTGCGTCGGTCCCCGAGTCGCCCGGCCCGGTCGGGCCCCGGGCACCTCGCGCGCCGGGGCCGGGCGTGCACGGCGACCACCGCTGATCGACGGCGATGCTGAACATCGCCCCGCCACGGATCTGCGGCACGCCGAGCACCGATTTGGCCCGCACCAGCTCGGCGCGCCCGCCCGAGCGGGCCAATGCCGCCGCGGCCCGGGCCGGGCCGTGGTTGTGCAGACGCAACCCGCCGGACTCGTCGGTCACCAGGATCGCGCCCGCGGCGTCCACCGAGGCCAGCACCGGTACCGGGTCGGGATGTTCGGCCGCGTGCCGGGCCTGGATGAAGTGCACGGTGTGGCCGGGCCGGTAGCTGCGGCAGTCGGCCGTCTCGTGGCCGATGCGCGTCACGGCCGGTGCGCGGCGTACCTCGGGCCGATCACCGTCGGATTCGCGGGGCGCGCCGGCATCGGCGGCAGCGGCTTCGGCGGCATGGTCGTTCTGGTCGTCATGGTCGGGGTTGCGGCGGCGATCGTCCATCGGACGGTCCTTTCCCACGGGGGCCGTTCCTCACAGCGGAGGAAGGCCGGCTCTTACCGCGGAGCCGGCCGGCCGCCGCGGTCGCTTCGTCTCCCGAACCACCCGTGAACCTGGGGTTGGTGTGCGGCCCGGTCGGGGCCGGAGAAAGCCGCATCTCGTGAAGCAGCGACCAGGATAGGGCCCCGGTCCGACATCGCGGGCAGAAACCGGGGCGATGCATCGGTGTCTGCATCGCCCCGGCCCGTACGTTCCGATCAGCCCCAGCTGGCGGCCGCGCGGGCGTTGGTCGCCCGCATGTCGGCGTTGCCCTGGTCCACGGCCCGGCCGATGTCGGCCAGCGCCGCGGTCAGGTCCGCATAGGCCTGGTCGAAGCGCGTCTGCACCGGCAGGTAGGCCTCCCGGTCGGCGCCCTGCCAGCTGCCCAGCAGCGTGTTGACCGCCGACTGCAGTTCCCCGCGGTGCCCCTCGAACGCCCCGACGTGCCGGTGCAGTTCGGCCACCGCCTGATCGATGCCCCCAAAGTCGTACTTGATCTGTCCTGTCATCGTCTTATCCCCCAGTTCTCAAGGTCTCGGTGTGGTGTGCGGTGCGCCCCGGTCAGCCCAGGTTCAGCACGGCGCCGCCGGCGGCCGACACGGTCGCCGACACGTCGTCCTCGGCCACCCCGTAGTTCACCTGGTTGCGGCCGATGGTGTCGCTGATGTCCTGCAGCGCCAGCTGCGTCTTGGCCATGGCGGTGTCGAACCGCTCCATCACCGAGACGAACGCGGTGTGCGAGCTGCCGCGCCAGGCGCCGGCGACACCGCCGACGGTGCCGTCCACCTGGCCGAGCGTGGCCTTCATCTGATCTGCGATGCCCAGTGCCTGCTGGCCGGTGGCCCGCATGATCTCCAGGTCGAGTTCCATCGACATCGGATTCCCCCTCTTTCCATCTGCGTCGCCGGGGCTCTTCCCCGGCGCCTCCCCCTGTTTTCCGTCCGGCGACGCGGCAGCGCCCCCGGCCCGGGACCGGTCAGGTCCCGCGGTCTTCCTCGCCCGCGCCGAGCAGCGGTGCACTGAGCTCGGTGCGGTCCTGGTCGGCGCGCGCGGCCGCGCGCTGCGCCGCGGCCACGACCGCCTCTCCCAGTCGTGCCGGATCGGTCGTGAGCGCCGCCGGGTCGAGGCGGACCCGGTCGATCAGACCCCAGCCGTCGGTGCACACGGTGATCCCGTGCTCGCGGTCTTCGGCTGAGTGCCGGGCCGCGGTGAGCGCTTCGAGCACCTGATGGACGTGTTCGGCGTGGGCGCGGACCCGGCCGAGCAGTGCCCCGGCCCCGGTCATCGGCCCACCCGCCACAGCGGCGCCACCTCGGCCCCGGCGGTGACCTGCTGCTCGTTGGCGATCAGTTCGGCCCGGCGCGGCAGTCCGGCACGGTCGAGTACGGCGCCGCCGACCCCGGCTTCGGCCAGTGCGCTGCGCCGGGCGCCGAGTGCCTTGGCGGTGGCCAGCCGGCAGGCCGCGGT
>JAJYRZ010000033.1 GCA_021793835.1 Actinomycetes bacterium | reverse complement strand
GATAAGGGTATCGCGGTAGATTTCCCAGGTCAGATCCTCGGCGATGCCGTTGACCTTCTCCAGCGCCTGGTAGATCGGTACGGTTCCAATCGGCACCGGCGAGTTGCGCAGGATCCACTCCCGGGTGATGTGGATGTCTTTGCCCGTCGACAGGTCCATGATCGTGTCCGCGCCCCACCGGGTCGCCCACACCATCTTCTCCACCTCGTCGGCGATCGAGGAGCGGACCGCACTGTTGCCGATGTTGGCGTTGATCTTCACCGCGAACGCCTTACCGATGATCATCGGTTCGGACTCCGGATGGCGGTGGTTGGCCGGCAACACCGCGCGGCCCGCAGCGATCTCTGCGCGCACCGTCTCCGGGTCCATGCCCTCGCGCGCGGCGCAGAAGCGCATCTCGTCGGTGATCAGTCCCGCCCGCGCCCACGCCAGCTGGGTGGCTGCGCCGTCGACCGGATCAGGTCGGGACCAGCCGTCGCGTGTCGGATCCAAGCCCTTCTCGAGGTCGATCACCGCCTCCGGGTCGGTATACGGCCCCGAGGGGTCGTAGACGTCGAGGTGCTCCCCGGTCGTCAGCCCTATCCGGCGCACCGGAAAGGTGGCCGCGGAGCCCGGGACGGGCAGGCGCACCTTGGTCGATCCGGCGATCGGACCCGTGGTCACGGCAGCAGAAACGTCGGTCATGTGAAATTCTCCCTACGCCGGCATTACCCGGTCAGGTTCGTACGGTCGACGGCCCTGACCGCCCGCGTCGGGCTAGCCGTCCTCTCAGCCCGCTGGTGCGAGCCCCCGTGGCGACGAATGTCGTCCGCCATGCAGCGTAGGTGATCGACCGCGCCGCAGGCTAGACGTCCCCGCCGCGCACGCGCCGCGGGTCGTACAGGTGCGAATCGGCCCCGCAGGCGTGCGCCCCGGCCCGGTCCACGGCCGTACCGACCAGGATCAACGCGGTGTGCCGCAGGCCTGCGGCCTCCACCTTATCGGCGATGTCGGCGAGCGTGCCGCGCAGCACCACCTCGTCGGGCCGGCTGGCGAAGGCGACCACCGCGGCCGGACAGTCGTCCCCGTAGGTCTCGGCCAGTTCGGCGGCCAGGGTGCGGGTGCGGGTGATCGCCAGGTGCAGCACCAGGGAGGCGCGCAGGCCGGCGATGCGGGTGAGCGCCTCGGTGTCGGGCATCGCGGTCGAGCGGGCCTGAGTGCGGGTGAGCACCACCGTCTGCACGACTTCGGGCACGGTCAGTTCGACCCCGAGGGTCGCGGCGGCGGCCGCATAGGCCGGCACCCCAGGGGTGAGGTCCCACGGCACCCCGGCCGTGTCGAGCCGGCGGGTCTGTTCGGTCAGCGCCGAGTACACCGACAGGTCCCCGGAGGCCAGGCGGACGGCGTCCAGTCCGCGCCGGTGCGCATCGATCAGGGCCGCGACGATCTGGTCGAGGTCCAGGCCCTGGGTGTCGATCAGCTCGGCGTCCGGACGGCAGTGCGCGAGCACCTCGTCGTCGACGTAGGTGCCGGCGTAGAGCACCACCGGAGTAGTTTCGAGCAGGCGCACCGCACGCACGGTGAGCAGGTCCGCGGCGCCGGGGCCGGCGCCGACGAAATGGACGGTCACGGTCGGTCTCCCTCGTGTGCGGTCGGGATGTGGGTAGCGGTCTCGGCGGGGGTCTTCGCGGCGCCTGGCGGTGGCTGCGCCGGGCCGGCTGCGGGCTTGGTGATCGCCCACTGCACCACGGGCCGGGCCGGGCGCCACCCGGTGAAGGTGCCCAGCGGCTCGGCGGTCTCGACCGCGATGCGGGTGAGCGTGCCGCCCAGTTCGCCGTGCCGGGCGATCAGCGCCGCCTCGGTCTCCAGGGTCACCGCGTGCACCACCAGGCGCCCGCCGGGGCGCAGCGCCGCCCAGCAGGCCTCGAGCACGCCGGGGCGTGATCCGCCGCCGCCGACGAAGACCGCATCGGGACGCGCCTCGGGGCTCTCGCCGATGCGCAGCTGGTTCAGGGCGTCGGGCGCGCGGCCGACGAGCACGGTCACCGCGTCGACCACCCCGAGGGCCACCGCGTTGCGGCCGATCCGCCGGGCCCGGTCCGGGTCGCGTTCGATCGCCACCGCCCGGCACGAGGGGTGCGCGCGCGCCCATTCGATGCCGATCGAGCCGGCACCCGCGCCGACGTCCCACAGCAGCTCGCCGGGGCGCGGGGCGAGCGCGGCCAGGGCCAGCGCACGCACCGGGGCGCGGGTGAGCTGGCCGTCGTCGGCGTAGGTCTCGTCGGGCAGCCCCGGGGTGAGCGCCCGGCCCGCCCCGCCCGCGCAGGTCAGCGCCAACAGCGACAGCGCCGGCACGTCCGCGACCGTCGACGGGTCCTGGGTGATCGTCGCCGCGGTGGTGTCCAGCCGGGCCTCACGGGCCGCATCGCCCAAGTGCGAGAGCACGGTGATCGGCGAGTCGGCGAAGCCGTCGGCGGCGAGGATCTGCGCCACCGCCGGGATGGATTCGGTACCCGAGACGAGCACGATCAGGTGCCGGCCCGGTGCGAGATACCGGCGCAGCCGGTCCTCTTCGCGCCCGACCAGGGTGACGGTGTGGCAGTCCTCGGCCGCCCAGCCCATCGCGGCGCGGGCCAGCGCCGGGGAGGACACCGCCGGGCGGATGCGCACCCGCCCCGCCCCGAGGCGATCGATCAGGGTGGTGCCGATCCCGGAGACCAGCGGATCCCCGGAGGCCAGCACCACGATGCGCCGGCCCCGATGCTCCGCGAGCAGCGCGTCCAGGCCCGGCACCAGCGGCGACGGCCACGCCGCGCGCTGCGCTGTCGGGGCGAGGCCCTCGGGCACCGCGGCCAGGTGGCGGCGCCCACCGATCAGCACCTCGGCGGACTCGATGATCTGCAGCGATGCGGCCGGCAGTCCGGCCGGCCCGTCGGCGCCGACACCGACGACCTCAAGGACCGGATCGGAGCCTGCAGCAGTGCTCACGGCCCCGGCCGGGGGCGGTGTGGCGGGCGGACGGGGGCTCATGGCGGTGAACAGTAGCGGACCGGCTCGGGCTAGACTCGACCCGGCAGAACGGTCGCAGGTGCCCCGGCGACGGGGGTAAACGGGAAGCCGGTGAGATTCCGGCACAGGCCCGCTGCGGTGACCCGGAAGTCGACTGATCACGCGCGCAGTGCGCACCCACTGGACCCGATCAGGGGCCTGGGAAGGGGATCGGGGCGACGCTGGACCGGGAAGTCCGAATACCGGCCTCGACCACGGCTGCCAGACGGTCCGTCCCAGCGGGAGCCTGTGGAGGTCTCATTGCTCGTGTTTCCGTTCAGCGCCGTCGTCGGCTCCGACGACATGGCGCTCGCCCTGACCCTCAGCGCGGTCTCGCCGTCCATCGGCGGGGTCCTGGTGCGCGGGGAGAAGGGCACCGCCAAGACCACGATGGTGCGCGCCCAGGCGGCGCTGCTGCCCGAGGTCGAGGTGATCGCCGGTTGCCGGTTCGCCTGCGATCCGGCCGATCCCGATCCGCAATGCCCTGACGGCCCGCACGCCGCGGGCGCCGCGACCGCGGTCCGGCCGGCCCGGCTGGTCGAACTGCCGGTCGGCGCCAGCGAGGACCGGGTGACCGGGGCGCTGCACCTGGGCCGGGTGCTCGCCGAGGGCGCAGCCGAATACGAGCCGGGTCTGCTCGCCGAGGCGCACCGCGGGATCCTCTACGTCGACGAGGTGAACCTGCTGCACGATCACCTGGTCGACCTGCTGCTCGACGCGGCCGCGACGGGCCGATCGACGGTCGAGCGCGACGGGGTGTCGGTCTCGCACGCCTCGAAGTTCGTGCTGGTGGGCACCATGAACCCGGAGGAGGGCGAGCTGCGGCCGCAGCTGCTCGACCGGTTCGGGCTGTCGGTGGAGGTCGCCGCCCCGCGTGATCCGGACATCCGCGTGGAGATCGTGCGCCGACGCATGGCCTTCGAGGCCGATCCGGCCGGTTTCCGGCGCGCCTGGGAGGCGGCCGAACAGGAGCTGGCCGGCCGCATCGTCGCCGCCCAGGAGCTGCTCGGCGGGGTCGAGCTGACCGATTCCGCGCTGCGCGCGATCGCCGAGGTGTGTGCGGGACTGGACGTCGACGGGATGCGCGCCGACCTGGTCACCGCCAAGACCGCGGCGGCGCATGCCGCCTGGTCGGGACGCACCACCGTCACCCGCGAGGACATCGCGGCCGCGGCCCGGCTCGCCCTGCCGCACCGGCGCCGCCGCGGCCCGCTGGACGATCACGGCCTGGACGACGAGCAGCTCGAACAGCTGCTCGGCCCCGACGATCCGGAAGACCCGGATCCGGACCCCGATCCGGACGGCCCGGGCCCGGACGGCGACGGACCCGACGACGGCCCGGACACCGATTCCGGCCCCGGCGGCTCCGAGTCCGCCCCGCCCGAGCCGGAGACCGGCGCCGACGACGACTCCGAACCCGATGCGGGCGAGGCACAGGCGCAGGACGCACCCCTCGTACCGCCGTCCGGCGCCGAGGACGCCGCCCATGACCACGACGCACCGGCACCGGTCTCGGTCGCGATGCCGGAGGATCCGTTCACCACCCGGCTGCTCGCCGCCCGGCGCACCGGCTCCGGCGCGGCCGGGCGACGGTCGAAGGCCGAGACCACGATCGGCCGCACCGTCGGTGCGCGCCGCGGCGACACCGGGGCCGTGCATCTGCCGGCCACCATCCGGGCGACCGCCGTGCGCAGCGCCCTGGCCGGGGCCGACCCGGCCGCAGACCGGGGCGCCGCAGCGGTGGCGCGCCGGTTCGGGCCGGGCACCGATTGGGATCTGCGCCGCAAGGTCGTCGAGGGCCGCGAGGCGAACCTGGTGCTGCTGTGCGTCGACGCCTCCGGCTCGATGGCCGCGCGTAAACGCATGGCGCAGGTCAAGTCCGCGGTGATCTCGCTGCTGCTCGACGCCTACCGGCGCCGCGACACCGTCGGCCTGGTCACCTTCCGCGGTGCGGGCGCCCAACTGGTGCTCCCGCCCACCGGCTCGGTGGACGTGGCGGCCCGGCGGATGCGCGAGCTGCCCGCGGGCGGGCGCACCCCGCTGGCCGAGGGGCTGGCCGAGGCCGGGGAGACGATCCGCCGGCACCGGCGCCGCGACCCGGACCTGCGCGCCCTGCTGATCGTGGTCACCGACGGCCGCGCGACCGCGGGCGACGACGCGGTCGATCGCTCGCTGGCCGCGGCCGACGCGCTCGCCGCCGACGGCATCGACGCCGTGGTGCTCGACTCGGAGACCGGCCGGTTCCGTCTGGGACTGGCCCGCACGCTCGCCGCCCGTCTGGGCGCCGAATACCTCCATGTCGGCGACATCGAGGCCGACACCATCGTCACGACCGTGAGAGGAAGGGCCGCCTGATGGCCAAGGGACAGCCGGCATACATCCCCGACGACGGACTGACCACCCGCCAGCGCCGCAACCGGCCGCTGGTGATGGTCAACACCGGTGACGGCAAGGGCAAGTCGACCTCGGCCTTCGGGCTGGCACTGCGCAGCTGGAACCAGGGCTGGTCGGTGGCGGTGTTCCAGTTCGTCAAGTCCGCCAAGTGGCGCCTGGGCGAGCAGACCGCGATGGAGACCCTGGCCGAGCTGCACGAGGCCGACGGCACGGGCGGGCCGATCGAGTGGCACAAGATGGGTTCGGGCTGGTCGTGGTCGCGTAAGGCCAGCACCGAGGAGGACCACGCCGCCCAGGCCCTGGACGGGTGGCGGGAGATCCAGCGCCGGCTGGCCGCCGAACAGCACCGGCTCTACGTGCTCGACGAGATGACCTACCCGATCGAGTGGGGCTGGATCGACATCGACGAGGTCGTCGAGACGCTCGCGAACCGTCCCGGCAACCAGCACGTGATGATCACCGGCCGGCGCGCGCACCCCAAGCTGATCGAGGCCGCCGACCTGGTCACCGAGATGAAGAAGGTCAAACACCCGATGGACGTCGGACAGAAGGGCCAGCGGGGCATCGAGTGGTGACCCTGCCCCGGCTGGTCGTCGCCGCCCCGGCATCCGGCCACGGCAACACCACGGTCGCCACCGGGCTCATGGCGGCGCTGGGCGCCGCCGGGCACACGGTCTCCGGGCACAAGGTGGGCCCGGACTTCGTCGACTCCCGTCACCACGGGCTGGCCACCGGCCGGCCCGGACGCAACCTCGATCCGCACCTGACCTCGCCGGAACTGCTGGCGCCCCTGCTCGCGCACGGTGCGCGCGGGGCGGACCTGGCGGTGATCGAGGGCGTGATGGGCCTGTACGACGGGATGCTCGGCACCGACGGCTTCGCCTCCACCGCCGCCGTGGCGGCCGCCGTCGGCGCCCCGGTGGTGCTGGTGGTCGACGTCTCGCACACCGCCCGCACGGTCGGCGCGATCGTGCACGGCATGGTCGGCTACGGCGCGCATGACCCGGCCGGTGCGGTGCGGGTGGCCGGGGTGATCATCAACAAGGCGGCCTCCGAGCGGCACACCGCCGAGATCCGGGCGGCCCTGGAACCGACCGGGGTGCCGGTGCTCGGGGTGCTCGGCCGCGACGTCGACTATCCGGTGCTCACCGATCCGGCCACCACCTCCGGCCAGCGCGGGGCGCTGGGCCGGTTGGCCGCGCTGATCGCCGAGCAGGTGGATCTGGCGGCACTGGTGCGTATCGCGGGCGGCGCACCGGACCTGGCGTGCGCGCCGTGGGATCCGGCCGCACTCGCCCCGGCCCCCGCGGTCGCCGGGTTCGGCCCGGTGGTGGCCGTGGCCGACGGGCCCGGCTTCTCCTCCCGCTACGCCGAGACGCTCGAGGTGCTCACCGCCTCCGGGCTGACCCCGGCGCTGTTCGATCCGCGCACCGCGCCCGCCCTGCCGTCCGATACCGCGGCCGTGGTCATCGGCGGTGATCTGACCCCGGAGCTTGCGGCCGAGGTCGGCGCGAACACCGCGCTTGCCGCGCAGCTGCGCCGGGCCGTCGACGCCGGGATCCCGGTGCTGGCCGAGGGCTCGGCCGCGCTGTGGCTGGGCGCCCGGGTCGACGACACCGCGATGAGCGCGGCGGTGCCGATCCACGGTTCGGTCGCAGCCCCGCGCACCCTCGGCTACCGGATCGCGATCGCGCCGGCCGCCGGGCTCGGCGCCGCGGCCGGGGCGCGGGCCACCGGACACGAATACCACCGCGCCCGGCTCGAGAACACAGACGCCGATCCGGCCTGGCTGCTGCGCCCGGCCGGCCCGGTCGGCGCCGCGACGCCGCGCCCCGACGGGCTGCGCACCGCCACCGTGCACGCCGGGCTGCTGCACACCCATCCGGCCGGGGCCACCGAGCTGTGGTCGGGCCTGATCGCCGCGGCCCACCGGGCCACACCCCTGCCCGCGCCGGCCGCACCCGCCTCCGCGGCGTCGGCGGCGCCTCGGTCCGTGCCCGCCGCGGCGCCCGATCCCGCACCGGCGCACGAGCCCGATCTGCACCATCACGGCGACCGCGAACTCGCCCCCGGCCTGACCGATCTGGCGGTGAACGTCTCCACCGCGGCCCGCCCGGACTGGTTGCAGCAGGCTCTGGCCGATTCGCTGTCGGCGCTCGAGGCGTATCCGGACCCCTCTGCGGCGCGTGCGGCCCTGGCCGCCCGGCACGGCCGGGCACCGGAGGCGGTACTGCCCACCGCGGGTGGGGCGGAGGCGTTCACCCTGCTGGCCCGGGCGCGCGAGTGGCGCCGGGCCGTGGTGGTCCATCCGCAGTTCACCGAGCCGGAGGCCGCGCTGCGCGCCGCCGGCCACGAGGTGACCCGCGTAGTGCTGCGCGCCGAAGACGGGTTCCGGCTCGATGCGGGGGCCGTTCCAGAAGGCGCCGATCTGGTGGTGGTGGGCAATCCGACCAACCCCACCTCGGTACTGCATCCGGCCGGCGCACTCACCGCGCTCGCCCGGCCCGGGCGCACCCTGGTGGTCGACGAGGCGTTCATCGACGCGCTCGACGGGGAACCGGAGTCACTGGCCGCCGCCGATCTGCCGGGAGCGGTGGTGCTGCGTTCGCTCACCAAGACCTGGGCGATCCCGGGGCTGCGCGCCGGCTACGCGGTCGGCGACCCCGCGGTGATCGCCGACATGGCGGCCGTGCAGCCGCCGTGGTCGGTCTCCACCCCGGCCGCGGCCGCGATGATCGCCTGCGCCTCACCTGAGGCGCTCGCCGAACAGCAGCGCCGCGCCCACACCCTCGCCGCACACCGCGCGGAGCTCGTGGCGGCCCTGTCCGCGCGCGGGATCACCCCTGTCGGACCGGCACGCGCCCCGTTCGTGCTGGTCCGCTGCCCCGAAGGCACCCGCGCCGCCCTGCGCGACCGGGGTTTCGCGGTGCGCCGGGGCGACACGTTCCCGGGCCTGGCCACGGGTCCGGACGGGGAATGGGTGCGCATCGCGGTGCGCGCACCCGAGGTCACCGCGGCACTGCTCGCGGCCTGGCCGGACGGGCCCGCGTGACCGGCCCCGCCCGGGCCGCGGGGTTGGCGCTCGGGTTCTGCGCCGACCGGCTGCTGGGCGATCCGGCCCGGCTGCACCCGGTGAGCGGTTTCGGGCGTGTGGCCGCGGCCGGGGAACGCGCCGTCTACGCCGATCACCGGTTGCCCGGCGCCCTGCTGGTGGCAGGCCTGGTCGGCGGTGCGGCCGGGATCGGGGCGCTGGCCGAACGCGCCGCCCGCCGGTCCCCGGCCGTACAGACCGCGGTCACCGCGGTCGCGACCTGGGCGGTGCTCGGCGGGAGATCGCTCGGCCGGGAGGGCGCGACGGTCGCCGCTCTGCTGGAATCCGATGATCTGCCCGCAGCGCGCCGGCGTGTGGGCGGGCTGGTGGGCCGGGATCCGGAGTCGATGGACGCCGCCGGAGTGGCGCGCGCTGCGATCGAGTCGGTCGCCGAGAACACCGCGGACGCGGTCGTCTCCCCGCTGCTGTGGGGTGCGGCGGCGGGCCCGGCCGGGCTGCTGGGCTATCGGGCCGTCAACACCCTCGATGCGATGTTCGGGCACCGCAACGCCCGCTACGAGGACTTCGGGTGGGCCGCGGCCCGGCTCGACGATGTGGCCAATCTGGTGCCGGCCCGGGCGACCGCGGTGCTCACCGCGGCGTGCGCGCCGCTGGTCGGCGGCTCCCCGCGCCGTGCCCTGCGCACCTGGCGCCGCGACGCCCGGCACCATCCGAGCCCGAACGCCGGTCCGGTCGAGGCGGCCTTCGCCGGGGCACTGGGCATCCGGCTCGGCGGGGTCAACGTCTACGGCGGCCGGGTCGAGGACCGGGGCACGCTCGGCGACGGACCCGCCCCCACCGTCGCAGACGCCGCCCGCACGGCCCGGCTGTCGGCCCTGGTCGGTGCGGCCGCGACCGTTCTGGCCGCGGCACTGGCGGTTTCCGCCCGGCGGTGACCGGCGGTGACCGGCCGGCCGTAGCGACGACGGGGCCCGGGCGGAAGAGTGCTCTTCCACCCGGGCCCCGTCTCCCCACCCCCGGTTCTTTTTCGCCCACCCGTGTGGGCGGGCGTGGTCCGATCAGCCTGCGGTGACGTCGACGGCGACGTTCACCGGCACGCCGGCCGCGAGGTTGTCGCCGACCGGGCAGTGCGTGGCCACGGCCTCGATCAGCTCGTCGTAGCGCTCCTTCGATTCCGGGCCGGCGATCCGCACGGTCGCGGTGATCGACTGGAAGCCCGGACGCACGGATTCGTCGAGGCCGAAGAAGCCGCGCAGGTCCACATCGCCGGCCAGGTCGACCTCGACCGAGTCGAGCGCGATGCCGAGCTTGCCCGCCCACACCTGGTAGGTGATCACCTGGCAGGAGCCGAGCGCCGCCAGCAGGTGCTCGACCGGGTTGGCGCCGGTGTCGTCACCGCCCAGGCCGGCCGGCTCGTCGATCTGAAAGGCGTGGTCGCGGGCCTCGATGCGCACCTGGGTGGCGGTGCCGGGGACGAGGGCGGCGCGGGTGGCGACCTGCAGGCGGTGCTGCTCGGGGGTCTCGGTGGTGGTGTCGGTGACGGTCATGGCTGGTGACTCCTCATGGTTCGGGGTATCGGCGGCACGTGCGGGAAAACGAGAGCCACCCCGGTCGGGACACCGATGTGCGCGAGGATCGACCAGCCTTCGTCGGCCGGCCCGGAGATGGGCGGGCACGGCCACCCCGGAGATGAGCGGGGCGTCGAAAGGCGGGGGTCGGCGGAGATGAGCGCCGAATGACAGGTCGCTCGCGCGGTGTCGGTCTCCCGACCGCGGCGGGCCGGCTGTGTTACCGGCCGACACGCATTCGACAACCGTCGACCGTCACCCGGCACAGGTCGATGTGCAGGCGCGCGACCCGGTCGGCGGCGCGCAGCCACATGATGCTCATCGGAAGATCACTCACCCATCGCTCCTGGCGGGAGCACCCGCACCCGCCGTAGCGGGGGGTTGCTGCAGCGTCATCGAACCAGGTTTCTCGACTGCTCTGGATAGCTGATGGCGACGACCATAGATCACGGGGCGCGGTGAGGGCAACCCGCCCCTGCCGCGCCCCGCGGCGCCCGGCCCGGTCTCACACGCCGGTCTCGAGCAGATCTGCCAGCGGCACGGACGGGTCGGCGAGCCGGTCGGCGTCCACGGGCGTACCGGCCCCGATCAGCGCGGCGATGTCGTCGCCGGCGTCCCAAATGCCGACGTTCATCGCGGCGAGCACCCGGCCCGCGTCGTCGAGCCAGAAGGCCAGGAACTCCAGCGCATCGACGTCTCCGCGGGTGACCACCCGGGTGTAGCCGGCCGCGCGGCCGCGGTACTCCATGCCGAGCTCGTACTGGTCGGTGAAGAAGTACGGCAGCCGGTCGTAGACGGCCGTGTCGCCGGTGATGTTGGCCGCGGCGACGGCCGGCTGGTTGAGCGCGTTGGCCCAGTGTTCGGTGCGGATGCGCACCCCGTAACGCGGATGCTCGGCCGCGGCGATGTCGCCGACCGCGTAGACGTCCGCGGCGGAGGTGCGCAGACCGGAGTCCACCCGCACCCCGCCGTTCTCCACGGCGATGCCGGCCGCCTCGGCCAGCGAGGTCTCGGCGCGCGCACCGACGGCGATGAGCACCGCGTCGGCCGCGATCTCGGTGCCGCCGGCCAGCCGCAGTCCGGTGGCCGTGTTGCCGGCGACGGTGATCTCCTCCACCCGGGCGTCCAGGTGCAGGTCGACGCCGTGGCGGCGGTGCAGGTCGGCGAAGACCTTCCCCAGTTCCGGGCCCATGGCCGCGTGCAGCGGCTGCGGGGCGGCTTCGACCACGGCGACCTCGGCGCCGCGGCCGCGCGCCCCGGCCGCGACCTCCAGACCGATCCAGCCGCCGCCGACGATGGCCAGACGCGAGCCCTCCCCGAGGGCGGCGATCAGCCGCTGGGCGTCGTCGACGGTGCGCAGCGTGTAGACCCCGTCGGAGCCTGCGCCGGGGATCGGCGGGGTCGCGGCCCGCGAGCCGGTGGCCAGTACCAGCGCCGAGTAGGCGAGCTGTTCGCCGCCGGCCAGGGTCACGGTCTTCGCGGCGGTGTCCACGGCCGTGACGACGGTGCCCAGGCGCAGCTCCACCGACTTCTCCTCGTACCAGGAGCGCTCGTGCACGGTGAAGTCGGCGAGTTCCTTCTTGCCGGCGAGGTACTCCTTCGACAGCGGCGGGCGCTCATAGGGCAGGTGTCCTTCGGCACCGATCAGGGTGATCGGTCCGGTGTGGCCGTCGGCGCGCAGCCGCTCGGCGGTCTTCGCGCCGGCCAGTCCGGCCCCCACGATCACCACGGGAGCGGTGTCGGTCTGCTGTGTGGCCATGTTCCTCACGTCCTTTTCAGTTCGATTCCGATTCCGGTCCGCTCCTGCGCGCGGCGCGGTATGCGGGGCGCGCGGCGGGTACCGGACGGTCAGGTCGCCGCGGCGGCCGTGACCCGGGTCTGCGCCTGGTCTTCGGTGAGCCCGAAGTCCGGGGCGATCAGGGTCGCCAGCGCCAGGGCCTCCTCCAGGCACACCCCGCAGGCGCGCAGGTGCACCCGGAACGGTTCTTCGAAGTCGCGTTCCCCGGTGAGCAGGCCCTCGACCGCCGTGTCGGCCTGATCGAAGCAGTCGTCGCACGACAGCCACGGCTCGGAGTCGACGAGCAGGGCGTCGACCACCGAGTCGGTCAGTGTGGTGTGCGGGGTCATCGGTCCGCTCCTTTCCGGGCGGCGGGCCGGGGCAGCAGCCCCTGGTCGGCGAGTGCGGCACGTAGGCGTCTGCGGGCCTCGTGGAGGGTCTTGTACAGCGCGCCGCGGGTGGTGCCGAGTCGGTCGGCGAGTACGTCGATGGGCACCTGGTCGATCAGCAGCGCGGTGGCGATGGTGCGCTGGTGCGCGGTGAGCACGGTCGCCATCGCCTCACCCACCGCGCGTGCGGTGTCGCGGGCCTCGACCCGGGACTCGACGCCGTGCGCAGCCGAGGCGGCCGGTTCGGCGATCCCGTCCAGGTCCACCTCGCGCCCGTTCCACAGCGTGCGCTTGGCCTCGACGCCGGCGTGGAGGATGCCGAACTTGAACGCCCAGGTGGTGAACCTGCTGCGGCCCTCGAAGGAGTCGAGCCGGCCGAGCACCGACACCACGGCCTCGTCGGCGGCCGAATGCGCGATCTCCTCCCGCACCGCGTAGCCGAGCCGGTCGCCCTGGGGCAGCCGCGCGATCTGGTGGCGGGCGGCGCGCAGCAGCAGCGCGTGCAGGCGGGCCACCGCGTCGTCGCGCACCGGACCGGCGGCACACAGCCGCGGTACCCATTCGGCGTCGGGCAACGGGTCTTCGGCGGCCAGCCGCACCAGCTCCGGGACGCTCACCGCCACCGCTTCACTCGATGTGGGCATGGTCGGGCCGCCTCCCTCGGAACGGGCCGGGCCGTTCTTTCACCAGAACTTTTTCATGTATATCCACGCTACCGTCGGCGGCCATCCGGTAGGCCGACAATTCGTCGTATCCGGCGGCGCGCAGACGCCCGCGGCGCCACCGGATCACCGCCCGGGACAACCGCGGTCGTGGTGTGGGCGGAATCCCCCGCCCCTGGCGTGCTGTGTTCATACCTGTCTGTGTGCCCGCACCCGGTCGGTCTTACCCCCGAGCGCCCGACCGACTTTCACGCCGCTTCAAGAAATCACGCGCCACCTGCATGGACGTCCTCCGCTCGATCTCCCTGGGGCAAGAACCCGCACCCCGCAGACACCCATGGCCGGGCCGCGATGAGGTCGACGCCGCCGAGACCGGCGACCAGATGTGACTTACACCACCCCGCGCCGGTGGTCGGTAAGAACCGGCCGCCTCGCCCCCACCAACGAAGCAGAACCCCTTTTCCACCACCGACCATCGGAGGACATCATGTCGCTGATCGCCACCGCCCCCGCCGGCAAGTACATCGATTCCGCCCGGCTGTCCGAGCCCGGCTACCAGGCCTTCCTGCTGCTGCGCACCGTGTTCACGATCGCCCCGATCGTGTTCGGCATCGACAAGTTCTTCAACGTCCTCCCCGAATGGCCGGTGTTCCTGGCGCCCTGGATGGACTCGATCCTGCCGGGCACCGCCCAGCAGGGCATGTACATCGTCGGCGTGGTCGAGATCGTCGCCGGCATCGTGGTCGCCCTGGTCCCGCGCTTCGGCGGACTGCTGGTCGCCGCCTGGCTGGCCGGGATCATCCTGTCGCTGCTGACCATCCCCGGCTTCTACGCCATCGCTCTGCGCGACTTCGGCCTGCTGGTCGCAGCCCTGGCCCTGTCGCGGCTGGCCACGGACTACACCGGCGAACAGGCGCTGCGATGACCGCCGCACCGCTGGCCGGGCCGTCCGCCGTCCCGACCCCGCTCCGGGTGGGGCGGGCGGGCGGCACCGTCGACCTTCCGGCGGCCGAGCGTGCCGTGGCCGATCTGCTGCGCGCACTCGGCAAGGACACCGGCTGCCCGCATCTGGCCGACACCCCGCGCCGGGTGGCCGCCGCCTACGCGGAGCTGCTCACCCCGCGCGGGTTCGACGCCACCACCTTCCCCAACGAGTCCGGCTACGACGAGCTCGTGCTCGCCCGCGACATCCCGCTGACCTCGCTGTGCGAACACCATCTGCTGCCCTTCCGCGGGGTGGCACACGTGGCCTACCTGCCGGGTGAGCGGATCGTGGGACTGTCCAAGCTCGCCCGGGTGACCGAGATGTTCGCCCGCGATCTGCAGGTCCAGGAGCGGCTGACGATGGAGATCGCCGACTGGCTCGAGGTCGAACTGGCCCCGCGCGGGGTCGGCGTGGTGATCGAGGCCGAGCATCTGTGCATGTCGATCCGCGGGGTGCAGGCCCCGGGCAGCCGCACCCGCACCTCCGCGGTGCGCGGGGTGCTGCGCGATCGCCGGTCCGCCCGGCGCGAGTTCTTCGACGCCGTCGGCCCATGACCGCCGGCCCCTGGCCCTCCGCCACCCTCCGTCTCGCCGATTCCCCCACCGACCCGACCAGGAGTTCCGATGAAGGCCACGATCTATCACAACCCGAGCTGCTCGAAATCCCGGCACGCCCTCGACCGACTCACCGCCGCCGGCGTCGACGTCACGGTTGTCGAGTACCTGACCGACACCCCCGACCGGGCCTCGCTGGCCGCGATGATCCGGGCGGCCGGTCTGACCGTGCGGCAGGCCGTGCGCACCGGCGAACCGGCCTACGCGGCCCTGGATCTCGACGGCGCCGACGACGAGGCGCTGCTCGACGCGCTCGTCGCCCATCCGGAGTTGATCCAGCGCCCGCTGGTGCGCACCGATCTGGGCACCGCGATGGGCCGCGACGACGCGAGCCTGGACCGGATCCTGTAGTCCGGGCATCGACCCCTCACCCACCGCCCCGGCCCCCGCGTGCATGCGGGGGCCGGGGCGGTGATCCCTCCCGGCGGGAGACCGGCTTCCCCCACCCCCGCCGCCGATGTGACAGTCATCACCCAAGAGTGGACCGAGGGAAGAGGTGACGGCGGATGCGCGGCTGGACGCACCGATACGCGACGATCAACGGCATCACGATGCACTACGTCGAGCAGGGTGAGGGACCGCTGGTGGTGCTGCTGCACGGGTTCCCGCACACCTGGTTCAGTTGGCGACACCAGATCACCGGGCTCGCCGAGGCCGGCTACCGGGTCGTCGCCCCGGATCTGCGCGGGATGGGGCGCACGGACGCCCCGCACGATGTCGCGGCGTACCGGGCCGATGTGATCGTCGCCGACCTGGTGGGCCTGCTCGACCATCTGGGCGCGGGCAGCGCGGTCTTCTCGGGTCTGGACTTCGGGATGTTCGCCGCCTACGACCTGGCGATCGAGCATCCGGACAGGGTGCGCGGGCTGATCGGGCTGCAGAACCCGTTCTTCGCCGCCTACGACCGCCCGCCCTCGCAGGTCGAGGCCGAGCGCGGCCGGAAGCACTTCAACCACATGTCCTACTACCAGGACGACCCCGACGGCGCGCGGGCCGACTACGAGGCGCATCCACGCGAGATCCTGGCCAAGATCTTCCACATCCTGAGCGAGAAGTCGGACTTCACGGTGGTCTGGCAGCACCCGCCGGGCACCACCTACCGGCAGGCGCTGCCCGAGCCCCCGCCCACGCCCTGGCCGTGGATGTCGGACTGGGAGCTGGAGACCTATGTGGCCGACTACGCCGCATCCGGTTTCCACGGCGGGGTCAACTGGTATCTGACCGGGGACGCGAACTGGGAGTACCGCCGGGCCCGGGCCGCGAACCACACCACGGTGCCGTACTACTTCTTCGGTTCCGAGGCCGATGTGGATCTGCTGCACTGGCACGGCGACGATCCGACCGCGGTGATCGGCGAGCACCATCACGGCCTGCGCGAGATCCGCACGATCCCCGGCGGCGGACACATGATCGCGATGGAGCGACCCGACGAGGTGACCGCCGCCTACACCGATTTCCTGGCCGACATCCACGGGCGCTGACGGCCCGGCGCCCAATGCACCGACCGTGCGCCGGGCCGGCCCCGGTGCGGTCAGCGTGCGGCGGGCGCGGTGTCGACGAAGCGGACGACCTCGGCGTGGCCGGCCCGCTCGGTGCGGAACCCGTTCTCCGGTGCATCGGGGTCGGCGTAGCCGAAGGACACCGCGCACACCACCTGCCGGTTCTCGGCCAGATCGAAGAACTCGCGGATGAACGGTGCGGCCATGGCGGGCGCGGCCTGCGGGGCGGTGGCGACCCCGCACGCGGTCGCGGCCGACAGCAGCGCCCCCAGGTACACCCCGCAGTCGAGCACCCCGTACACCCCCAGGTCGGCGGTGGTGGTCAGCACGGCCACGTGCGGGGCGTCGAACAGGTCGAAGTTGCGCATCGTCTGCCGCCCCGAGGCGTCCCGGTCGCCGGTGATGCCCAGCGAGTCGTAGAGCGCGACCGCGCACGTCTTGCGCCGCTCGGCGTAGACGCCGCGATAGGTCTCGGGGAACGGCAGATCCGGCCCGACCGTGCCCGATTCGATCGCCCCGCGCAGTCCCGTGCGGAAGGCCTCGGTGGCCGCGCCGGTAGTGATCTCCAGCTGCCAGGGCTGGGTGTTGCACCACGACGGGGCACGCTGGGCGATGGCGAGGATCTGCTCGATCGTCGCCCGCGGCACGGAGGCGGGCAGGAAACGGCGGCAGGTGTAGCGCTCGGCGAACAGTCGGTCGAGCATCGCGGCCGGGTCGACCGCGGCACCTCCGTCCGGGTGGTGGGTGGTCATCGTGGATCCTCGCTCTCCTGGGTCAGGGGTGCCGGCCGCGCCCGCGCGGCGAGGTGGAGGCCCGGGCGCGCAGGCGGCCCGGCCCCTGACGTTAAGGCCCGTGTGCAGGACCCGGCGAATCGGCGTATCCCACCGACCGACGTGCACCGTTGACGGGTTCGAGACCGCCCGCTTAACGTCCGACGAGACGCACATCACTCACGAAGGGCCTTTCCGTGACCTACGCGCTGCTGACCCCGGGCACCCCCACCCCGACCGATCCGCTGGCCTATTTCGGGCCGATGGTCGCCCCGCGCACCGCGCCGGGTGTCGAGCAGCGCCCCTACGAGCTGTTCGACCTCGACCCGGTCACCCCGACCATCGGCGCGGAGGTCTCCGGGATCCGGCTCGGCGCCGACCTGCCAGACGAAGTGATCGCCGAACTCGACCGCGCGCTGCTGGAGTGGAAGGTGCTGTTCTTCCGCGATCAGGACATCTCCCGCGACGACCACCGCGGATTCGCCGCCCGGTGGGGAGAGCTCGAGCAGCATCCGTTCTTCAAGTACACCCAGCCCGGGCAGTCCGATGCGGACGTGGCGACCCTGGCCAAGGACGCGACCGCGGCCGGTACCGAGAACATCTGGCACAACGACGTCACCTGGCACACCCGACCCTCGCGGGCAGCGGTGCTGCGCGCGGTCGAGATCCCGCCGGTGGGCGGGGACACCCTGTGGGCCGACACCGGCCCCGCCTACGACCTGCTGCCCGAAGACATGCGGGAGAAGCTGGACGGGCTGACCGCCGAGCACGACTGGATCCACTCGTTCGGCAAGGGCATGGACCCGGCCGACGTCGAGCGGCTGCGCCCGCACTTCCCGCCCGCGATCCACCCGGTGGTCCGGGTGATCCCGGAGACCGGCCGGAAGGTGCTGTTCGTCAACGTCGCGTTCACCCGGCGCATCCTGGGGATGAGCGAGGACGAGTCGAACGCGCTGCTGCGCACCCTCTACCGGCACATCATGCGCCCGGAGCTGCAGGTGCGGCTGCGCTGGCGGAAGAACACGGTCGCGATGTGGGACAACCGCATCTGCCAGCACTACGCGTCCTCGGACTACCATCCGGCCCGCCGGGTGATGGAGCGGATCTCCATCGTCGGTGAGCGACCCGCCGGGGTCACCGCCGACTGACGTCGGCCGCACGGCACGAAACACCGGCCGGACTGCCGCAGTCCACCATGACAGCTGTGGGGTCTGACCACCTGGTGGTCAGACCCCACAGTCGCTACGCATCAGTGGTGGAACAGGCGCTTGAGCATGTCCACAGAGCCGGCCGATCCGCTGCCGACCAGGTCCTCCAGCGAACCCCACGGACCGGCAGGAGTCGTAGGAGTGGTGGGAGTCGCACAACCGCTCACCTCGGTGGTGAACACCGGCATATCCGACTGGACTCCGTCGAAGCCGTGATCGGGTCCACCGATCTGCTGGTACGTGATCGTGTGGGTGTCGGCCTCGGGATTCGGCAGGTTCGGCAGATCCCGCAGGTCGATGGTGTTCGTGGTCTTGATCGGATCGTTGGTCGCGGTGAACTTCACGTTCACACCGTCATCCCCCTTGTCCCAGTGCGGGCCGGACGATTCGGGCCGAACCCCGATCCGACCCAGGGTGCGCGGTCCGATATCCGTGCCCTTGTAGGGCCCCTTGTTGATCTTGAAGTCCCAGGTGTCGCGATTGACCTCGTCCTCCACGCCCATCGGGTCTTCATCGTCGACGATGAAGTCGACCAGGTAGCTGGTGGAATTCGTCCGGTTGATCACGGTGAAGGTGACCTCGCACTGATCATTGCCTTCGGCTCAGAACTGCACCGGGATCGGGCCGTCATCGTCGTACTTTTCCTTCAGATAGTCCAGGACGAGCTGATCGGTCTGCAGCCCCGGCTCCCCTACATCGGCGAAGGCGCCGGTCGCGCCGATCACCGCTACCGATGTGCACAGGGCGAGCGCCGCCCCCAGTCGCGCGTACGTTTTCATGGTCTTCCCCAGTCCCCCGACCAGAAGTGAACTCAACAGTTTCGTACTGGCTGTGACTGTAATTCGTGACGGGTATTCGCACGAGGGTTTTCTGCCACATCCACCGACGAGAACGCCTTGCGCACCTACCGCCCGACGGGCATCTCCAGTCAGCGCCGTGCGCTCACCCAGTCCGCGGCCGCAGCGACCGTGTCCACCTCGATCATCCCGGCGGGCGGGGCCGGGCGGCGCACCACGATCACCTGTGCGCCGCGTTCGGCGGCAACGTCGAGTTTGGCGCGGGTGTAATCCCCGCCGGAGTCCTTGGTCACCAGGGTGCGCACCGCATGCTCCGCCATCAGTTCCCGCTCGGTCTCGGCGGTGAACGGTCCGCGCGTGTGGATCACCGTCCAGCTCCCCGGCACCGGATCATCGAGCGGTTCCACCACCCGGACCAGCACCTTCTTGTCCGCCAGCGGACCGGTGAAGGCATCGAGGGTCTGGCGCCCGGTGGACAGGAATACCGTCTCCTGCGCCTTAGCGGCGGCCGCGGCCGCCTCGGCCATGTCGCCCACCCACAGCCAGTCGTCGGCGCCGGCCGTGCCCGCCCAGCCGGGCCGGGCCAGTCGCAGCAGCGGCACCGCGGTCTGTGCGCAGGCGGCGACCGCATTCGCGCGCATCCCCACGGCGAAGGGGTGGGTGGCGTCGACGACCGCACCGACCTGCTCTGCGGTGAGGAAGGCGGCCAGCCCGTCGGCCCCACCGAAGCCGCCGATGCGCACCTCGCCCACCGGTAGCCGGGGCCGGGACACCCGCCCGGCCAGCGAGGACAGGAATGCGGCGCCGCGCCGATCGAGTTCGGCGGCCAGCGCTCGGGCCTCGGCGGTGCCGCCCAGGATCAACACGGTCACCGGTGATCGGCCTCCTCTTTCGTCACGCGCAGTGTGGGCGGGCGCGGCGGATTCGCGGTGAGATCGATGATCCGGTCCAGATCCAGGTGGGTCTCGACCAGGTCGGCGATCCGGTCGATGCGCGCCTCGCGTTCCGCCGCGACGTCGGTCTCGCCCAGCCCGGCCGGGTCGACGCCCGCCCGCGCGGCGACGGCGCGCAGCCACCGCGCACGGGTCCGGGTGTCGGTCAGCGTCTCGTGCAGGGCCGTGCCGGTGATCTGCGCCGACCAGTCGGTCTCGGGCCCGGTGGTCACCCCGTGGCCGGCGCGGAAGGCGCCGTGCGGCCCATCCGATCCGGCGAGCTCGAGGATGCGTTCGGTGCCGTATTCGGTGATCGCATCGACCAGGCCCAGGCCCGGCACGTCGGTGCCGGCCGGCGCCTCCACCCCGGAAGTGTCGCGGATGCGGGTGCCGAGCATCTGGTGCCCGCCGCCCAGGCCCAGCACGGTGCCGCCGCGGGCGGCGAAGTCGGTCAGGGCGGCGCCGAGTCCGCGGGCGCGCAGCCAGTCCAGGTCGGAGACCACGGCGCGCGAGCCCGGCACGATCACCGCATCGGCACCGGACAGTCCGCGCGGGCTCGAGACCGGGCGCAGCCGCACCCGCGGTTCGGCGGCCAGTGCGTCGAGGTCGGTGACCTGGGCGGCGCGCGGCAGGGCCACAGCCGCGACCGTCAGCGGCTCACCGTCCGCTCCCGTGTCGTCGTCGGTCGGTGCGCGCAGTGCGGACAGCGAGTCCTCGGCGTCGAGCCACAGGCCTTCGGCGTGCGGGAGCACCCCGAACACCGGCCGGCCGGTGCGCGCGGCGAGATCGTCGAGCCCGGGGCGCAGCAGTGCCGGATCGCCGCGGAAGTTGTTGACCACGACCCCGGCCACCAGCGCCTGGTCGGCCGGTTCGAGTACGGCGAGCGCGCCGAGCAGGGCCGCGAACACCCCGCCGCGGTCGATGTCGCCGACCACCACCGTGGGCAGGTCCCCGTGGCGGGCCAGGCCGAGGTTGACGTAGTCGCGGGCACGCAGGTTGATCTCGGCGATCGACCCGGCCCCCTCGCACACCACCAGGTCGTAGCGGCTGCGCAGGTCGTCGAGCGCCTCGAAGGCGGCCGCGGCCAGGTGGGCCCGGCCGGTGGCGAACTCGCCGGCGCCGAGCCGGCCGGCGGGCCGCCCGCGCACCAGCACGTGGCTGGTGCGGTCCCCGGCCGGCTGCAGCAGCACCGGGTTCATCGCCGATTCGGCCCGTGCCCCGGCGGCGCGGGCCTGCACCTGTTGGGCGCGCCCGATCTCTGTGAGCGCCCCTCCGGGTTCGGCGACGACCACGGTGGTGTTGGACATGTTCTGCGCCTTGAACGGCGCGACCCGGAGCCCGCGCCGGGCGAAGGCCCGGCACAGTCCGGTGACCAGCACCGTCTTGCCGGCATCGGAGGTGGTGCCCCCGACCAGCAGTCCCCGGCCGGCCGCGGCGCTCATCGGGCGGCGCCGCGGCCCGGCACCGCGTGGTGCCGGGCCGCGGGACGAGCGGTGCGGATCGCCACCGGTCAGCGCAGGCCGAGCTCGGCGGCGACGGTGTCGTCGCAGATCGG
>JAJYRZ010000032.1 GCA_021793835.1 Actinomycetes bacterium | reverse complement strand
CCGATCACCACGCCGATCACGGTCTCCACACCGCGGTCGAACAGCAGCACCCCGGTGGCGGCGGGGGCGACCATCTGCACCATCAGCAGCGCCAGCGGAGTGATGGCGATCAGGGCGACCGCATAGTTGCGGCCCACCAGCAGCTCGGCGCAGATCTGCAGGGCGGCGATCGTGCCGATGAGGACGAGCCCGGTCGGGCCGGCGGTCAGCAGGAGCGCGGCCAGTCCCAGACCGGCCGCGGTGCCGACCACCCGGTGGATACTGCGCACCAGCTGGCCGCGCGGGGTGCGGGCCACCAGCGGCACGGCGGCCGAGACCATCGCCCAGTAGGGGTGTCCGATGCCGACTCCGGTGGCGCAGGCGCCGGCGAGGGTGACCGCGACCGCGGCCCGGGCGATGTGGCGGGGTTCGCCGGCCCGCCACGCCCACGGCCGCCGCGGAACCGGTGTCGCGACGGCGCGATCACGCAGCCGCCGTATGGCTGCGCCGGTCTGGGCGACCAGCATCGAGAACGCCGCGGCCGCTCCCGCCACGGCCAGGGCGACGGGGACGTCACCGGCACGGCCCGGGATCGAGGCGACGGCGGTGAAGGCGAAGATCACGAACAGCGGGCCCGGGGGATGCCAGTCCTGCACGTCCGACAGCCAGGCCCCCACCCCGGCGATCACCCCGGCGATCGGGACGGCCAGCCAGGTGCGGTGGTCGCTGATCGACACCCAGGCACCCAGGCCGACCGCGCCGGTCAGCAACACCGCCAGCAGTGCCTGCAGCTCCAGCCTGGGCAGGGCGATCCGGTTGCGCCCGTACAGCGAGGTGAACGCGCCGAACGCGGCATAGATGGACCAGTCGCTGTGCCCGGTCGCCCACAGCACGAGCAGGGGGACCAGGACCGAGACCCCGGCCCGCAGGGCGGCGCGGTGGGCTCCGGCGTGCGGGCCGAAGCGCAGGAGCTCTCCGGTCACGCGGGCGGTGGGGGACACACCCGTATCGTCTCGCAGCCCGCTCGGCGGCCCCGCGCCGCACCCGGCCGGAGGTGGGATGTTTCACGGGAAACAATCCGCCCGGACCGGCGGGGCCGCGCGCCGCCCGGCGTGACTCAGGGCACCTGGACGTGCGTGGTGGTCGGCAGGTGCGGCTGGTCCGTGCCCACGGTGAGTTCCACGTTCCCGGGGCCGGAGTCGATGTGCACCAGCTGCTGGGCGTAGCTGGGCGCGCCGGCCGGGATGAACCGGTCGACCCGGCCGGATTCGCCGGTGTCGAGGTTGCGCCAGTCCACGTGCACCGTCTGGTCGCAGGCCAGCACCGTCGAGCCCCATTCACCCAGCGGTGCATAGCCCTGGGCGAGGTTCACCTCGATGCCGTGGGTCATCCCGGGGGCCTCGGAGTACTCCCACAACGGCCCGTCGAAGGCGGTGATGCGCTCTGCGCGCACCAGACCTGCGCAGATGCCGTCGCCGAGGGTGGGCACGGGCATGGCCTGGGCTCCGGTGGTCTCGCAGGAGCGGATGTCGGTGTTGGACGTGCCGAGCTGGCACGGTTCGGCCGGTGCGGCTCCGGCCGACGTGGGGGCGGTGAGCAGTCCGGCGCCGAGCAGTCCGGCGCCGAGGAGGGTGTGGATTCCGCGTCGCATGATGATCGTTCCTCGGTCGGCGTGGGGTGGTGCACACCGATATACCCGATTCCGGGACATTGCATGCGCGTTTTCGGGACATCCGGGGTGTGGCGTGTGGGCCCGGCCCCGGGGCGGAGGGGTCAGAAGCCGAAGACCCCGCCGGACTGCGCGGCGGCCATGCACGGGTTGCCGTAGTCGGCGGCGAATTCCACGGGGTGGATTCCGTCGGATCCCGACCACACGCCCCAGGCGTGGGCGGGAGTGGGCTGCAGGATCATCGTGCACATCGTGTGCTGCTCGGCGGGCAGATTCTCGAAGTCGCCGCCGGCTGAGCGGATCGTCTCGCAGGCTCCGGCCGGATCCGGGTGCACGCCGACGTCCGGCCCGCACAGCACCGCACCGACCTCGCCGCCGCTGGTGAGCAGGAACGCGCCGACGCCGTCGTCGCCGCCCGGGTCCGCAGCGGCGATCGTGGTGCCGACCACGACGGTCGCGGCGGCCGCGACGGCGCCGATCAGGGTGCGCCGCGCGGCGGCGCCGGTGAAGATCCGCATGATCGATTCCTCCTCGGGTGGTGCGTGCATCCGGTATACCACCGCCGCCGCGGACACGACGGGCGTGTCCGCGGCGGCGGTGAGGTCGGTGCAGCAGGTGCGGTCAGGCGTCAGGCCTGCGGGGCGCCGGCACCCCGGCTGGAGCGGCGACGCTGACGCCGCTGCGGACCGGCGGTCGCGCCGACCGAGGCCCTGGCGGCGGCAGGGGCGCTCGCCCCGGTGCGGCGTCCGGCCCCGGGCTGCGCGCCCACCGGCGCTGCGGTGGGCCCGCCCTCGGTGCGCGGGGCGCCCGCGCCACTGCGGCCGGCACCGCCGCGGCGACGGTTGCGGTTGCGATTGCGGCTGCGTGCCGGGCGTCCGTCCCGGTCACCGCCCTGACCGCCCGGACGGCCCTCGCGGGGCTGGGCGGGCGCGGCGGTGTCGGCGGCCGGGGCGCGGCGCGGAGCGACCGGCGCGTCGCCGGAGCCGCCGGGGACCGGCGCGGTGGCCGGCTGAACCCGCTGCGGGCGGACGGAGATCTTGGCCTTGCGCAGCATCGACTCGACGTCGCGGCGCTCCTCGGGCAGCACGATGGTCACCACGTCGCCGCCGCTGCCGGCGCGCGCGGTGCGCCCGGAGCGGTGCAGGAAGGCCTTGTGCTCGGCCGGCGGGTCGACGTGCACGACCAGCTCGACGTCGTCGACGTGCACGCCGCGCGCGGCGATGTCGGTGGCCACCAGCACCATCGCCTCGCCGGAGCTGAAGGCCTTGAGGTTGCGGTCACGGGCGTTCTGCGACAGGTTGCCGTGCAGGTCGACCGCCGGGATGCCGGCCTTGGTCAGCTGCTGGGCCAGGCGCTTGGCCTTGTGCTTGGTGCGCATGAACAGGATGCGCCGACCGTTGCCGGCGGCCAGCCGGCGGATCAGCTCCTTCTTCGCGCCGCCGTCGGCGACCTCGTAGACGTGGTGGGTCATCGCGGCGACCGGGGACTGCGCGGAGTCCACCGAGTGCTCGACCGGGTCGGTCAGGAACCGGTCGACGAGCTTCTGCACCTGCGAGTCCAGGGTCGCGGAGAACAGCAGTCGCTGGCCCGCCGGATCGGTGGCGCGCAGGATGCGGGTCACTCCCGGCAGGAAGCCCAGGTCGGCCATGTGGTCGGCCTCGTCGAGCACGGCGATCCGCACATCCGACAGGTCGACCTCGCCCTGGCCCATCAGGTCCTCGAGCCGGCCCGGGCAGGCGACGACGATGTCGATGCCGCGGCGCAGTGCCTCGACCTGACGGTTCTGGCTGACCCCGCCGAAGATGGTGGTCACCGACAGCTTCTGCGCCTTGGCCAGCGGGGTGAGGGTCTTGGCGATCTGGGTGGCCAGTTCCCGGGTGGGGGCGAGCACCAGGCCGCGCGGGCGGCGCGGGGCCGACCGGGTGCCGTCGGCCAGGCGCGTGGCCAGCGGGATGGAGAAGGCGAGCGTCTTACCGCTGCCGGTCTTGCCGCGGCCGAGCACGTCCTTGCCGGCGAGCGTGTCCGGGAGGGTGTCGGTCTGGATGGGGAACGGCGCGGTGATCCCGTCGCGGGTCAGCGCGTCTGCGATCACGGCGGGTACGCCGAGATCGGTGAACGTCGGGGTGGTGTCGGTGGTCATCAAAGGTCGCCCTTTCCAAGGCAGGGGCGAAGCGGGAGACCACACCGCACATCCGGGGCGTGGGTCTTCGCGTCGCGTCGGTGATCGGCGCAGGAGCGCGCCGACCGGTCGCCGCGAACGCAGAGGGAGTCGGCCCCTGGCGGGGGCCGTGCCGGTTTTTCTGCGGGGGCCCAGCTGAGCGACGGTGACCGATCCGTGGATGTCGGATGCGGACGGCTCGCGGACACGCCCCGTATGAAAAGAAGCTTCACGACGAGTGGTGCGGGCCGGGCCGCGATCGGTTCACCGCGGCGATGGTGCGTGATCGATGCCCGCACCGATCACCTGCCACGGTAGCCGACGATCGGGCCCGGCGCCGAAAAGGTGTCCGGCGACACGTCGTGGGCGGCGCGGGCGGGGGTGGGCCTGCGGTCAGTGTGGGTCGGACTTGCGCGGCAGGCCGGCCGCCTCCATCGCCAGAGAGGCCGGGCACCAGCCGGCGACGCCGTAGAGCAGCAGATTCGCGCCGGCGAAGGCGGTCAGTGCCCGCCACCGCGGGCTCGCCACCCGGCCCAGGGCCAGGCTCGCCAGCACCACGCCGCCCGCGGCCACGGGGACGACGCGGTCGACGGTCCAGCCGCGATGACGGGGCAGCGAATCGATCAGGGACATGACGGCTCCATCCGGCCCGGGCAGGGGCGCCTCCCCCGCCTCATCTAATACCCTACCGGGTATGCGGTGGGGCGGGTGTCCCGTGCGGCCTTCCCGAGGTCAGCCCGGGTCGGGCAGGCCGTCGAAGGGGCGCTGGATCTGGCGGAAAGATCCGGTGCGTGCGAGCATGGAGACCGCGTCGAACAGCGCATCGGCCTGCGCGGGACCGGGGATCTCCATCAGCACCGGACCGAAGAACGCCTGCCCGTCGAACGCGATCAGCGGGGTGCCGCCCGACCCGCCGAGCAGCTCCTGGCCCCGCTGATGCGAAGCGCGCACCGCCGGGTCCCACGCGTCGTCGTCGAGCGCACCGACCAGATCGGGGTCGGCCTCGGCCGCAGCCAGCGCCGCGGCGGCGGTGTCACGGTCCATCGGCCGTGATGCGCGGTGCAGCAGGGAGCCGAGCTCGGCGTACGCGGGTTCCAGCGCGGCCGGGCCGTGCCGGTCGGCCACCGCGGCCAGCAGCCGGCCGGCGAGCTGCGAGTCGGCCATCTCGGCGCGCTCCTCGGCCGTCTGCTCGTTGCCCTCGTTGAGCACGGCCAGGCTCATCAGGTGCCACTGCGTCTCGAGTCCGCGGCGGGCGGTGACATCGCGCAGCCAGCGGGTGGTCACCCAGGTGAACGGGCAGACGGGGTCGAACCAGACGTCCACCCGTGTCGGGGCGTCCGGGGTCGTTGCGGGATCGGGCATCGCGCACCTCCGTGAGTCGGGTCGGTCGGCCCGGGCGGCCCCCGGGCCGACATCTGTATTCCACGGTAGTCGCGCTGTGAACCCGCGGCGGGGGCCTTGCGGGGGTTACCGTCGGTGGCATCAGTGCAGACGCGAGTCGAGAGGGAAGCGGTGACGAGGATGGGTGTGCAAACCGGGCGACGGGGGATCTGGGTCGGAGCGGCGGCCGGGGCGGCGCTGCTGCTTGCGGCCGGCTGCGCGAGCGGTGACGGGGTCGACGTCGAGGTCGATCACTCGGACACGACCACCGCGGCCGCGGCGACCACGACCGAGTCCGCCCCTGCAGGGGAGGGCGACGACACCGCGGCGACCGACCCGGGCGAGGCGACCATGGCGCTGCTCGCGCTCGAGGTCGACGGCCGCGCCCTGCCCACCGATCTGCCGCAGGTCTCCTGCCAGCTCGAATCCGACGACGGGCACCGCCAGATCGAGTTCGAGGCCGAGGACGATGCGCGCGACATCGAGGTCGAGGTCGAGATCGTGCTCAGCGATCCGCCGCGCATCGACGACATCGAGATCGAGACGGCCGACGCCGAGTGGGAGGCCACCGATGCCGACCGCGCGGCCGGCGCCGTGGAGATCGACGGCGACCGCTACCGCGTCACCGGCCCCGTGACCTCGGACGACGACGATCGGGTGGTCGATGCGGTGATCGAGTTCCACTGCCCCGGGCTGTGACCGAACACACTGAATGAGCGGCAGGCAAGCCTTGCCTTAGTGGCGCCGCGGGGTGATGATAAAGGGGCATTCATCCGGAAAAATGGAGGTCCCCATGTCCACTCCGCTGCCGATGAGCGACCGCTCCGACGCCGACGCACCCGGCCACTGGCTGCTGGCACGTCTGGGCAAGCGGGTGCTGCGCCCCGGCGGACTGGAGATCACCCGGACCCTGATCGACCGGGCCGGCATCGCCGGTGCGGACGTGGTCGAGCTCGCCCCGGGCCTGGGCGCCACCGCGCAGCTGGTGCTGGCCAAGACGCCCAAGAGCTATGTCGGTGTCGACGCCGACCCGGACGCCGCGGCGACCGTGCAGTCGCGCATCGGCGACCGCGGCACCGTGGTCACCTCCGAGGCCGAACACACGGGCTTGGACGACGGCAGCGTCGACGTCGTGCTCGGTGAGGCGATGCTGACCATGCAGGGCGAGAAGGGCAAGAGCGCGATCATCGCCGAGGCGGCCCGCGTGCTGCGTCCCGGCGGGCGCTACGCCATCCACGAGATGGCGCTCGAGCCCGACACCTTGTCCGATGAGCAGAAGACCGAGATCCGGCAGGCGCTGGCCCGCACCATCCGGGTCAACGCCCGCCCGCTGACCACCGCCGAGTGGACCGAGCTGCTCGAGGCGGGCGGTTTCGAGGTCGAATCGGTCACCCATGCACCGATGGACCTGCTGCGTCCGGGCCGCAACATCGCCGACGAGGGTCTGCTGGGCACGCTGAAGATCGTTTTCAACGTCCTGCGCCGCCCGGATGCGCGCAAGCGGGTGCTGGGCATGCGCAAGGTCTTCGACAAGTACGCCGACGAGATGTCGGGCATGGCCCTGATCGCGGTGAAGAAGTGACCGGCGGGGCCGTTCCCCCGGCCGGCGCCGCGGGAGGAGGTCCCGACCCCGACGGTTTCGGCGACACCGGAGCCTTCCCCGCGGAGCCGACCGGCACCGCGGATGCGCGCGGCGTGCACTGGCCGACGGTGCTCGCCGCCGGCGGGGTCGCCGCGATCGTGGCCGCGGTGATCGTGACCATCGGCGTGATCGGCATGCACCGGGCCGACCGCGGCGAGGTGTCCGCCCAGCCGGTGATGGTCACGGTGGACGCCCCGGCCGCCCGGCCCGCCGCGACGGACGAGACCGACGACCGGCCCGGCGAGGACGACACCGACGACGCGGACGCGGAGAGCGCGGCCGACATCGCCCCCGAGGAAGGGGCGCTCGCCCCGGCTCAGGGCGCCACTGCCCAGGGCGCCCCGGCCCCGGCGGACGCCGACGCGGAACCGGCCCCGGCCGCGCAGCCCGAGCCCGAGTCCGAGTCCGAATCGGATCCGGCCGCGCAGGAGCCCTCCGGGGCCTGGACCCCGGCGGCGCCGCTGCCCGCGGACTTCACCGTCACCGCCGACGAGCCGACGGTCGCCCAGCTCAACGACCTGGTCTACTTCCTGGTCGCCACCTCGGCCGCCGATGAGGCCAAGGCGCGCAACCTCGAGGGCGGACAGGGCGCGGTGGTCGTGCCGCAGACCGTCTACCGGGTCGGCTTCTTCCGCGCCCCGCGCGGGGGCAGCCGGGTCTCCGGGCCGCTCGAGCGCGACGGCGAGCGGATCACCGCCCGCCTGCACGCCTCCTCGGCCGGCATCCCGGACGTGGCGATGCCGATCGTGTTCGTCCGGCGTGACGGCAACTGGCGGCTGTCTTCGGACTCGCTGTGCCAGGGCGTTCGCACCCTCGGCCTGCCCATCTTCTGCAATGCCTGACCGGCGCGGGCCTTTAGGAGCGCGCCGATGATCGCGGTGACCTCCCTGGTGCGCACCTTCGGCCGCGGTAAGAACGCGCGCACCACGCTCGCCGGGATCGACCACGAGTTTCCCGACGGCGCGCTGACTTACCTGATCGGACTCAACGGCACCGGCAAGTCCACGCTGCTGCGGCTGATGTCCGGGGTGCTCGCACCGACCGCCGGCACCGTGTGGGTCGACGGGCGCGACCTGCGGCGCGAGCCGATGCCGGGGCGCCGGCTCGGGATGTACCTCGACGCCGACGGCTTCCATCCCGGACACACCGCGCGACGGCATCTGCGCTGGCTCGCCGCGGCCGCCCAGGCGCCCGCCGGGCGGGCCGAGGACCTGCTCGAGCTGGCCGGACTGGCGGCGGTGGCCGACCGGCCGATCGGCGGCTACTCACTCGGCATGCGCCAGCGCCTGGGTGTGGCCTCGGCGCTGGTGGGCAATCCCCGCACCATCGTGCTCGATGAGCCGATGAACGGGCTCGACGTAGCCGGGGTGCTGTGGTTGCGCGCCCTGCTGCGCGACTGGGCCGACGAGGGACGCTGCGTGATCGTCGCCGACCACGACCTGGCCGAGATCCAGCGCAGCGGCGACCGGGTGGTGCTGCTGGAAGACGGTCGGATCGCCGCCGCCGGCACCGTCGCCGAGATCGCCCAGACCCACGGCGGCATCGAACGCGCCTTCCTCGAGCTGGTGCCGCGCGCCGGCACCGACCACCGGGTGCCCGGCGGCGCCGCGACCCGGCGGAGACGGGCGTGAGCGCGGCCGCGACCTGGCGCGCGGCCCGGGCCGAAGCGGTGCGCACCGGCGGGGCACGGGGCCTGCTCGCCCGAGTCGTCGGCCCGCTCGGTTTCGCGCTGCCGCTGGTCGTCACGCTCATCGTGGCCGCGGTGTTCGAGCGCCTGGCCACCTCCGGCGGGCTGCTGGAGGTCCAGCAGGTGCAGACCGCCAACGCGGTCTACTGGATCATCGCCCTCGGGGTCACCGTGACCACCGTGGCCGCGGCCTTCGCCCAGGCCGACGTGGGGCGCGGCCCGGCCGGCGAGGTCGCCCGGCACGCCCTGCCCGGGCCCGGCCCGGACATGCTCGGCAGGCTCCTGGTCTTCGGCGCGGCCGCCGCACTGTCCGCGGTGATGGCCGTGTTCCTGGCGCTGATCACACTGCCGGTGGTCTTCCCCGGCGTCTACGGCGAGGTCTATCTCGGCTCGGCCGCAGGCCTGCGGTTTTTGTGGGCGGTCCCGCTCTACGCGTTCCTCGCCGCCGCACTCGGGATCGGTGTCGGCGCGCTGATCACCCGGCCGGCCGGCGCGGTGACCGTGGTCGCGCTGTGGTCGCTGCTGGTGGAACCGGCGGTGGTGATGCTGCCGCGCGGCGGGAAGCTGGTCGGCTGGATGCCGTTCCTCAACGGCACCTACGGCACCGGTCAGGACGTCGCGCTCGACCCGCCGTGGGGCCCGGACGGGGCGCTGGCCTATTTCGCGGCCGTGGCCGCGCTGGTCTTCGCCGCCGGTTGGCTGCGTCGGCGGCGGGCCGAGGTCCGGTAGGCGCGGTCTGTGCCAGGGTGGCTCTCGGACCGTCCCGCACCAGCGCGGGGCGGGTGGCGAGAGGAGTGGCCCGGTGACCGGCGACAGACCCGTGGTGGTGGTGCTCCAGCCCGAGGGGGCGCGGCGTGCCCGCCCGCTGATCGAACAGCGCGCCGAGGTGCGCTACGCCTCCCCGCGCGAACTGACCGGCGCCCTGCCCGGGGCCGATGTGCTGACCGTGTTCGACGTGACCGGCGCCGAGATCGCGCCGGCCTGGCACGCCGCGGACAGGCTGTCGTGGGTGCACACCGACTCCGCCGGGGTCGATTCGGTGCTGTTCGACGCCCTGGCCCGCTCCGAGGTGACGGTGACCAACGCCCGCGGGGTCTACGAGCGCACCATCGCCGAGTTCGTGCTGGCCTATGTGCTCGCCTTCGCCAAGGACGTGCCCGGCTCGCTGGCGTTGCAACGCCGGCAGCAGTGGCTGCGCCGCGACACCGAGACGATCGACGGGGCGCGGGCGCTGATCGTCGGCCCCGGCGCGATCGGCCGGTCGATCGCCCGGCTGCTCACCGCCGTCGGTATGCAGGTCACCGGGGTGGGCCGCACCGCACGCGACGGCGATCCGGACTTCGGCGTGATCCACGCCGACACCGCACTGGCGGAGGTGGCCGGCGAGGCCGACTACCTGGTGGTCGTCGCCCCGCTGACCGAGCGGACCCGCGGGCTGATCGACGCCCGGGTGCTCACCGCGATGGCCCCGCACGCCCGGCTGATCAACGTCGGCCGCGGCGCCTCGGTGGTCACCGACGATCTGCTCGCCGCCGTGGGCGCCCCGGCCGGCGACCCGGCACGCATCGCCGGAGCCGCCCTCGACGTGGTCGATCCCGAGCCGCTGCCGGCCGGGCATCCGCTGTGGACGGCGCCGAACGTGCTGATCTCCGGACACATGGCCGGGGACACGACCGGGTGGGCCCAGCGGCTCGATGAGGTGCTGGCCCGGCGCCTGGACGACTTCCGCGCGGGCGGGGCGGCCGCACTGGCCGATCCGGTGGACAAGACCCACGGCTTCGTGGGCTGAGCCCGCCCCGGCCGATACGGCCGGAAGCCGGCTCGGCCGGGGGGGGACCGAATTCAGCGGGAACCGGTCAGTGCACCGGCACGTCCGCATCCGGCTCGCTCGCGCCGGGCCGGTCTGCCGCACCGCCTGTCGGCGACCGCCGGGCAGGATCGGCCCCGGCCGGCTCGGTCTGCGCACCCGGTTCCTCGGCCGTCGCCGCGACCTGAGCATCGACCGGGTCCGCCGCATCGGTGTCGGCGGCGGGAGAGTCCGCGGGCGGGGTGGGCTTGAGTCCGATGGTCTGGCGCAGCATGGTTCCGCGCACCGACAGGATCGCCAGCAGGGTCACCACACCGGCGATCGCGCTGATCAGGAAGATCGGACCGAAACCGTCGGCGTAGGCGGTGTGGATCAGATCCTGCATCGGCCCCGGCAGGCTGGAGATGTCCAGATTCACATCGGCCCCGCTGTCGAGCTGATCGGTGGGGATCCCCGCGTCGGTCATGCCGTCGCGCATGTTGGTCGAGACCAGGCTGGCCAGCACGGCGCCGAGGATCGACACTCCGACCGCGCCGCCGAGCGAGCGGAAGAACGCCACCGCGGCCGAGGCCGCGCCGATGTCCTTCACATCCACGGTGTTCTGCACGGCCAGCACGGTGTTCTGCATCAGCGTGCCCAGACCCAGCCCCAGCAGCGCCATGTAGATCGCCACGGACGTGTAGGTGGTGGTGTGGTCGATCGTGGCCAGGCCGCCGAGCCCGGCGACCATGACCGCGCCGCCGAAGACCATGACCGGCTTCCACTTACCGGTCCGGCTGACGATCTGACCGCCGATGGTCGCCGACAGCAACTGGGTCAGGATCATCGGGATGGTCATCATCCCGGCCTTGGTGGGCGAGTGGCCCGCGCCGAGCTGGAAGTACTGGGTGAGGAACACGGCCGAACCGAACATCGCCACACCGACGAAGACGCTGGCCACGATCATCATCACCGAGGTGCGGTTGTTCAGCACCCGCAGCGGCAGCACCGGTTCGGGCACCCGCAACTCGACCACCACGGTCGCTGCGGACACCACCAGGAAGGCGATCAGGTAGGCGCCGGACTGCCAGGAGATCCAGTCGTAGTCGTCGCCGGCGAAGGTCACCCACAGCATCGGCAGGGCGGCGGCGATCGACAGCAGCACCGCGCCGAAGTAGTCGATCTTCGGCTTGACTCGGACCGGGGCGTTGGGGGTGTGCAGGGTCAGCTGGATGACCACCACGGCGATCACGGCCAGCGGCACGGAGACGAAGAAGGTCCAGCGCCAGCCCAGGTGGTCGGTGATCACCCCGCCCAGCAGCGGGCCCGACACGGTCGCCACGGCCATCACCGCGCCCATGTAGCCGGCGTATTTGCCGCGGTCGCGCGGGGTGATGATCGTGCCCATCACCGACTGGGTGAGTGCGATCAGCCCGCCCATGGCGATGCCCTGCACGGCGCGTGCGCCCATCAGCAGGCTGATGCCCTGGGCGAAGCCGGCCGCCACCGAACCGGCGACGAACAGGGTGATCGAGATCTGGGTGAGGATCTTCTTGTCGAACAGGTCCGACAGCTTGCCCCACAGCGGGGTGGCGATCGTCATCGTCAAAAGGCTCGCGGTGATCACCCAGGTGTATTGGCGCTGGGTGCCGCCGAGCGAGCCCATGATCGTCGGCAGGGCGGTGGCGACGATGGTCGTGGAGATCATCGCGGTGAACAGGGCCGCCAGGAGGCCGGCCATCACCAGCAGGACCTGGCGGGGTGCCAGGCCGGTGTCCTCCACGGACCCGGTAGCGGGTGTGGTGGTCATGCGTGCTCCTTCGAAAGGGTCTCGGCCAAGGGGAGGGGGAGTGCCGGGCGGGTCACCGGGCGACCGCGCCGGTCGCGCAGGCGGCGAGCTCGTCGAACACCCCGGCCAGGTCGGTGCGCAGCCGGGCCAGGGTCGCCAGCACCTGGTCGGCGTCGGGGCCGGACCAGTCGGCGAGGCGGGCGGCGAACAGATCCACCACCGCGGCGCGGCGCTGCAGCAGGTGCGCGGTGCCGTCGTCGGTGATCGACAGCAGCACCGCCCGGGCGTCGTCGGGGTCGGTGCGCCGGCGCACCAGCCCGTCCTCTTCCAAGGCCTGGACGGCGCGGGTGACCACCGAGGCCGAGACGTCGAGGTGCTCGGCGATCCGGCTCATCCGCGCATCACCGCGGTAGAGCTGGCCGAGCACACCGAACTTGGTGCCGGTCAGCCCCTGCATCGGCGCGTTCTGCCGTGCGGTGTGGAAGACGCGGCCGATCTCCACCATCTCGCCGATGATGCGCGCCGCGTGGTCTTGGTCGATCATTCCCACTCCCTTGCTTGCTGCAAGCAACTATAGGGATCGGCGGGACCCGATGCACACCGGCCCACTCGCTACCGGGCCGGGATGGGCCGATCCGGCAGCGGGTGCGGGCCGAGAAGTGGGGTCAGTCGCCGAGGTGGGCGACGCAGTCGATCTCCACGGTCGCCCCGTACGGCAGGCCGCTGACCTCGACGAACGACCGGGCCGGGCGGACGCCTTCCGGGTAGAGGCGCTCGAACTGGCGGTTGGCCTCCTCGCGCAGCGTCACGTCGGTGACCCAGTAGGTGAGTTTGACCACGTGCTCGAGTCGGCCGCCCACGGTCGCCAGTCGTTCGGTCATCCGGTCGATCGCGGCGTCGAGCGCCTCGCGCCGCCCGGGCACCGCGACACCCTCGGTGTCGATCGACAGGGCGCCGGAGACGAAGGCGAAGCCGCCGGCGGCGATGGCGGGGCTGTAGGGGTGCGGGTCCTCGCCGGTGGGATCGGCGGTGGCGGTGTCGGTCATCTGCGGCATGCTCCCGTCGAGGGCCGCGCGGGCGGCCCGTGCTGGTTATCGGTGGGGACTGGCCCCACCATAGGCACGGCCGCGCCGGGGCCGGGTCGAAGCGGGTCGGGCGCGCGGGCGGGAGAGGGGCGGGGTGATGGGCAGGAGGCTGTGGGCGCTGATCGACGGGCGCACTCCGCTCGCCGAGGTCGGGGCGGTGGCGGATCGCGCGGCCCGGCTCGGCTTCGACGGGGTGCAGATCCCCGAGACCGTGCACGACTCGCTGACGGTCGCGGCGCTGGCGATCACCGCCCGGCCGGGGCTTGCGGTGCGCACCGGGGTCACGGTCGCCTTCGCGCGCAGCCCGATGGCCGTCGCGCTCGCCGCCTGGGATCTGGCGGCGCTGTCGAACGGGCGCTTCGAACTCGGCCTGGGCAGCCAGGTGCGCGCCAACATCGAGCAGCGCTACGGCATGGACTACGGCGACCCGGTCGCCAGGATGGACGATTATCTGGCCGCGGTGCGCGCCTGCTTCACCGCTTTTTCCACCGGCGACGGCATCGACCACCGCGGGCCGTATTACCGGCTCACCCGGCTCCAGCCCTACTTCGATCCCGGGCCCATCGACTCGTCCGCCCCGCCGATCCACCTGGGCGCGGTCGGCGACCGGATGGTCGATCTGGCCGTGCGCCGGGCCGACGGGCTGATCACCCACCCGGTCACGGCCGAACCCGGGGAGCTCGCCCGCATCGCCGCACGCGTGCGCGCGGCCGACGACCCGCCCACATTGACCGTCTCCGCCCAGTACGTCGCGGGCATGGACGCCGCCTCACTGGCCGCGGCGCGCGAGGACAAGCGCCGGCAGGCCGCCTTCCTGTTCACCACCCCCGCCTACCGGGGCGCACTCGACCGGATCGGCGGCGCCGAGCGGGCCCACCGGCTGCGCGCGGCCGCACGCGCCGGCGACTGGGACCGGCTCGCCGCACTGTTCGACGACGAACTGCTCGCCGCGGTGACCGTCACCGCCCGCTACGAAGAACTCGCCGCAGCGCTTGCGGCCCGCTACGGCGCGGTCGCCGACGAACTCGTGCTCGCCCTGCCCGCCGACCCGGCGCACGACACGGCGTTCGCCCCGGTGGTCGCGGACCTGCGCGGCTGACCGGTCGGGCCGGTCCGCGCCTGTAAGGGTCGGGGTGGACGTAAACGCTGACAGGAGATTGCTCTTCTGCCACCGTGGGCTTCGATGCAGTTCGCTGGCGATCATCGCCCGGCACAGAACGAAGGGGACGAGCGCATGACCGACACCGCACCCAGTGCACTGATCACCGGGGCCTCCCGCGGTATCGGACGCGCGATCGCCCTGCGCCTGGCGGGGCGCGGACACCGGCTGACCGTGGTCGCGCGCAAACCCGAGGGCCTCGCCGCCGTGGCCGAGGAGCTGCAGGCCGCCGGAGCCGCCGAGGTGGCCAAGTGCGCGGCGGACCTGTCGGATGTCGAGGATGCGGCGCGGCCGCTAGCCGAGCATGCGGAACGCTTCGGCGACCTGGATGTGCTCGTGCTCAACGCCGGCATGGGTGATCGGGGCGCGGTCGCCGACTATCCGCTGCGCCGCTTCGAACGCGTCCACGCGGTGAACGTGCGCGCCCCCTTCGTCATGCTCCAGGCGGCCACCCCGCTGCTGCGTGCGGCAGCCGCGCGCAATCCCGTACGTGGGGCCAAGGTCGTCGCTCTCGCCTCGTCGACCGGGGTGTATCCCGAGCCCGAATACGGCGCCTACGGCGCGTCCAAGGCGGCACTGATCTCGCTGGTCAAGTCCTACGGACTGGAAGAGGCGGGCAACGGCATCACCGCCACCACCCTGTCGCCCGGCTATGTGGGCACCGACATGACCGACTGGCTGCCCGCCGAGATGGCCGGCACCCTCATCGACGCCGAAGACGTGGCCACCCTGGTCGAGGCGGCCGTGCTGCTCGGGCCCAATGCCGCGCTGGACGATGTGACCCTGCTGCGCCGCGGCAGCGGCGGCAACCGGGCCTAGACTTCCGGCCGTGTCGCGCGGGCCGACGCGGTGGCCGGCGGCGCCGCGGTCGCGGCCAGCACCAGATCGACCACGCGGTCGACCTGGTCGGGGGCGATCGGGGCGCCCAGCATGAGCGGGCCGAGGAAGACGGGGCCGAGCAGGGTGTTGAACACCGTCTCCGGATCGTGCCCGGGTGCGGCCTGCCCGGCGGCGACGGCGCGGTCGTAGAGCGCGTGCCAGCTCGTGGTCGCCGGTTCCCAGCCGCGCACTACCAGCGCGTTGAACTCCGGATGCCGGCGCCCGGCCATGATCGTGGCGATCGCCAACTCCACCGGATCGGCGGCGAAAGCCGCCAGCGCGTGCGCCAGGGCCCGCAGATCGGCCGGCCAATCCCCGGTCGGGGTGGCCGTGGGCACCTGCTGGACGTGCCGGTCGAGCGCCTCGATCAGCAGATCGGTCTGGGTGGGCCACCAGCGGTAGAGGGTGCGTCGCCCGACCCCGGCCGCCTCGGCGACCTCGACCATCGTGAAATCCACCCGGCCGCGGGCCAGCAGATCCAGGGTCGCCTCGCCCACGGCGCGGCGCACCTCGGCGCTGCGGCCGCCGCTGCGGGTGCGGGTGCGCTCCTGCCCGGCCCTGGTCATCGCCCTCCTTCGCGCCCGCCGAATCCGTCTTGCGAGAAGTGTAGGTGGACAATCCCACACGTTAACGGCACACTCTGTGCCGTTAACGTGTGATGCCGGTCATGAGATCGGTGTCCGGCGGTGGGCGTCACCGGTCCGGTGGTGCGGCGGAGAGGCGGTACGGGTGAGCGGATACGAGGTTGCGGTGGTCGGGGCGGGGCCGCTGGGCGCGGCCACCGCACGGCATCTAGCCGAGGCCGGGCATTCGGTGGTGATCATCGGGCCGGCCGAACCGGCCGACCACCGCGATCACCACGGCACCTGGGCCGGGCACTACGACCAGGGCCGCATCGCGCACGTGCTCGAGGTCCCGCTGATCACCGCGCTGCTCACCCGGCGGGCGATGAGCCGCTTCGCTGCGCTCGAAGAGGCCACCGGGGTGCGGTTCGCCCACCCGGTCGATTCGGTGACCGTGCTGCCCGGCCCCGACGTGCCGATCCCGGCCGGCTGGTTCGATTTCGACGTCCTGCGCGGCAATGCGCGCGATCTCGGCGTACCGGTCGACGAGCTGTCCGCGGCCGAACTGGCCGCCCGCTACCCGCGTGTGCACTACGAGCCCGGCCACGTCGGGCTGGTCCAGGATTCGGCGTGCATCGTCGATCCGCGCGCCCTGACCACAGCCGAACTCACCGCGGCCCAGCACGCCGGGGCGCAGCTGGTGCGCGCAACGGTCGTCGAGCGGATCGACGAACCGGGCGCGGTCACCCTGATCGACGACGCGGGCACCCGCCATAGGGCCGACCAGGTGGTGCTGGCCACCGGGGCGGCCACGGGGATGACCGGGCTGCTCGATCGGCGCCCTGAGCTGCACGTGTTCGGCGCGACCGCGGTGCTCGCCCGGGTGCCGGCGGGCGCCGCGGTGGACATGCCGACCTCGATGTACATGAAGATGCGCGGCGGCGAGCGCCTGTTCGGCGGCATCGTGATGAGCCCGCGCCCGTACGCCGACGGCCACGACTACGTGAAGCTCTCCGGTGCCGGGCTGCTGAACCATCCGCTGACCACGGCCGCGGACATCGGGGGGTTCGTACGCGCCAGCGGGGACGAGAGCGAGATCGCCGAGGCCGCCGCGGTGCTGACCGACCTGCTGCCGGGCATCGGGTTCACCGAGTTCTCCACCATCCCCGGGATCGTGTGCGCCACCCCGACCGGCATGCCCTATATCGACCGGGTCGATGCGCGCACCGTCGTCGCGATCGAGGGCGAACGCGGGGCGATGAGCGGGGACGAGATCGGCCGGTTGGCCGCACAGCTGGCGACCGGGCCGTGGCGCGACACCGTGCCGGCCGAGGTCTTCCACATCCGGTGGGCATGAGCATCCGGCGCCGACATACGGCACGGCACGAAGCGGTAGGCGAGGAGCAGGAGAAGACCATGAGCACAGCAGCACGCAGGCGCGCCGAGCGCGCACTGATCACAGTCGGGGTGGTCGCAGCGCTCGCGCTGGCCGGCTGCGCCTCCGGCGAGGGCGGCGACCGATCGGGCGAGGCCGCGGCGACCGGTTTCATCGACGGCGACCAGGCCGCGCAGCTCACCGGCGATCCGGAGGGCGGCGGGGAGGTGACCTTCGGCTCCTACGGGTTCCCCGACTCGCTCGACCCGGTGGTCACCCCGGTCGCCGGGTTCACCGGCGGGACCGAACTCGCCGCCGTCTACGACACGCTGATGCGCGCCGACGCCGACACCGGCGAATTCGTCCCGCAGCTCGCCGAATCGCTCGAGGTCAGCGACGACCTGACCGAATACACCCTGACCCTGCGGCCCGGCACCGTGTTCTCCGACGGCTCGGTACTCGACGCCGAGGCGGTGGCGGCCAGCATCGACCGCTTCGTCGACGGCGGGGCCGATGTGGCATGGGAGTGGAGCCGGGCGGTCGCCGAAGTCGCGACCCCGGACGCACGCACCGTGGTGTTCACCCTGACCGAACCGTGGGCGGGTTTCCCGATCCTGCTGTCGATGGGCCCGGGCATGATCGTCGGCGCGGCCGCCGACGACGGCGAGGACTTCCGTCCCATCGGGGCCGGGCCGTTCGAGGTCGACCGGTTCGACATCGGCTCCGAGCTGGTGCTGCGCCCGCGCGCGGACTACGTCGGCGGCGCCCCGCACCTGTCGCGACTGACCTTCGTGCCGTCCGGCGGGGCGTCGGGCGGGGCCGACTCGCTCGACGCCGGTCAGCTCGACGCGGTCTTCGTCTACCGCGACGACGAGGTGATCGACCGGATCATCGACACCGGCGCCCACGGCTACCGCGACAGCCAGGGGCTCGGCGCACTGGTGATGATCAACAACCGCGACGACCGCCCCGGCGCCGATCCGCGGGTGCGCGAGGCGATCGCACTGGGCGTGGACGCCGAACTGGTCGACCAACGGGTCAACGGCGGCCGCGGGGTCACCGACCCGGCGCTCGTGCCCGCGGGCTCGCGGTGGGCCGGGGACGGCAGCACGCTCGACCACGACCCGGACCGGGCCGCCGCACTGCTGGCGGAGGCGAAGGCGGACGGCTACGACGGGCGCCTCACCTATCTGGCGACCTCCGATCCGAGCGCGCAGGAGGCCGCCCAGGCGGTGCAGGCCTCGCTCGGGGCGGTCGGCTTCGACGTCACGGTCGACACCGCGCCCACGGTCACCGACCAGGTGCGCCGGATGTACATCGACCACGACTTCGACATCACCCGCTCCGGCGAAGGCTTTTTGGACGAGGACCCGTTCCTGCGCCTGTACTCCTCACTCGGCTCGGACTCGGCCAACAACGCCTCCGGCTATGCCGACGAGGAGATGGACGCCCTGCTCACCGAGGTCAAGACCGCGCCGACCGACGACGAGCGGCGCGCGGTGATCGGCCGGATCCAGGAGCGCTTCGACGCCACCGTGCCCTATGCGGTGCTCGGGCCCAGCACCGTGCTGGTGGCCTGGGACGACGATGTGCGCGGGGTGGTGCGCAGCGTCGACAACATCCTGCTGTTCGACCGTGCCTGGGTGTCCTGACCCCGGCCCGCGCGTCAGGGTGAGGGAGCGGTGTCCGGTCCGGTGAGCGGACACCGCCGCGCCCGGTGACCGACCGCGCGTACGATCATCGGTGCAGGTCGACAAGCGTGCCGCCGGATATATCCACACGATGTGTCCGGCGGCACACTTGCATCCACCGAAAGTTGGGTTAGGTTAGCCTGGCCACTAGTTAGGTTCGGGTTCACTCCGAGCCGTTGACCTTCGAGGAGCATCGCAGATGAAGACCAGCCGATGGATGCGCGGGGTGGGGATCCTCGCGATCGGCGCGGTGGCCGCGGCCGCCTGCACGTCCGCCACCGATTCCGCCGACGGCGACACCGGCGAGGTGATCGTGGTGGAGGACAACTTCGGTGAGCAGGAGGTGCCGGCCTCCGCGAAGTCGGTCGTCGCCACCGACAACACCTCCTTCCAGACCCTGTCGGACTGGGGGGTGGAGCTCACCGCCGGTGCGGTGACGCTGATGCCGGACACCAGCCCGTACAAGACCGATGACGACATCATCGATCTGGGCTCGCACCGCGAACCGAACCTGGAGGCCGTGGTCGCGGTCGAGCCGGACCTGATCATCAACGGCAACCGCTACGGCCAGTACCGCGACGACTTCAAGTCGCTGGCCCCGGACGCCGCGATCGTCGAGGTGTCCCCGCGCGACGACGAGCCGCTCGACGACGAGCTCAAGCGCGAGACCACCGTGCTCGGCGAGGTCTTCGGCAAGGAGTCCGAGGCCGAGGCGCTCAACGAGGCCTTCGACGAATCGATCGCCCGCGTGCAGGACGCCTACGACTCGGACACCACCGTGATGGGTGTGATCGTCTCCGGCGGCCAGATCCGCTACGTCGTGCCGGGCAAAGGCCGGACCATCGGCCCGCTGTTCGACATCTTCGACTTCACCCCGGCGCTCGAGGTGCCCGAGGGCTCCGACGACCACCAGGGCGACGACATCTCGGTCGAGGCGATCGCCGCCTCCAACCCGGACCTGATCCTGGTGATGGACCGCGACGCCGCGATCAGCGGTGACGAGGAGGGCTTCACCCCTGCGCAGTCGGTGATCGAGGACTCGGCGGCGCTGCAGAACGTGCCCGCGGTCAAGGACGGCGCGGTGGTCTACATGCCCGCCGACACCTACACCAACGAGTCGATCCAGACCTACACCGCGTTCTTCGACCAGCTGGCCGAACGCCTCGACGAGCTCGACGCCTAACGCGAGTGACCGAGCCTCGATGACCGCGCCCGAAACTCCCGCGGCCGCCCCCTGCCGGCGGCCGCGGGTTTCGGCCGTTCACCCCCAGGCAGCAGACAGGAGTAGACGATGACCGTCACCGACCGGCCGGCGGATGTCTCCGCCGTGCAGCCCGCCGCCGACCCGCCGGGCGAGGCCGCTGCGCCCGCGCCGGGCCGCACCCGGCCGCGGCTGTGGGACTGGCGGCTGCTGCTGGGCACCCTGGTGGTCGCCGCGCTGCTCGCGGCCTCCCTGCTGGTCGGCCAGTTCGACGTCCTCGGCGACGGCGGCTGGGAGATGTTCACCATCACCCGCATCCCGCGCACCATCGCGCTGGTGCTCGCCGGGGCGGCGATGGCCATGTCGGGGCTGGTGATGCAGCTGCTGACCCAGAACCGCTTCGTCGAACCGACCACCACCGGCACCATCGAATGGGCCGGTCTGGGCCTGATGGCGATGCTCATCGTCTTCCCCCAGGCCCCGATGCTCGCGCGGATGGGCGGGGCGATCGTCGCCGCCTTCATCGGCACCGGCATCTTCTTCCTCTTCCTGCGCCGGGTGATGCTCACCTCCTCGCTGATCGTGCCGATCATCGGCATCATGCTCGGCGCCGTGGTCGGGGCGGTGTCGAGCTACATCGCGCTGGCCAACGACGCGCTGCAGACCCTCGGCATCTGGTTCGCCGGCTCGTTCACCCCGGTGATCAAGGGCCAGTACGAACCGCTGTGGATCGTGGCTGCGGTCGCGGTGGCGGTGTTCATCGCCGCCGACCGGTTCACCGTCGCCGGGCTCGGTCAGGACGTGGCCACCAACGTGGGCCTGAACTACAACCGGATCATCCTGCTGGGCACCGGCCTGGTCGCCGTGGCCACCGGGGTGGTCACCGTGGTGGTCGGCGCCCTGCCCTTCCTCGGGCTGATCGTGCCCAACGTGGTCTCCCTGGTGCGCGGGGACGACCTGCGCTCGAACCTGCCGTGGGTGGCCCTGCTGGGCATCGGCATCGTCACCGTGTGCGACCTGATCGGCCGGACGATCATCGCCCCGTTCGAGATCCCGGTCTCGCTGATCCTCGGCGTGGTCGGCTCGATCGTGTTCGTCACCATGCTGGTACGGAGCCGCCGCCGTGTCTGAGACCACCATGACCCCCGCCTTCGTCACCGCCGAGTACGCGACCGACACCGCCGAGCGTGGCGGATCCGCCGCCGCCGCGGCCCGGCCCGGCGCACGGCTGCGCCTGCCCGGCCCGGCCCGGCTGCG
>JAJYRZ010000031.1 GCA_021793835.1 Actinomycetes bacterium | reverse complement strand
TTCCGATCGTACGTCGTGCTCTACCTGCAGAACGGGCTCGGGTACTCGGCGTGGGAGACCGGGCTGCGCCTGCTGCTGGTCTCGGGCACCACACTCGTCGCCGCGACCGTGGCGGGCCGGCTGTCCACGGCCGGCTCGGCCCGCTGGCTCGTCGGTCCGGGCCTGCTGCTGGTCGGCGCCGGGATGATGCTGCTGACCGGACTGGACGCCGGCAGCGGCTGGACGCACTTCATCGCCGGGTTCCTGGTCGCCGGGTTCGGTGCCGGACTGGTCAATCCGCCGCTGGCCTCCACCGCGGTCGGGGTGGTCACCCCGGACCGCTCGGGGATGGCCTCGGGGATCAACAACACCTGGCGCCAGGTCGGCATCGCCGTGGGCACCGCCGTCTACGGCACCATGTTCACCGCCGGGCTGCGCTCGTCGCTGGCCGGCAGCGAGTCCTTCGGCGGGGCGGACGGCGACCGGATCGCCGATGCGCTCCAGCACGGCGGGGCCGAGACGATCATCTCCGGTGCCCCCGAGGCCGCGCGCCCGGCCATGGCCCACGATCTGGCGGCCGCGTTCGCCTCGTCGATGAACGGGTTGCTGCTCACCGGCGGGCTCGTCGCCGTGGCCGGCGGGGTGCTGTCGCTGCTGCTCATCCGCCCTCGCGACTTCGTCTAACAGTCCGCGGTCGCCGAGAGATGTCGGTGCCCGCTGTTATGTTCTTTGCAGCTTCACGAGATGCGGCTTTTCCGGCCCCGACCGGGCCGCACACCAACCCCAGGTTCACGGGTGGTTCGGGAGACGAAGCGACCGCGACGGCCGACCGGTCGTCCGCGGTAAGAGCCGCCCGGCCTGCCTGTGACAGGCCCGGCGCCTGACGGTCGAGGAGGACCGATGGCACATTCACCTTCCACCCCCGAATCGTCGCGTGGCACCCAGGGCCGGGACGCCCGCCGCACCGACAGCGACGCCCGCTACCTTTTGTCCCAGCCTCAGGAGTGTCTGTCGACCCAGCGGGGTCACCAGACGGTCCCGGTCGCGGACCGGATCGGATCGACCCTGCAGCCCGGACGCGAGGCGGCCGCCTGGGTCGACGAGCAGGGCTACGTGTGGGTCTGCGTGGACGGGGTCTCGGCCCCTTACTGGAACCACCGGCCCGATCGGGTCGCCGCCGCGTTGGCGATCACCGACGCGCAGATCACCTTCGATCCGGAGCGCATCCTGTTGCTGGTCGAACTGACCGACGGTCGGCGGGTGTTCTTCTCGCTGGCGACCCTGCACGCCCCGCGCACCTGCGTGCACATCCCGGCCCGCGAATGGCACCGGGCGGGCCGTGAGGTGGCTGTGCCCGCTGCTGCGCACACGACGGACGCCACCGCACCGCACCGGTCCGGATCCGGGCCGCGATCCGGCGGTGAGCAGGCACGCGACCGGCGGGCCGGCCTGCCGTACCGGGTGTCGATGCGCCATCCCGGTCAGTCGGCGGCGCTGCACGAGTCCGCGCATCCGGCGCCGCTGATGAGCCGGTTGGAGGCCCGATCGAAGTTCGCCCCGGCCACCGACGCCCGGCTGTGGTCCCCGCGCGGGCGGCTGCTGGCCGAGCGGGTCAACTACTGGGTCAGCGGGCGGCTGGTCGACTCCGACCGCTGGTTCGAACTGTTCCCGCCGCGTACCGGCATCGTCCGCACGCTCGACGAGCTCTCCCGGTACCGCCCGATGCGCGAAGGCCAGGTGATGGCGGAGTTCCGGATCGCGGTCGGCGGTTACGACGGCCGGGTGCTCGGCCGGCTCAGCCCGGACGAGGTCGCGGCGCTGCGCTCGGCAGGGGAGCGGGAACAGTCGGCGCTGCCCGGGCTGGAGACCTCCCGCTACCCGGTGGTCGACTTCTTCGCCCCCGACATCTGGTGACGGCCCGGGCGGGGTGGTCACCGGCCGACCGGTGACCACCCCGCCGCCTTGCCGCCTGCCGGACCGGTGATGCCGAAAGGCCGGTGCAGGGTGGTACATCTGACACCCCGGCCCACGCATGTGGCCCGGTGACCGGTTCGATCGATCTTTCGCGGGAGGTGCGCGGTGCTCGAGACCGTGGGCCGGGCCGCCGGGATGTTCGCGCTGACCACGATCGACTCCCTCGTGGTGGTAACCTTGTTCTTAGGCCGGGTGCGCGGCGACCGCCGGGCCGAGGCGGCGGTGGTGGCGGGCCTGTTCGCCGGCTACTTCTCCGTCGTGTGGATGGCGGTGGCTGGATCCTTCGGCCTGGCGCTGCTGCCCGATGCGGCGATCCGGATCCTGGGGGCGGTGCCGCTGGCACTCGGGCTCCAGCAGGCCGAACAGGCCCGCCGATCCTGGCAGCGGCGGCGCCGCGCCCGCCGCGAGGCGGAAGCGTCCGGCGAACAGGTCGGTACGGATGCCGGCGCGCAGCGCGCACAGGGGCGATCCGATCCGCGGCGCACCCACACCCCGGCCGGATGGGGGGTCGCGGTGGCCGGGGTGACCGTGGCCAACGGCACCGACAACATCGGGCTCTACACCCCGGCGTTCATGAGCGAATCGGCCGCGGGGCTTGTCACTCACCTGGTGGTGTTCGCCGTGCTGCTCGCCGCGGTGGCGGGGCTGGCCGGATATCTGGCGCGCCGCAGGGTCGTCGCCGCCGGGATGCGCCGGTTCGGCCGCATCGTGCTCGCGGTCGTGCTCATCGGTGTCGGGATCAACCTGATGATCGGCGGTGTGCTCACCGTCGATTAGATCGGCACTCCGCTCAGGTGAGGGCACGGCCTGGGCTTCGACGGCTGCGCCGAGCTCGACCAGGACGGCGGCACGGCGGCTGGTGTCACGGTGCAGGTCTCACACCTGTGATGGTCCCAGCCATGCCGGTCACCCACGCATCCTCGGGGCGAGGGGAACCTCCAGGGGGAATCGTTCTCGCACAGGCGGCTACAGCAGGTACATCGGTAGAAAGCCGGCGACCAACAGGGCCGTAGCGGCCAGGCCGAGCAGAAGCGAACCGGAGACGGTGGCCAGCAGGATGCCGAGCAGGACGGCGAGGATCGTGACGGCCTCGACCACCGGATCGCGGTGAGGAGGCCGGGAGGAGTGATTCGTCAATCGGGAATCAGCGGTCATGTGGGTGTCCATGGAGAGAGGTTTCGTCTCTGACGAGGTTGGTCAGGTCAGGTCAATGCCACGGTGAACAGGACGGCGACCAGCGCGACCAGCACGGCGACATACCCGTGTAGCGGTGATGACAGGAAGGCGAGTCGAATCGCTGCGGTGCCGGCACAGGTACAGAGCAGGAGGTAGATCGTTCTGGGTGGCGGGAGCTGTGCCCCTGTCGTTTTTCCTCGCGCTGGGCGGACGATCGTTGTTCCTGGAACGACGGTAGGGGCAGAAGCCTTGGCAGGCATCGGAGTCCTTCGGGCAGGCGCGGATCGCTGGTGTGGGCGCGCGGACGGAATCCGGCGCGCCCACACCGGTGCGTGACGGTTGTGGAGCTGGCTCTTCAAGCCGCCGCAGGGTCGGGCGACTCGTCGTGAACAGCGAACATCTGCTCGATGCGCCGTTTGATCTCCGCGGTGGTGAACGTCGAGGAAGCAGTAGCGGTGTGGTCGGTCATCGTCTTCTCCTTCTTCGATTGCCCGGCAAGCAGCCGGAAGGTCGGTCGGTCAGCGATCGTGGTCGTCGTCGAACGGGATCTTCCATGCCTGATCGATCCGATCGTGTTCGGTAGCCGGCGTGCCGGTGGTGATCTGGTCGGCGATGTGGGTGAACACCGGGGGCCGTGATCGGTGGTGTCGGTGGCCGCGTGGTGTTGTTCGAGGAAGTCCGCTTCGGCGAAGTCAGGAATCGTCGGGTAGAGATCGGTCAGGATCGTCACGGTCACGTTCCTTTCGTAGCGAGGCGTTGTCCGACCGCAGCCGCGCGTTGTCGGCTTCCACCCGGTCGGTGTGTTCCTGCAGGTCGGCCTGGTCGTCTTCGAGTTCGAGGATCCTCTTGACCCCGGACAGGTTGACTCCTTGGTCCACCAGGTCGGTCACGCGCCGTACACGGGCGAGGTCGTCGTCGCTGTAGCGGCGGGTACCACCGTCTGTGCGGGCGGGGTCGATCAGTCCCTTGCGCTCGTACATGCGCAGGGTCTGTGGCCCTGCTCCGGAAAGTTCTGATGCGACGGAGATGCCGTAGACGCCGCGGCCAGGGTCCTTGTCGGACTGGTCATCGTGTCTCATCCCCCTCCTTCCTGGAGCGGCTGTTGCCGTTAATCGAATCTGTGTGTTACAACAAATCTGCACCAAGGAATATACATAATCCGCTCGACGTTGTGAAAGGTGCGCCGGTCAGAACGACCGGCGCCGAGCACAGACTGTTGGAGGTGGACTCGATGTTGATGCGTACCGACCCGTTCCGTGAGCTCGATCGTCTGACCCAGCAGATACTGGGCACCGCGAGCAGGCCTGCAGCGATGCCTATGGACGCCTGGCGCGAGGACGACAGGTTCGTCGTGGAGTTCGACCTGCCCGGAGTCGCAGCCGACACGATCGATCTGGACATCGAGCGCAACACCCTGACCGTGCACGCCGAACGCGCGGAGCGTGACACCGATCTGGAGATGGTCGTTGCAGAGCGACCTCGCGGTGTCTTCAGCCGGCAGCTGTTCTTGGGGGAGAACCTCGATGCCGATCAGATCAGTGCGCACTATGACGACGGGGTGCTGCGGTTGGAGATCCCCGTGGCCGAGAAGGCCAAGCCGCGCAAGATCGAGGTCTCGACCGGAAGCAAGGGCGGAGACCGAAAGGCCATCAACGCCTGATCGCCCCGCATCGTCTGCAGACACAAGGCAGGTGAGAACGATGACCATCGCCACGGTGGGAGGTGAGATGCGGCGGGCGACCGCTACCGATGTGGTGTTGGACCTGGAGCAGATGTGGCTGGGGACGGCCGTCGACGAGGTGTTCCGCGACACGGTGGGCCGATCCGTCGATGAATATCTGACCGATCGCAGTGCGGTGGGCTTGGCGTGCAGCGAACCCGATCGCGCATCGGCCTGGCGGCGTTCGTCCACGCGAGCCCTGCAGCGGCACCGCGTCCGCAGACCTCGGCCATACCAGCGCTCCCCTCCGAGTCGACCGGTGATCTTTACGGCGCCGTCCGGGCCCGCAGTGCGGGCCCGGCGCGTGCCGATGAGCAAGCCGGAGTGCGCCTAGCTCATCGCTGATCACACTCCGGCCCGGACTACTACAGAGGCGCTCCGACGTATCCGACGTCGCCGTGCGCCCGGTGCAGAAAGGAATGTCTCTCGATGACCCGCAGTGTCATGACCGCCTCGGCAGGGCATCAGGCGACGGTGACCGACAGTCCTCGGCCTGTGTCGATCCGCCCCGATCACTACCCCACCCGCAGCTCCGCCGCGGTAGACGGGAACGGCCGCGTCCGCTGGGTCGACCGCAACCAGCCGACAGTCTGGACAGACGCGGTCCAGATGCATGACCACGATCTCGAGCACTACAGACGCGCCGGATACGTGACCAACGAGGCGCTGCTGTCCGGTAGCGAGGTCGAGCGGTACAGCACCGAGCTGCAGAAACTGATCAACGACTCGGGGCTGCGTGACGACGATCGAGTGATCACCGAACCGGATACCGGGGCGATCCGTTCGATCTTCCAGGTACACGAGATCTCGGACATGATCGCTGAACTGGCCACTGATCCTCGCGTGCTCGACACCGCTCGTGCCATTCTCGGATCCGACGTCTACATCCACCAGAGCCGGATCAACTACATGCCCGGCTTCGTCGGAAACGGTTTCTACTGGCACTCGGACTTCGAGACCTGGCACGCCGAAGACGGCATGGCGATCCCCCGCGCGGTGAGCCTGTCGATCCCGCTGACCGACAACCACCCATACAACGGTGGCCTCATGCTGATCCCCGGATCGCACGAGCACTTCGTGCCGTGCCCCGGCAAGACCCCGGAGGACAACCACCGGACCTCCCTGATCATGCAACAGGTCGGTGTGCCCAGTAGAGCGGATGTGGCCGATCTGGCTGCGCTCTACGGCATCGAGCAGTTCACGGGGCCGGCCGGATCGGCCCTGTGGTTCGACGCCAATATATTGCACGGCTCTGCGAACAACATCACGCCCTATCCTCGGTCGAACATCTATCTGGTCTTCAACAGCGTCGACAACGTGCTCGGTGTGCCGTTCGACGTGGCAGAAGCACGCCCGGAGTATCTCGCCGCCCGAGACGGGACACCACTGGTCCCGGCCCGATAGACCGGCGCTCGGCAACCGGAACCAGGTTCGGCGGGATTTCTGAGCCGCCCGATTTGGCGGTCGGGCCCCGGGTCAGGCCTCCAGGTCCCAGACCACGACCGGGTCGCCGGCCGCCATCTCGGTGACCCCGACGGGAATCTCGAGCAGACAGTTCGAAGCGGCCATCCAGCGCAGATGGTGCGATCCGGGCGGGCCTTGGGTGGTGACGGTGCCGGCCACGCGGTCGAGCACCCCGCGGCGGAACTGGGCGCGGTCGGCCGGTGAGGTGAGCGATTCGGCCAGCCGCGCGGTCAGCCGCGGACGGCCGGGATCGGCGAACCCCATCGCGGCGCGGATCGCGGGGCGCACGAACACCTCGAACGAGACCATCGCCGAGACCGGGTTGCCGGGCAGGGTCACCACCGGCACGCCCCGATAGCGCCCGGTGCCCTGCGGCTTGCCGGGCTGCATCGCCACCCGGGTGAACTCGACCCCGCGCGCGGCGAGCGCGTCTTTCACCACCTCGAAGGCGCCGGCGCTCACCCCACCGGAGGTGAGGATCAGGTCGGCGGCGCCCGCGTCGACGACCGCGTCCAAAACTGTGAGGAAGGTGTCCTCGTCGTCGGCGACGAAATGGCGGCGCACCGCGTGCGCCCCGGCCTCGCGGGCCGCGGTGACCAGCATGGGCCCGTTGGATTCGTGGATCTGGCCGTGCAGCAGTTCGGTACCCGGCTCGACCAGCTCGCTGCCGGTGGACAGCACCAGCACCCGCACCGGCTCGCCTACCGTCAGTTCGGGCAGCCCCAGGGCCGCGGCCAGCGCGATCTGGGCGGGCCCGAGTCCGCCGCCGGCCGGCAGCACCGTCTCGCCGGTCTGCACGTCCTCACCGGCGCGGCGCAGATGCCGCCCGGCCGCGGCCGGACGGTCGATGCGCACGGTGGTGGTGCCGGCGTCGGTGTGTTCGACCTGCACGATCGTATCGGCGCCGCGTGGCATGGCCGCGCCGGTCATGATCCGGTGCGCGGTGCCCGGCTCGAGCGCGGGCCCGTCGGTGCGCCCGGCCGGGACGTCGGCTGCGACCGGCAGGGTCACCGGGGTCTCGGGCGTGGCGGATCCGACGTCGGCGGCGCGCACCGCGTAGCCGTCCATCGCCGAGTTGTCGAAGGCCGGCAGTGGCCGCGGGGCCACCAGGTCGGCGGCCAGCGCGTGCCCGACGGCGTCTTCGACCGGCAGTGACACCTCGGCGGTGGGTGCGATCAGATCGGCGACGGCCCTGCGGTGCTCTTCGACGGTGCGCATGAGGCCATTGTGCGTCATCTACTGGCACTCCTGGCGCGGCTGCGCATCTGCGGATCGGCGCGGGGCTGTTGCCGATGCTGCGGGCCGATCCGGGTCGGCGCTGCGGGCCAGCCCCACCGCCACCGCACCGGCGAGCACGATCGGGATCAATGCCCATCCCGCCATTTCGGCCGGGTTGGTGCCGGCGGTCAGTAGGGCTCCTCCGAGTGCGGAGCCGACCGCCGAACCGAGATACACCGCGGCCATCTGCAGCGCGACGATCGGGACGATGTCGTCCGGCCGTCCGGCGGTGGCCGCTCGCTGCAGGGTCGGCACTGCCGCCCACCCGGCCGCGCCCCACACCGTGGTGGCCGCGAGCCACCAGCCGGGCGCGGAGGTCGCCCACATCACCGCGAAACCGGCCGCGAGCGTGACCGGTAGTGCGATCAGCAGCCGGCGGGGTCCGAACCGGTCCAGGGGACGGCCGATCAGCGCCGCCCCGGTGACCCCGCCGACGCCCCAGGCCCACACCAGGGCGAAACCCCACCGGTCCAGGCCGGCGTCGGCGGCCATCGGCAGCAGGTAGGTGTACAGCCCCAGGCTGGCCGTGCCGAGCCCGAAAGCCGCCCCGACCCCGGCGCGCACCCGAGGCAGCCGCATCAGCGGGAAGGTCGGCCGGGCGGGCCCGGCGAGCGAGGGCAGGGTGCGGGCACGCACCGCGACCGCCACCATGGCCACCGCGCCGATCACCACGACCGCGCCCATGGTCCAGCGCCACCCGGCCGTGCGGCCGATGAGCATGCCCAGCGGCACCCCGGCCACCGTGCCCAGCGACAACCCGAAGGTGACCATCGCCATCGCCCGTCCGCGCTGTGCGGGCGGGGCGAGTGCGGCGGCGGTGCCGGTCGCGACCGCCGTGAGGATGCCGGCGCCGGTACCGGCGACCGCGCGGGCGGTGAGAAACACACCGATCCCCGGGGCCAGGGCGGTGATCAGGTTGCCCAGGTTGAACACCCCGAGCGCGACCAGCAGCGCGATGCCTGCCCCGCGGGCTCCCAGCCGGGACGCCAGGACGGGTCCGCTGACGGCATAGGCGGCGGTGAAGGCGGTGACGCCCAGGCCGATCATCGCCGCGGTGGTGGTCAGCGAACCGGCGATCTGGGGCAGGATGCCCGCGAGCACGTAGGCGTCGATGCCCAGGGCCACCGTCGCTGCCACCAGCGGCCAGAGCCGGCCGATCACGCCTGCTCCTGTGCGCGGTAGCCGGCGAGCACGGTGTCGAGCAGACCGGGGAACCGGCGCTCGAGGTCGTCGCGGCGCAGCCGGATCAGGCATTTGCGACCCTCGGCGCGGACGAACACCAGCCCCGATTCGCGCAGCAGTCCGGTGTGGTGGGTCAGGGTGGATCGGGGTAGATCGGGTCCAAGTTCGATGCTGTCGACCTCGCCGTCGGCCGCGAGCATCGCGATCATGTGCAGGCGCAGCGGTTCGCTGAGCGCGAACAGCACGCGGTTGATCGTCAGGTCAGCGGTGTCCGGGTGGACATAGGTGCGTGGGGCCATCGGCGCCGTCCCATCGTTCGAGAAAAGTCGTTCAATGAATGTTCGAGAAGTTTCGCACGATGGTGTTTCGGGGATGCGGGCGGGTGCTCAGTGGCCGTCGTCGGTCTTGGCGACCGTGGTGCGCAGCGGGGTCTCGCGCAGGGCGAGCACCGCGGTCAGCGAGACCACCGCGATGCCGGCCGCGACCAGGAAGGTCGTCGATAAGGCGGTGGCGTAGCGGGCGGGGTCGACATCGGCCGGATCCTTCCCGCCCAGGGAGGCGGCGAGCACCGCGCCCAGGCCGGTCACCCCGATGGTGCCGCCGAGGTTGCGCATGAACGTCACCAGCGCCCCGACCGTGCCCACCTGCGGCAGGTCGACCGTGTTCTGGGCGACCAGCACCAGGTTCTGGATGCTCATGCCCATGCCGAGCCCGATCGCTGCCTCGGCCAGGCACACCGCCCACAGCGGCGCCCCGGCTCCGGCGAGGGCCACCGCGGACAGGCCCGTCACCAGCAGCACACCGCCGGTGACCAGGAAGCGTTTCCACCGCCCGTATCGGGTGATCAACTGGCCCGAGACCACCGATCCGGCGAGCGAGCCGAGCATCATCGGCGCGACTAAGATCCCGGCCGCAGACGCGGACAGTCCGCGCGCGAACTGGAAGTACTGGGCTAAGAACACCGAGGCGCCGAACACGGCCATGCCGATGACCATGCTGGCCGCCACCGCGAGCACCACGGTGCGGTCGGTGGCCATGTGCAGCGGCACCAGCGGCTGGCGGGCGCGCAGCTGGGTGCGCACGGCCAGCGGGATCAGCAGCGCGATGGATGCGCCGATCGCCGCCGAGGGCGCCGACCACCACGCGAACGCCGCGCCGCCGAAGGTCAGCCACACCATCAGCAGCGACACGGTCGCGGTGATCGCCAGCGCCCCGAGGTAGTCGAACTTCACCGGGGTGGGGCGGTGGTCCAAGCGCAGGAACTTCTGCAGCATCACCAGCGACACCACGGCGAACGGCACGCACAGGAAGAACACCCACCGCCAGCCCATGCCGGGCGCGTCGACGATCAGCCCGCCGAGCAGCGGGCCCGACACGGTCGCGGTGGAGGTGACCGCACCGTAGTAGCCGTTGTAGCGGCCGCGGGTGCGCGGCGGGATCACCGTGGCCAGGATCGTCTGGGTCAGCACCGTGACCCCGCCCATGCCTACGCCCTGGATCATCCGGCAGCAGATCAGCATCCAGGTGCTCACCGCCAGCCCGTTGGCGATCGAGGCGGCGACCAGGACGATCAGCGCGACCTGCATCATCGTCTTCTTGTCGAGCTGGTCCGACAGCTTGCCCCAGATCGGGGTGGTCACCGTCATCATGAACAGGCTCGCGATGAAGATCAGCGTGGTCTCGGTGGCCGAGGCGCCCAGGTCCACCGCGATCGCCGGCAGCGCGTTGGCGACCACGGTGGCGGCCAGCATCGCGGTGCCCAGGGCCGAGAGCAGCCCGGCCATCACCGTGAGGATCTCCCGGTGGCTCAGCTCTGCCGCCGGCCCGTGGCCGGCCGATCCGGTGGGGCCTGTGGCCGACAGCGCCTGGGCGGTGGCGGCGGCCGGGACGGGCGCGGGTCCGCGGCGCTGCTCGGCCATGGGTGTCCTCTCCTCCGCCCGCGACCGGCGGCGGGGCGCCGCCGGGCTGGTTCAGACGCTAGGGCGCTGTGGGATCGATCACGCAGGCCCCTCCCGTACATCGGAAGAAGACGGGGCCGGTCCCGCTCCGCGGACGAACGCGGGAGCGGGGCCGGCCCCGGTGGTGCAGGTGCGGGCGGAGTGCAGGAGAGGTCAGCCGCGCTCGACCTCGGCCTTGATCTCGCGCAGGGTCTGGTTCATGCCCTCGACCATCTCGCGGTCGAAGTCGTCGGTGCCGCCCATGAACTTGTCGACCAGGAAGCTCGAGACCTTCGAGGTGCCGTCCGGGGCGCGGCGGGTCTCGGTGACGGTGGTGACCCCGCCGGACTCGGCGAGTTCATAGGTCCAGACGGTGCGGTTCTCGTTGATCCGGAAGGCCAGCGCCTTGCCCGGCTCGAAACGGACCACCTTCGCGGTGGTCGGCCACACCAGCAGCCCCTTGCGGTTGATGTTGATCGAACGGGTGCCCTCCTGGACGGGCCCGAAGACCTTCATCAGTTTGCACTGGGGGCTGCGCTTGCCCATCGCCTTCAGGTCGGCGATGACCGAGAAGACCTGCTCGGCCGGGGCGTTGATGTCGATGCTCGCGGACAGTTCTGCGGACACGTCGGGCTCCGTTTCGTCTCGGCGCCGCTCGCGTGCGGCGCGGGTCATGCCGGTATGCGAAGTGTCTGGGACTCGCGGTGACATGTAGCGGTCAGGGTAACGGGTGTGTGCTGCGGCGGGCCAGAGGAGGCGCTGTCGCCGGCAGAGGGGTGGGAGCGGATCCGGAAGCGCGACGGCGACCCGCAGAGGCCGGAGTCGTCATCGGTCAGGGGGCTGCGGGGTCGTCGGTCAGCCCGATGCACGAGGTCAGTGCATCCAGCCCGGGATGCGCGCCTTGGTGGGCCGGTGCGTCGATGGCGACCAGGACGTTGATCAGCATGCCGTGGGCGATGAAGTCGCGGACCTGCTCGTCCGGGGCGCCGGTCCGCTCGGCGACCAGGGTGTGGATCCTACCCATGGCCGCACGGGCCGCGTCGCCGATCTGCGGATCGGCGGCGGCGACGAAGCCCTGCATGAGCACCAGCGGATAGTGCCGATCGGTGACCAGGGACAGGTAGGCGTCGCCGAGTTGCAGCCAGGCGTCCTCGGTCACCTCACCCGTGGCGGGATCGATGGCGCCGTCGGCCTCGAGTGCGTCGAACCGGGGGGCGAACGCGGCGGCGATCCGGGTGACCGCATCGTCGAGTACGGCGAGGAAGAGCTTGTTCTTACCGCCGAACATCCGCACCACGTACGGCTGCGAGACCCCGGCGGCCCGGGCGACCGCGTCGGTGGTCGTCCCCGCGTAGCCGCCCCGAGCGAATTCCGTTCCCGCCGCGACGAGGATCTCGCTGCGCCGCTGCGCGCGCGGCATGCGCGTGGCGGGGGCCCGCTCTTCGGCGGGGGTGGGGCGGGAAGCGGACATGTTGACAGGTTATCAGTCGATGCATACCGTGAACCCCACTTAGTAATCATCCGATGCGTACAACGCTCGGCGGCCCGCAGGAGACCCCCATGTCCTCCCTCGATCTCCGCGGCGCAGTGCCGCCTCGGCCCGACGATCCGCCCACCACCGCGGCCGCGCGGACCGATGAACCGACCGGGGCGGGAGGGGCGCCCGTAGGGGTGCGTGGACGTGCGCCGGTGTGGCTGGTGCTGCTGGCCGTGTCGCTGCCGATGTTCATGGCCACCCTCGACAACCTGGTGATGACCAGCGCACTGCCGGTGATCCAGGTGGACCTGAGCGCCACGGTCAGCGAACTGCAGTGGTTCATGAACGCCTACACACTGGCCTTCGCCGCGCTCATGCTGGCCGCGGCCGGGGCGGGCGACCGGTGGGGCAGACGCCGGGTGTTCGTCTTGGGGATCGCGCTGTTCACCGCCGGATCGATCGCCTGCGCACTGTCGACCAGTTCCGCCGCGCTCATCGGCGGACGCGTAGTGCAGGGGATCGGCGCGGCCGCGATCCTGCCGCTATCACTGGCCCTGCTCGCCGGCGCCGTGCCGCACGCCAAGCGGGCCTTGGCGATCGGCGTGTGGGGCGGGGTGTCGGGCCTGGGGGTCGCGCTCGGTCCGGTGGTCGGCGGGGCGATCGTCGACGGGGTGTCCTGGCAGGCGATCTTCTGGATCAACGTGCCGGTGGCGGTGATCGCCCTCGGGTTGATCTACGCCGTGCTCGGCGAGGTCCGCGGCGCCCGGGTCGGCATCGACGTGATCGGGGTGCTGCTGGCCGGGGCCGGGGTGTTCCTCGGCGTGTGGGGGATCGTGCACGGCAACGACGACGGCTGGTCCTCCGCCGGGGTGGTGATCCCGCTGGTCGTGTCCGCAGTGCTGTTGGCGCTCTTCGTCGTCTGGGAGATGCGCGTACGACATCCGGTGATGCCGATGCGGCTGTACCGGTCGAAGAACTTCACCCTGACCAACGTCATCGGTATCGCGTTCTCGCTCGGGATGTTCGGCGCGGTCTTCCTGCTCGTGCAGTACCTGCAGGTCGCGATGGGATACAGCCCACTCGAGGCCGGGGTGCGCACGCTGCCGTGGACCGCGGCGCCGATGATCGTCGCCCCGATCGCCGGACTGCTGGCCCCGCGCCTGGGGCTGCGGGCGCTGCTGGTGACCGGTATGGCGCTGCAGGCCGGATCGCTGGTCTGGCTCGGCGTACTGGCCGGCCCGGTCGCCCCGGACTATGCGGACTTCGTGCCGGCGATGGTCATGGCCGGGATCGGTATGGGCCTGACCTTCGCTCCGAGTGCGACCGCGGTGCTGGTGGATCTCGGCGAATCCGATCACGCCACGGCCAGCTCGGTGAACTCCACGCTGCGCGAGGTGGGCGTGGCCCTGGGCATCGCGGTGCTCACCGCGGTGTTCCTGGCCCGCGGCGGGGTGCTCGCCCCGACCGGTTTCGGCGACGCACTGCGTCTGGCGCTGTTCGTCGGCGCCGCCTCGGTGGGGCTCGGGGTGGTGGCGGCGGTGTTCCTGCCCGGCCGCGGCGCCGACCAGGGTGACTCCGGACCGGAGGCGGGCACGTCCGAGGCCCGGTGACCGCCCGTTCTTGCACTCGCCCCCCGTGAGTGCTAAAAATGGTGCTGGCACTCCCCGCGGGTGAGTGCCAGGTCGGGAGGGTGAGACCGGGTCGCAAGCTGACACCCCCGGTCGTCCGTCGCGGGCACCGAACCTGGCCGAGCGCCTACGAAGGGCGGCCGAGCAGACAGGCCGCCTGGTGTGTCACCCCCAATTCCGGAGGATCACTACGCAATGGCCAAACAGATCGCATTCGACGAAGAGGCCCGTCGCGGCCTCGAGCAGGGCCTGAACACCCTGGCCGACACCGTCAAGGTCACCCTCGGCCCCAAGGGCCGCAACGTCGTGCTGGAGAAGAAGTGGGGCGCCCCCACGATCACCAACGACGGTGTCTCCATCGCCAAGGAGATCGAGCTCGAGGACGCCTACGAGAAGATCGGCGCCGAGCTCGTCAAGGAAGTCGCCAAGAAGACCGACGACGTCGCGGGCGACGGCACCACCACCGCCACCGTGCTGGCGCAGGCGCTGGTCCGTGAGGGCCTGCGCAACGTCGCCGCCGGCGCGAACCCGCTGGGGCTCAAGCGCGGCATCGAGAAGGCCACCAAGGCCGTCACCGACGCGCTGCTGACCTCGGCCGTGGAGGTCGAGACCCGTGAGCAGATCGCGACCACCTCGGGCATCTCGGCCGGCGACCCGGCCATCGGCGAGCTGATCGCCGAGGCCATGAGCAAGGTCGGCAACCTCGGTGTCATCACCGTCGAGGAGTCGCAGACCTTCGGCCTGGACCTCGAGCTGACCGAGGGCATGCGCTTCGACAAGGGCTACATCTCGGGCTACTTCGTCACCGACGCCGAGCGTCAGGAGGCCGTCCTCGACGAGCCGTACATCCTGCTCGTCTCGGGCAAGGTCTCCACCGTCAAGGACCTGGTCCCGCTGCTGGAGAAGGTCATCCAGTCGGGCAAGCCGCTGGTGATCATCGCCGAGGACGTCGAGGGCGAGGCCCTGTCGACCCTGGTGGTCAACAAGCTCAAGGGCACCTTCAAGTCCGTGGCCGTCAAGGCGCCGGGCTTCGGTGACCGCCGCAAGGCGATGCTGCAGGACATGGCCATCCTCACCGGTGGTCAGGTCATCAGCGAAGAGGTCGGCCTGTCGCTGGAGACCGCCGGCCTGGAGCTGCTGGGCACCGCCCGCAAGGTCGTCATCACCAAGGACGAGACCACCATCGTCGATGGCGGCGGCGACGCCGACTCGATCGAGGGGCGCGCCAAGCAGATCACCGGCGAGATCGAGAACTCCGACTCGGACTACGACCGCGAGAAGCTGCAGGAGCGTCTGGCCAAGCTCAAGGGCGGCGTGGCCGTGATCAAGGCCGGTGCCGCCACCGAGGTCGAGCTCAAGGAGCGCAAGCACCGCATCGAAGACGCCGTGCGTAACGCCAAGGCCGCGGTCGAGGAGGGCATCGTCGCCGGCGGCGGCGTGGCCCTGCTGCAGAACGCCCCGGTGCTCGACGACCTCAAGCTCGAGGGCGACGAGGCCACCGGCGCGAACATCGTGCGCGTCGCACTCGCCGCTCCGCTCAAGCAGATCGCCGACAACGCCGGCCTCGAGCCGGGCGTGGTGGCCGAGAAGGTCCGCAACCTCGACAAGGGTCACGGCCTGAACGCCGCGACCGGCGACTACGAGGACCTGCTGGCCGCGGGCATCAACGACCCGGTCAAGGTCACCCGTTCGGCGCTGCAGAACGCCGCGTCGATCGCGGGCCTGTTCCTGACCACTGAGGCCGTGGTCGCGGACAAGCCGGAGCCGGCCGGTGCTGCCGGCATGGCCGACCCGACCGGCGGCATGGGCGACATGGGCTTCTGATCGACCAGGTCAGATCCCGTCCGGCCCCGTAGTGGGCCGACCGCGTGAACGAAAGCCCCGTGGGGCTCGGACTCAAGTCCGGGCCCCACGGGGCTTTTCTGCCGCCACGAGCCGGCGGCGCCGTGCCGGTCAGCGCTCACGCGGGCGACCGACGGGCGATCACTAGGCCGTGACCTCTTCGTCCTCGTCGTCGTCACCGGCGCTGCCGCTGGTGAAGCACTCGAGGATCGAGCCGAACTCCAGCGACCCGGTGGCCTCGCCGTTCTGGTCCTCGTCTTCGCCCTCGTCGTCAGCCGAGCCGACGTTGTCGAAGATGCACTTGAACAGATCCAGGCCCGGCAGGGACTCCGAGGGGCCCTCGCCCGAGAGGCTGCTGAGCGACCCGCTGCCCTCCTCGTCGGCCGCGGAAGCGACACCCGGCAGCACGAGCGCGGTTGCGGTGGCCAGGGCGAAGCCGGCGCCGAGCGCGCGGCCGAAGATCTTCTTGCTCATGGATGAGTTCCCTTCACAGACGTGATTGTTTGTGCAGATCCACAGCGGCGGAAGCGCCGCAGTCGTTCTGTTTCCGGTGGGGTCGGCCGGCTCCGTGTGGTGCGGCGCGAAGCTCTCGGGGCGAGTTGGGGGGCGATCGCGCAGAGGCCGTCCCCGGCGCGGGTGGGAGGAGGGAATCGTGTCACCCCGGTGGCGGCTGCGATCGGCGTCGTACCGGGGCGATCCGGCCCGAGCACGGCGCCAGGCAGGAGAGGAGGGGACGCGCACGCGAAGCGGGGCCGGTGCGACACGCGTCGCACCGGCCCCGCCTCGTCCTCTGCTGGCCGCGCTCATCGCGCGGCGCACGTCAGATCAGCCCTGCTGGATCATCTCCGCACACTTCTCACCGATGAGCATGACGGTGATGTTCGGGTTCACCGCCACGATGTTCGGCATGATCGACGCATCGGCCACCCGCAGCCCGCGCACGCCCTTGACCCGCAGCTGCGGATCGAGCGGGGCGGCGTCGTCGTCGGCCGCGCCCATCGCGATCGACCCGGTCGGGTGGTAGACGGTGTTGTGGGTGCGGGTGATGTAGTCGGCGAGCTCGTCGTCGGTGCGCACGTCGTCGCCGGGGAACATCTCCATGCCCGCCCACTCGGCCATCGCCGGCTGGGCGACGATCTTGCGGGCCAGGTGGAACCCCTTGACCATGATCTCCATGTCGTAGGGGTCGGAGAAGTACTTCGGATCCACCCGCGGCTTGTCCCGGAAGTCCCGGCTGCGCAGCCGCACGGTCCCGCGCGAGCGGGCGTGGGTGACGTTCGGGGTCAGACAGAACACGTTGTCGCCGGTCGGGTAGCCCTGACGCAGGGTGTGCATGTCGAACGGGCGGTTGCCGAAGTGCATCATCAGATCGGGCCGGTCGAGCCCGTCGACGGTGCCGGAGAAGATCCCGATCTCCCACCACTGGGCCGAGGTGCGCACCATCGGCTTGGTGGCCTCCCACTGCAGCACGCCCTCGGGATGGTCCTGGGTGTTCGAGCCGACTCCCGGCGCGTCCACCCGCACCTGGACGCCCATCTCGCGCAGGTGCTCGGCCGGGCCGATGCCGGAGAGCATCAGCAGCTTGGGCGAGTCGATCGCGCCGGCCGAGACGATGACCTCGCGGTCGGCCAGGAACGTCTCGGTGATCCGGCCGTCCGGGCCGAGCGCCTCGACGCCGGTGCAGCGCATCTGATCGTCGATCAGCAGCTTCTTGGCCCACCGACCGGTGAGCACCTCGAGGTTGTCGCGGCCGTCCATGATCGGGTGCAGATAGGCCACCGACGAGGACGAGCGCACCCCGTCCTCGGTGGCGTTGATCTGGAAGAACCCGGCCCCGTCGACCACGGTGCCGTTGTTGAACTGCACGTTCGGGATGCCGGCCTCTTCGCAGGCGGCCAGGACGGCGCGCCCGGCCGGATCCTTCGGCGGGATGTTGCGGATGCGCACCGGACCGTCGTGGCCGTGGCGCTCGCCCGGCTGGTCGTTGCTCTCCAACCGGCGCATCAGCGGCAGGGTCTTGGCCGCCTCCCAGCCGGTCGCCCCGTACTTCGTCGCCCACTCGTCGAGGTCCTCGGCCGGCGGCCAGAACGCGATGCACGAGTTGTGCGAGGAACAACCGCCGAGCACCTTGGCACGCGACTGCCGCATGAACGAGTTGCCCGAGGCCTGCGGCTCGATGGGGTAGTCCCAGTCGTAGCCGGATTCCAGCAGCGCCGGCCACCGGTCGAGCTGCAGGATCGCATCGTCGCCGACATCGCTGGGGCCGGCCTCGAGCAGGGCTACCCGCACGCTCGGGTCCTCGCTGAGCCGGGCTGCGACCACGGCGCCGCCGCTGCCGCCCCCGACGACGATGTAGTCGAATCGTCTTTCTGTCATCTCTCAGGTCTCCAATCAGGGAAAAGGGGTGCGCGCCGCGGCACGGCCACCGGTCAGCGCTGCGGGAACCAGCCGGTCACGGCCGGACGCAGGTTCTGGTAGATGTGCTTGAGCTCCTGGTATTCGCCCAGGCCCGTGGGCCCGAGCTCGCGGCCGTTGCCCGAGCGGCCGTAGCCGCCCCACTCGGCCTGCGGCAGGTAGGGGTGGAAGTCGTTGATCCACACCGTGCCGTGGCGCAGCCGGGCCGCGACCCGCTCGACCAGCCCCGCGTCCTGGCTCCACACCCCGGCGGCCAGCCCGTAACGGGTGTCGTTGCCGATCGCCACCGCCTCGTCCTCGGTGGTGAAGGTCTCCACGGTCACCACCGGGCCGAAGCCCTCCTCCTGGACCACCGACATGCCCGAGGTGCACTCGTCGAGCACGGTGGGGGAGTAGAAGTAGCCCGAGGCGAGTTCGCCTTCCGGCCAGGTGCCGCCGCAGCGCAGCACCGCACCCTCGTCGATGCCGGCCTTCACGTAGGCGGTGACCTTGTCGCGGTGCTCGGCCGAGATCAGCGGGCCGGTGTCGACGTCGTCGTCGAACGGTCCGCCCATGCGGATCTGCTTGGCCCTGCGCACCAGTTCGTCGACGAATCGGTCGTGGATCGACTCGTGCACCACCAGCCGGGCACCGGCCGAGCACACCAGCCCGGAGTGCACGAACGCCGCGTTGAGCGCGTTGTCGACCGCCGCATCGAAGTCGGCGTCGGAAAAGACGATGTTCGGGTTCTTCCCGCCGAGTTCGAGCGCGACCTTCTTCACCGACGGTGCGGCCGCGGCCGCGATGATCCGCCCGGTGACCAGCCCGCCGGTGAACGAGATCAGGTCCACGTCGTCGCTTTCGGACAGCGGGGCGCCCGCGTCGGCGCCGGCGCCGAGCACCAGGTTGCCCACCCCGGCCGGCAGCCCGGCCTTCTCGAGTACGTCCATGAGCAGGATCGCGGTGTGCGGGGTCAGCTCGCTGGGCTTGAGCACGAAGGTGTTGCCCGCGGCCAGGGCCGGGGCGACCTTCCAGGCCACCTGCAGCAGCGGATAGTTCCAGGGGGTGATCATCCCGCACACCCCGACCGGCTCCTTCACCACGCGCGAGACCACATCGGGCAGCCCCGGGTCGACCACGCGGCCCGCATCGTGGCCGGCCAGGGTGCCGAAGTAGCGGAAGCTCGCGGCGATGTCGTCGATGTCGAGTTCGGACTCGTAGATCCGTTTGCCGGTGTCGAGCGATTCGGCGCGCGCGAACTCGTCCTTGCGCTCGATGAGGGCGTCGGCAACCCGCAGTAGCAGCCGGCCGCGCTCGAAAGCCGGGGTGGCGGGCCAGTCGCCGGCGTCGAAGGCGCGCCGGGCGGCCGCGATCGCGGCCTCGGTGTCGGCCGCGGTGGCCTCGTCGACGGTGCCGACCGGGCGGCCGTCCGCGGGGCAGTGGATGTCGCGGGTACCGCCGGCGACGGCGGAGACCCACCGGCCGTCGATGTACAGGGTCTTGGGCATCGAACGTGTCCTAACTATCGGTGCGGATCGGTGCGCGGCGCGGGGCCGTCACACGTCCTGACTGTTCTCGTGGATCTGCAGGAACTCCAGGTGTCGCTCGTACTGGTCGAGCACGTCGCCGATTACCTGATCCTTGGTGTACCCCATGATGTCGTATCCCTGGCCGTCGCTGCCGTTATCCAGGTAGACCTCCATGCGCACGTACTCGTCCTCCCCGCGGGGCACCGCCACACCGAAGGACGGCAGCGCCACCGAGCGGCGCCACACCTGGTAGTGGAAGGGGTGTTCGGTGTCGCCGGCGACCTCGAGCTGGAGCAGATCGGTCTCCGAGCCGTCGTCGGGCATCGGGCCACAGACGGCCTGGAAACCGCGGGCCTGGAACTCGGCGACCACCTCGCGCAGACTCGGCAGCAGCACCGTCTGCTCGAACTCGCGGGCCCGCTCCTCGTTGGGGAAGTTGAGCACCCGGCCGAGCCGTTCGCGCCACGACCGGTTCTCCCCGCGGGTGCGCCACGACAGCGAGCCCTGCATGCCCTGGGCGGCGCCGTCGATCCGGAAGGCCTCCACCCGCAGCGAGCGATACAGCCCGACCATCACCAGCAGCACCACGAACGCGAACGGTAGCCCCATGATCACGGCCGCGTTCTGCAGCGCCCCGACCCCGCCGACCAGCAGCATCGCCACGGTCAGCGCGCCGGTGGCCAGCGCCCAGAAGATGCGCAGCCCGGGGCGGCCGTCGGTGTCGGCCGACGGCAGTCGCGAGGACAGGTTCGCCATCACCAGCGCCGCGGAGTCCGCGGAGGTGACGTAGAACAGCAGGGCGGTCATCACCGCGACCGCGGCCACCGCGGTGGCCAGCGGATATTCGGCGAGCATGTCGTAGAACGCGCCCTCGGGCTCGAGGACTGCGCGCTCGCCGAACTCGGTATCGCCGCCGCGCACGATCTCCAGCGCCGAGTTCCCGTAGATCGACGCCCACATCAGGATGTACAGGAACGGGATGGTCAGGGTGCCGAGCACGAACTGGCGGATGGTGCGCCCGCGCGAGATGCGCGCCAAGAACAGCCCCACGAACGAGGCCCAGGCGATCCACCATGCCCAGAAGAACAGGGTCCAGTCGGTCATCCACGTGCCGGTGTCCTCGAACGGGAAGGTCTGGCCGACCATCTCCGGGAAGAACCCGCCGAAGTCGGCGACGTTGAGCACGAGCGCATCGAGCAGGAACTGGGTCTCGCCGACGATCAGCACCCACAGGCTCAGCGCGAGCGCGAGGAAGACGTTGAGCAGCGACAGGAACTTGATGCCCTTGTCCACGCCCGTGGTCGCCGAGACGGTGGCCACCAGCACGCCGACCACGGCGATGCCGATCTGGGCGGCGGTGCCCACCGGCAGGCCGAACACCACGTTGAGCCCGACGTTGATCATCACCACGCCGATGCCGAGCGAGGTCGCCACACCGAAGATGGTGCCCAGCAGGGCGGCGAAGTCGACCGTGTCACCGGCGACGCCCTCGACGCGTTTGCCGAAGATCGGGGCGAGCGCCGAGCGGATCGCCAGCGGCAGGTTCATCCGGTAGGCGAAGTAGGCCAGGGCGATGCCCATCAGTGCGTACAGCCCCCAGCCGGAGACGCCGTAGTGGAACAGCGTCCACGCCACGCCCTCGCGGGCCGCGGCCACGGTCTCGGGTTCGGTGCTCGGCGGGAACAGGTACTGGGTGACCGGTTCGGAGACCGCGAAATACATCAGGTCGGT
>JAJYRZ010000237.1 GCA_021793835.1 Actinomycetes bacterium | reverse complement strand
CGCGGCGCAGCATCGGAACCGAGCCGGGGCGCCGCCAGACCCGCGGGCGGGGCCGCGGAGGTCGGGAAGACCCGTGCGGGCGGCTCGGCGGCCGGCGGACGGATCAGCAGTTCTGTTGCCGGATAGTGGCACTGCTCGGGCGTGCACACGCTGGTGTCGGTCATCATCTCCCCCGATCGACGACGGACGGCGGGCGGCCGAGGCCGCTCGCCGATGGCGGTCGAGTCCACAAGGGGGAGAGTGGACCCGGGCACAGCATGACAGACTGATCCGGCGGCCGGGTACGGATTCGGCACTTACCGGGCGGACCTGCGGGGACGCCTTCGATCGAGGGGACTGGTGATGAGCGCGCGACGGGTCTACCTGCCGGCCACCACGACGATGTTGACGGCGCTGGTCGCCGACGGCGAACTGCGCCCGCCCAGCGGTACCGGCTTCGCCGTCACCGCGGCCGTGCGCGAGGAGTACACCGCCGACGACGACGATCAGCTCGCCGAGGTGGCGATGGCAGAGGCGGCGCTGGCGAGCCTGCGGCTGCTGTCCGCCGACCCCGATGCGGCCGCGCGCCGGGTGGTGATCTCGGTCGACGTCGAACCGGTGACCGAACGTCCCGACCTGGATGCGGCGGTGGTGCGCGTGCCGGTGCCGGTGCCGGGGACCGCGGTGGCCGCGGTGCACATCGATCTGGCCGAGGCCGAGGCCGATGTGCGGCGCGCGGCCGAGCTGATCGACGCCGCGGATCTGGGGGATCAGGACGCCGAACTGGCGGTCGGCGACGCCGAGGACCACCCGCTGGCCTGGTACGCGCCCCAGGAGGTGCCGTTCCTGCTCGAGCTGCTCTAGCGGCCGCGGGTGTGGTGCAGTCCATTGCGGGCACACCCGGCCCACGGGGTAACCTACGGTCTCGTAGGTTGACGGCGGGAGACGGAGAACCCATGGGCTTTCGGGAGTGGCTGGCCAGGCCGGCCAAAGAGGTGGCGACCGCGGGACGGCCGGGCCTGAACATGGTCCGCGGTGCACTGGCGCGGGCGACCACCCCGCTGCTGCCCGACGATTACCTGCACCTGATCAACCCCCTGTGGTCGGCGCGCGAGCTGCGCGGACGGGTGGTCGAGGTCCGGCCCGAGACGGCCGACTCGGCGACCCTGGTCATCCGCACCGGCTGGGGGTTCTCCACCGACTACGCGCCGGGCCAGTACATCGGCATCGGCCTGCTACTCGACGGGCGCTGGCACTGGCGCTCCTACTCGCTGACCTCCACTCCGGTGCGCGGGTCGGACCGGACGATCTCGATCACCGTCAAGGCGATGCCCGAGGGGTTCTTGTCGAGCCACATCGTCGGCGGAGTCGAGCCGGGCACCGTGGTGCGCCTGGCCGAGCCGCAGGGCAACTTCGCGCTGCCCGAGCCGCCGCCCGAGAAGCTGCTGTTCCTCACCGCCGGCAGCGGCATCACCCCGATCATGTCGATGATCCGGACCATGGACCGGCGCGGCGCGGTCCCCGATGTGGTGCACGTGCACTCGGCGCCGACCGTCGAGGACATGATGTTCCGCACCGAGCTCGAGGAGTTCGCGTCCCGGCACGGGCAGGTGCGCCTGCAGCTGCAGGCCACCCGTACGATGGGGAAGTTCGACCTGGCCGAGCTCGATCAGGTCTGTCCGGACTGGCGTGAGCGGCAGACCTGGGCGTGCGGACCGGCGGGGATGCTCGAGGACATCGAGGCCCGGTGGCGTGAGGAACAGATCTCCGAGGCGCTGCACCTGGAACGGTTCGCGGTCGACCGCAGCGGATACGGCGGCGACGGCGGCACCGTGACGTTCGCCCGATCGGGCAAATCGATCGCCGTCGACGGGGCGACCACCCTGCTCGAGGCCGGTGAGAAGGCCGGGGTGCAGATGCCCTTCGGCTGCCGGATGGGCATCTGCCAGACCTGTGTCGCCCCGCTGACCTCGGGCGCGGTCCGGGACCTGCGCAACGGCCGACAGCACGAGGAGGGGGCGCGGGTGCAGACCTGTGTGTCCACCGCGTCCGGAGACTGCACGCTGGACCTGTGAGCGCTGCGCGCCACGCATCGCCCGCCGAGAAAGAGGGATGACCATGGCGATCACCGACATCGCTGTCTATTCGCACCTGAGCGACGCCGACATCGCGGAACTGACCGCGGAACTCGATCAGATCCGTGCCGAGGTCGAGGAGTCCCTGGGACCGGCGGACGCCGCCTACGTGCGCACCACGGTGCGCGGCCAAAGGCTGCTCGACGTCGCTGCACGCGCGGTGATCATGGGTGCGGACAGCCGCCCCGGGGTGGCGCTGGGCGCGGTGATGCTCGCGGTCGCCAAATCGATCGAGAACATGGAGATCGGGCACAACGTCAGCCACGGCCAGTGGGACTGGATGAACGAACCCGAGATCCACTCCACCGGCTGGGAATGGGACATGGCATGCCCGTCCCCGCAGTGGAAGCACTACCACAACTATCTGCACCACACGTACACCAATGTGCTGGGCATGGACGAGGACATCGGCTTCGGGGTCATGCGGGTCTCGCGCGACCAGCAGTGGCATCCGATCCACCTGATCCAACCGCTGCAGAACGCCTTTCTGGCCCTGACCTTCCAGTGGGGCATGGCCATCCACGACATCAAGCTCGGCAAGCTGCGCGGCACACCGGAGGAGCGCGCGTACACCCGTGCCCAGCTACGCGAGACCGGCGGCAAGGCCGCGCGCCAGCTGTTCAAGGACTACGTGTTCTACCCGGCCATCAGCGGTCGGCGCTGGCGCCGGACGGCCAAGGCGAACCTGGCCGCCAACCTGGGGCGGAACCTGTGGGCCTATCTGGTGATCTTCTGCGGCCACTTCCCGGACGGGGCCGAGAAGTTCGAGATCGCCGACATCGAATCGGAGACCCGTGGGGAGTGGTACCTGCGGCAGATGCTCGGCACCGCGAACTTCGACGCCGGGCCCGTGCTGGCCTTCATGTCCGGCAACCTGTGCTACCAGATCGAACACCACCTGTTCCCGGACCTGCCGAGCAACCGCTACGCCGAGATCGGCGACCGGGTGCGGACCCTGTGCGACAAGTACGACCTGCCGTACAACACCGACTCGCTGCCGGTGCAGTACCTGCGGGTGCTGCGCACGATCTTCAAGCTCGCGCTGCCGAACTCGATGCTGCGCGCCGACACCGACGATGCGCCCGAGACCGGCTCGGAGCGCCGCTTCACCTCGATCGAGCGCGGTGTGGTCGACCCGCACACCGGGCGCCGCCGCGGCCTGCGCACCGCGCTGCGTGATCTGCGTGGACGCCGGCGCGGCCGCTACGGGGCGCGCGCCGAGGTGCGGGCGGCGCTGCGAGACCTGCCTGAGGCTCCGGGTACCGGTGCCGCCGCGCCGGTGCCGGCCGCCGGATGATCCCGGACTCACACCGCGGGCAGGACCTGTATCACCGGATCCACCGGTCGGCGGAGGGCACCGGATCCGCGGTGGTGCTCGTGCACGGGATGGGCGGCTCGCACGCCACCTGGCGACGCCAGGTGCGTGCCCTGACCGGGGCGGGCCGGACCGTGATCACCCTGGACCTGCGCGGCCACGGCCGCAGCCCGGCGGGCGGACCGTATCTGTTCGACGACTACGCGGCCGACGTGATCGGCCTGTGCGACCGGCTGGCGCTCGAGCGGGTGGACCTGGTCGGCCATTCGCTGGGTGCGATGGTGTGCGCGACCGTCAGCGCACACCTGGGCGAACGGGTCGGGGCGGCGGTGCTCGAGGAGATGCCGCTGCCGCTGCGCCCCGGCGATCCGGTGCCCGAGATCCCGCAGGTGCGCCCCGGCCTGGCCGAGATCTCGCGCGCAGCCCTCGCCCTGGCCCGCGATCCGGCGGCCCTGCGCGGCTTCGAC
>JAJYRZ010000236.1 GCA_021793835.1 Actinomycetes bacterium | reverse complement strand
CGAGCGAAGTGCCGGGTCCGGCCGTGATGATCAGTGCGGCCGCCCCCAGCGGCAGCAGCGCCCACGGGCCCGGGAACTGCTCGGCCCCGTCGGTGACCCACGGCACCGCCGCCAGCCCCAGCGCCCCGGCCCCGGCGGCCCACTGCCCGGCCCGCCGGCGCACTGGATCCGAGGTGTTCAGGCGCGCGGCGCCCGCGGCCGCCGCGAGTCCGAGCAGGCCGCCGAGCAGGATCTGCCAGGCCCGCGCCCCGGTGTCGTAGTAGTTCAGCGGCTGGTTCGCCCCGTGCAGCCAGGTCGCATAGCCGAAGGACGCCGCGGCCAGCACCACGGTGGCGGCGAGTCCGGCCCGGTAGCCGTCGCGGTCGTCGCCGCCGCGGGCGCGCACCCCCGCGCGCACCGCGATCAGCACGACGATCACCGCGATGAAGGTCTGCGCCTGGATCGCCATCGACCACAGGTGCTGATAGGGGCTGACGAAACCGTCGGCGGCCTGCCCGTAGCCGGCCGCCGACGTGCCGAGCTTCCAGTTCAGCGCCCACACCGACGACAGGGCCGCCTGCACCCCGATCTCGCGGAAGCGGGTGACCGGTTCGACCACCACCGCGGCCGCGGTGGTCACCGCGATCACCACCGCCATCGGCGGCCAGAGCCGGCGCACGATCCGCCGGATCCGTGTCATGGCGGTGTGTGCGGGGCGCGCGCCGAGCGGGCGGCGCAGCAGGGAGGGGATGAGGAAGAAGCCGGAGATCATCAGGAACACGTCGACCCCGCCGGTGACCGCGCCGAACCACACGTGCGAGACCACCACCAGGGCGATCGCGATACCGCGCAGCCCTTCGATGTCGTAGCGGAAGCCGCCGGGCGTGCGCGGCGTCTCGGCGCCCGCGCGTACCGGTCCCACCACGAAAGCTCCGTTCCTCCGTTGTCTGCGCGGCCCTCATCGGGGCGGGCCGCGCCGCGGCCATGGTAGTTCCCGTGCCATCCGAACGCCCATCTGCGGACCGGTAGGGGCCCCGTCGGCGATTGGCGCGCGGGGATGCGCGGGTGGGAAACTCAAGGCCCTGTCCGCGGCGCCGCTCGGCGCCTGCGCATCTTCTCTGAACGGGAACCGATGTCCTCCACCCCCGGCGCCGCTGCGCGCCCCTCCGCCGCCGAGGACCGTGCGACCTTGCGCGCGGCCGCCCCGCTGATCGCGGTGCTGGCCGCCGCCGGTCTGGTGATGATCCTCAACGAGACCGTGCTGTCGGTGGCGCTGCCGACCCTGATGCACGAGTTCTCGATCTCCGCGGTCGCCGCCCAGTGGCTGTCCACCGGGTTCCTGCTGACCATGGCCGTGGTCATCCCCACCACCGGCTTTTTGATGCAGCGGCTGCGCACCCGCACCGTGTTCGCCACCTCGTTGGGGCTGTTCCTGACCGGTAGCGCGATCGCCGCGATCGCCCCGGTGTTCCCGGTGATCCTCACCGGCCGGGTCGTGCAGGCCGCAGGCACGGCGATGATGCTGCCGCTGCTGATGACCACGGCGGTGCGTGAGGCGCCGATGCGTTACCGCGGCACCGTGATGGGCCTGATCTCGGTGGTGATCTCGGTCGCCCCGGCGATCGGGCCGACCGTCTCGGGGCTGGTGATCGATTCGCTCGGCTGGCGCTGGGTGTTCTGGCTGATGGTGCTGGTCGGCGGTGTGGTCACCGCGGCCGGGCTGGTGCTCGCCCGCGACGAGCGCGTCCCCGATCCGGTGCCGCTGGACATCGCGTCGGTGGCGCTGTCGGTGCCGGCCTTCGGCGGGCTCGTGTACTTCCTGGCCGTGCTCTCCGATGTGCTCGACGGGGATCTGCTCGGGCTGATCGGGCTCGCGGTCGGGCTGGTCGCGCTCGTGCTGTTCGTGCTGCGTCAGCGGCGTCTGGCCGCGTCCGGGCGCGCGCTGCTGGATCTGGCGCCGCTCAAGCTGCGCGGGTTCACCCTGCCGCTGTCGGTGCTGTCGGCGACCTTCGCGGTGATGATCGGCTCGGTCATGGTGCTGCCGATCTATCTGCAGGACGGACTCGGGGTGAGCGTGCTCGTCACCGGTCTGCTGCTGCTTCCCGGCGGGCTGATCCAGGTCTTCGTCGCCCCCGTGGTGGGTCGGCTCTACGACACCTACGGCCCGCGCCCGCTGATCGTGCCGGGCACCGCGCTACTGGCCGCCGGCATGTGGGCGCTGGTGCCGATCGGCCCGGACACCTCGACCGCCTACATCGCCGGGATGTACACCGTGTTCGGCATCGGGGTGGCCGTGGTGATGACCACGATGATGTCCACCGGTCTGGGGGCGCTGCCGCCGCCGCTGTATCCGCACGGCTCGGCGATCTTGAACACCGCCCAGCAGCTCGCGGGAGCGGCGGGCACCGCGCTTTTGATCGCGATGATGACCGTCGGGATCCGCGGGCGCGCCGAGGCGGGCCTGGTCGGTGCCGACGCGGTCTCAGGCGGTATGGCCCCGCCGTTCGTGCTCGCCGGGATCGTCGCCACCCTCGCGCTGGTGCTGGCGCTGTTCGTGCGCGCCCCGCGTTCGGATTCTTGACCTCGGGCTTTCTCGGCGCGCTGGACGGTCACGGAGATCGCGGCCGCCTGCACCTGAAAGCCGTGGATGCTGGTGAGGAGCGCGTATGAATGACTCCTCCCACCCCCGGAGCAGGCCTACCTTGAAGCGATTGCCGCCGAACTCGATGAAATCCTCCGTGACGGCCTGGGCCACTGCACACCCCGCGAAGTCTTCGAACGCAACCGCAAAAGCCGGAGAAGACAGCCGCGCCAGACGCGCTCCCTACAGTCAGACCGTCGCCGGTAGGCCCTGCCGCGGGCTCGCTCGACCCACTTAGATAAAAAAGTTAAAATAGATAAAAGTGGGGAGTTCTCTATGCGCAGACGCAACCCGTTCAGGCCGTCCTTCGGCACCACGCCGCCGCTGCTTGTCGGCCGTGACGCGGCGATCACCGAGTACGAAGACGCGCTCGACGACGGTCCCGGCTCGGCTGCGCTGGCCAGTCTAGTCACTGGCCAACGCGGCACCGGCAAGACCGTACTGCTCAACGCTCTGGAAGATCAGGCTAGATCACGAGGATGGCTCGTGATCCCCGAAACCGCAGACACCGCACTGATCAATCGCCTGACCTCCACCCACCTGCCGCGGCTCCTGGCCGAGCACGACCCACAGCCACACAGACGAAGGGTGCTCGGCGTAAGCGCCGCTGGCATCACGATGAACACCTCGGTGGGCGACAAGTATTCGCCCATGCACACCCTGCGGTCCCAAATGGAGCTGCTGACCAGCCTTCTCGCCCCGCACCAGACCGGCGTCTTGATCACGATCGACGAAGTCCACGCAGGCGACCAGACGGAACTACGCGAACTGTTCACCAGCTACCAACACTGGATCAGAGAAGACCGCGCGGTGTCGATTATTGCCGCTGGGCTCCCGCAACCAGTCGAGGATCTACTGGCCGATCCCGTCCTGACGTTCCTCCGGCGCGCCCACCGAATCCCTCTCGGCCAGGTAGACGATGCCGACGTCGCCAAAGCACTCCAGGTCCCCATCCACCAAGGCGGCCGTGAAATCCGCCCTGAAGCTCTCGATATCGCCGTGGAGGCTGTGCGCGGCTACCCATTTCTAATCCAACTGGTCGGCAAACTGGCATGGGACGCACACCGCGACGCAGACATGGTCACCACCGCCGACGCCCAATCAGCCGCGATAAAAGCCCCACGACGCATGGGAGAGATGGTCCACGCCCCAGCGCTACACCGACTCTCCCCCGTCGACCGCAGCTACCTCGCAGCAATTGCCGTTGACGACGGGCCGGCGCGGACGGCAGACATCGCTGCGCGCATGAACGTCGAAGTCAGCTACACCTCCGCGAGATCGGAA
>JAJYRZ010000030.1 GCA_021793835.1 Actinomycetes bacterium | reverse complement strand
CCATCCGTCCGTGCGCCGGCCCGGCGACCTCGGTCTGCGGCGCGACCCAGGGCCCGGCCGCGCCGCCTGTCGGCGGCCGGAGATCAGGGGTGCGCTCCCGGGCGGGCCCGTGTGAGATGCTCGCCGAGCCGTGGCCGACGGGGCCGCGCCGCGGCGTCGACGTGCACGCGGTAGGAGAAGGATCGTGATGAGCGAGGGACCGGAACGGGTGGTGCTGGTCACCGGGGCCAGCCGCGGGGCGGGCAAGGGTATCGCGCTGGCACTGGCCCGGCCGGGCACCACCGTGTACGTCACCGGCCGCACCGTCACCGAGGGGGCGGCGCCGCTGCCGGGCACCATCGGCGCCACCGCGGCCGAGATCGACGCCCGCGGCGCCACCGGGATCGCGGTGGCCTGCGACCACGGAGACGACGAGCAGGTCCGCGCACTGTTCGAACGCATCGAACGCGCTCACGGCCGACTGGATGTGCTGGTCAACAACGCGTTCGTCGTCCCGGACGATCTGGTCGCGCCCGGGCCGTTCTGGGAGAAGTCTCTGGCCCAGGCGCAGATGCTCGACGTCGGGTTGCGCTCGACCTATGTCGCCTCGTGGTACGCCGCGCCGCTGCTGATCGCCGCCGGCCGCGGCCTGATCGTCAACACCTCGGCTGCGGGCGGACGCTGCTACATGCACGGCCCCGCCTACGGTGCGGGCAAGGCCGGGGTGGACAAGATGGCCCACGACATGGCCCGCGACCTCAAGCCGTACGGGGTGGCGGCGGTGTCGCTGTGGATGGGACTTTTGGCCACCGAACGCACCCGCGCGGTGATGGCGGCCGATGCCGGCCGCTACGGGGCGAGCCCGCGGCTGGAGAGCCCGGAGTATCCGGGCCGGGTGATCGACGCGCTATGGGCGGACCCGCAGATGCTGGAGCGCTCGGGACAGGTGTTCTACGCGGCCGACCTCGGCGCGGAACTGGGCGTGGTCGACATCGACGGCACCGCACCGCCGTCGGCCCGCCGCTTCCTGGGCGAGCCGACCCAGTTCAGCGCGGCGGTCGTCGAATGATCCCGCTCCGGGACTGAACCGGCGAGCAGCGACCCCCGGGACGGTTCGGTCGCGCCCGGCCAACGCCGTAGGGACCGGCCGCGGCGCGGTCAGGGACCGGGCAGACTGTGCGCCAGAGACAGGAGCTCGCAGTGACGATGATCAAGACCTACGGCCGCGACGACGACGGCGACCTGCACTATCTGGAGGGCTGGACCGACCAGGGGTCGTTCGTGACCCACCGCGGCAAGGTCGGCACCGTGGGCACCACCACCCGGCGCGCGATCAAGAGGGCGAATCGGCCCAGCAGCCCGAGTCTGGACGAGCATGTGGCCGGCCTGCGGGCCCGGGCCGCCGAGCTCGGCTACCGCGAGATCCCGGCCGAGGAGCATGCGCTGGTGGTGCTGCAGGTGTGGACGCACACCGACGATCTGTCCCACGACGACGATGCCCGGCTGCTGCCCGGACTGGTCGAGCACGCCGAGGAATATCTGGGCTGGCGCGGGGCCGGGCACTGCGACGGCACCGATGTCGGCGGCGCACGCCCGGACGGGAAGGCCGGCACCGTGGTCAACCTGTTCTGCCCGGTGGTCGACTCGGAGATCGGGGTGCGCCTGCTGCGCCGGATCGTCCGCAAGTTCGGTCTGTCGTAGCGGTTCGTCATCGGTGTCCGGGAACCGGGCCCGGATACGGCATTCACGCTCGCGTATTCACCGCGCAAGACCGACACAGAATTCAGGCTCTGACCCCGGCCGCGGCGGGCCCCGCGTCGGCGATCACGCAGTGGGCGCTCGTGGCCGCGGCCGGTCACGGCGCGTCCGACTCCTCCAGCCCGAACGCGTCGGTGACGGTGTCGATGGTGAACCTGTTGCGGAGTCGACAGGCCGAGTTCTGGTTGGCGAACATGCCGGGGCGCCACACCGCTTCGGAAGCCGGACGGGTGTGGATCCATTCCACACCGACTGCGTATTCGGCGGTCCCGTCGTCATCGACCCCGTCGGGGGAGTGGGTGTAACGCCCCCGCAGGGGTAGTCCCGCCAGCCGCGTGGGCGCGCCGTCCACGGTCACGGTGGCGTGATCGAACCGCACAGCCGGCGTGGTGACGACTCCGACACCGACATAGCCGGTCTTCGGGATGTTGACGAACACCCGGGCGCCGGGCCGCAGACTGGCCAGGGTGCGAGAGAACCATCTGCCGCCCCCGGCGGAGACGAATCCGTAGGCCCGCGCGTCCTCCCAGTCGCGTTCCCCGTCGAGCTCGCCGAACGACACGTACCAGTCGGTCCCGTTCCACGGCTCCTTCGAGCGCGCGGCGCGGGTCGGCACCGAACCGTCGACGGCAGACGCGTGATCGACCAGCCAGGTCCGGGCGAGGTAGGACACGCCGCGGTCGCGGAAGTGCCGGAAGAACACCGCATTGATCGGCACCGCGAACCGGTCGTTGAGGAAGCGGATGATCCGTTCGGTCGACTCGTCGACTTCAGCAGCGACGATGGTCAGCACCTGCTCTTCGTTCAGATCCTCCGGCGGCGCAGTGCCGAAGGCCTCCTCGAACGCGGTCTCGAAGGCCAGGCCTGGACGGTAGTCGGACCACATCTCGAGGATCTCGGCGTGGGACAGGGTCGCCACCCAGGAGGCGTAGTCGAGCAGTTGGGCGGTGACCTCCCGCGGGGTCCGGTCACGTTTGAGCTCCAAGACGTGGACCACACCGTCGGCATCGACTCCGAGCAGGTCGATGAACCCGCCGTGGCGGGTACGCACCTGGCGCCCGATCAGCAGCAGCGGATCGCCGAGCAGTCCGGGGTCCTGCTCGATGTAGTCCTCCAACTCAGACTCGAGCGGAACACCGGTCGACTCCAGCCGCGCCAGCTTTCCGCCCTCGGCACGCCACAGACCCATCTCCACCGGCATCGCCGGACCTCCTTGCGTGTTCGGTCGTAACCACCGTCTTACACGTGGTCACCGACGAAGACGGAGGATGTCGCCGGCAATGCGGATGCGGTGCTCGGGCGCGGCAGTGCCTGCCCGGCCCTGTGGCGCGCAGCACAGCTATGATCACCGCGGTCCGTAGAAAGGCGGAGACATGGTCCTTCCGGCGATACCGTTGGCGCTGATGGCGGCCGGGGCGGTGACCGGGTCCGGTGGCCTCGCGCTCGGTGGTAAAGGCGCTCTGGACGCCAAACGCGCAGACGCGACGATCAAGGCGCGCAACAAGGAGTACCAGGACCGCCACGCCCGGTTCCAGTCCCGGGTGCAGACGACCGACGAGGTCCTGGCCGGGCTGGGCGAGCAGCAGCGCGCGGCCATGAGTGTCGTCGTGCTGCGGATGGTGGACTTCCTCCGTCGCCACCGCCGTCTGGTGAACCACTCCGACTTTTTGTCCGTGGACGGCATCGAGGTCGGCCAGGAACAGCTGGAGACCGCCGACGGCCTGACCGTCGACCCCGGGCATTGGGTGGGCGCCGCCTTGGGGGTGAGCGCGGTCGGCGTGGGGACCGCGGCCGGGACCACCTCGCTGGTCGGCGCGGTCGGCGTGGCCAGCACCGGCGCATCCATCTCGGGCTTGAGCGGGGCGGCGGCGAGCAATGCGACGATGGCCTGGCTCGGCGGCGGTGCCCTGTCCGCCGGCGGCGGAGGCATGGCGCTGGGGGCGACGGTGCTCAACGTCGTGGTGGCCGGGCCGGCCCTGCTGGCCGGTGGACTGGCGACCAAGAGTTGGGGGAAGAAGAAGATCACCGAGGCCGACGAGGTCTCGGCGCAGGTCGCGGTGGCGGTCGCGGAGATGGACGCGAAGACCACCTTGCTGGACGCGGTGGATACCCGGGTCGCTGAGATCGTGCAGCTCCTCACCGACCTGTCCGGCCGGGCGACGATGTTGCTGGACCGGCTCGAAGCGGAGCCGTTCGATCCGGCGGTGCACATGGGCCGGTTGCAGCGCGCGGTCCAGATGGTGCAGGCGGTGAAGAACGTCGCAGAGGTGCAGGTGCTCGGCGAGGACGGTGATCTGACGGCCGAGAGTGCGGCCGTGTGGGTGCGATACGCGAAGACGGAGAGTGCTCCCCATGGCGACGATTGATCAGGACGGCAACCCGGTGCACAAGGCTGTGGGGCTCATCTCCGCGCAGGATGCTTTCGCGGCGCTGACCGGGCTGGTCGACGCGGTCCAGGAGGCCGTGGTCATCCACGCGCAGGAGAGCACCAAACAGGCGCAGATCGCGGCCTACCGGGACACTGAGCTCAAGCGGATCGCGGCCGCAGAACAGCTCCTGGACAAGTATTTCACCCAGGTGTTCGCCGAGCGGTCCGAGACGTTCACCGCACTGCTCGGTCGGCTCGACACCGCCATGGAGGCTGGTGATGCGCAGGTCGCCGCCACTGTGCTGGGCGCGATCGTGGAGGTGGCCAAGAGTTCACCGCTGGCGGCACTGGGCGATTTGAGTGCCGTCCGGGCGGCCTTCGATGACCCGGACCACGTCTGGGAGCTGTAGACGCGCGATGCAGCCGACCGGGCGCTGCCGAGCACACGGGCGATCGCCAGGGCGAAGCGCCGGTCGGCCGATTCACCATTCGGAGCGGCGATAGGCCGACTCGCGCTCGTCGGTCTCGATGCTCTTCGACGATCGGATCGCTGTGCGAGACGGTGCACCGGTACGAGGACCGTGTCGGTGAATCGTTCCCTGTCGTGGGCTGCACAGCGGCCCTGGGCGATGACGCCGCAGACAGGCTCGATGGTCCATCCGACACGTAGATTACCGCGTAGCCGGCGTCGACCGTTGCCGGATAACACCGCGCACGGCGCCAACGTGGCCGATGAAGGCTCACAGGTCGGCAGCGGTGTGTCCCGCGGGCCCATCGCCGGGGTCACGCTGCCGAGCTGGTGCCGTACTGCACGGCTAACAACGACCCGCTGGGTCACCGCGCGTCGCTACCCGCCCCGCGCCCTGCAGGTCCGCTAACCTGACTGCTGCGGCCCGACGGACTTCTGCTGCCCCGCGCAGCGCCGGACATGTCCCCACCCGCACGAATCGTTTCGTGCTGCCCGGAGGACATGTCCGTGACCCTGCTTCGGCTTTCGGCCGATGATGAACGGCTCGACCGCCCCGATTCACTGGTGGAGCAGATGCTCGAGCAGATGCTGCATGCCACCGGCCGCCGCGCCGGCGCCTCGGAACAGAACTCGTGGCGCCGCAGCCTGCCGGCCCTGGCCGCCGATCTGCGCACCTCCGGCCTCGGCGGGGTGGAGATGCTCATCGAATACCATCTGCCGCTGACCAGTCAGCGCGCCGATGTGGTGCTGGCCGGGGTGCACCCGGACACCGGTGAGCCGTCCTATGTGGTGGTCGAACTCAAACAGTGGACCGCCGCCTACAGCTTCGAAGACTCCGCCGAACTGGTCGAGGTGCCCGGCATGGCGGGCGGACCGAAGCTCAACCCCATCCTGCAGGTGCGCGGCTACTGCGAATACCTCACCGATTTCGCCCGCATCCTGCACGACCGGCCCGAGTCGGTGGCAGGGGCGGCCTACCTGCATAACGCCCTCGACCCGGCCACGGTCGCCGACCTGCACCGGGTGCCGGTGGACACCTCGGGCCGGCTGTTCACCGGCGCCGACCGCGCGCGTTTCCACGACTTCCTGCGCGCGCGCCTCTCACCGACCGGCAGTGGGCGGGTGGCCGGGGACATGCTGCTCAAATCCGGTGTCGCCCCCTCGCGCCAGCTACTCGCGGTCGCGGCCGCCGAGGTGCGCGAGCGTTCCCAGTTCCAGCTGCTCGGTGAGCAGCAGCTGGCGGTGGATCTGGTGATGCATCAGGTGGAGCGTTCGCGCAGCGCCAACACCAAACGCGTCATCGTGGTCACCGGCGGGCCGGGCAGCGGCAAATCGGTGATCGCCCTCGAGCTGCTCGGCGAGCTCGCCCGCCAGGGCCGCACCGTGCTGCACGCGACCGGGTCGCGTTCGTTCACCCAGACGCTGCGCCGGGTGGCCGGGTACCGGGCGCCGAAGGTGCAGAAGATGTTCAAGTACTTCAACCAGTTCATGGTCGCCGAGACCAACGGGCTCGACGTGCTGATCATGGACGAGGCGCACCGCATCCGGCAGACCTCGGTGGACCGCTACACCCGCAAGGAGCTGCGCACCGATCGCCCGCAGATCGACGAGCTGATCGATGCGGCGCGTGTGCCGGTGTTCCTGCTCGACGACCACCAGGTGGTCCGGCCCGGCGAGATGGGTTCGCTGCAGCAGATCACCGCGTTCGCCACGACCAAGGGCCTGGAGGTCTTCCACGTCCCGCTCGGCGCCCAGTTCCGGTGCGGGGGCAGCGAGGAGTATGTGCGCTGGGTCGAACGGCTCTTGGGCCTGACCGACGGCGCGCCGGGCCCCTGGCCGGGTGATCCGCAGTTCGCGGTCGAGGTCGCCGAGTCCCCACAAGAGATGGAGCGTCGGCTGCGCACCAAGCTCGATGACGGCTATTCGGCGCGGATGACCGCCGGCTACTGCTGGCCGTGGTCGGATCCACGCGAGGACGGCACGCTCGTGCCCGATGTGGCCATCGGTGACTGGGCCCGGCCGTGGAACCTCAAGGGTGATCGGCGCGTGGGCGATGCCCCGCCGTCGGCGCTGTGGGCGACCGAGGAGGGCGGCTTCGGCCAGGTCGGCTGCATCTACACCGCTCAGGGTTTCGAGTACGACTGGAACGGGGTCATCCTCGGCCCCGATCTGGTGATCCGCGACGGCAGGTTCGTCAGCAGGCGCGAGGCCAACAAGGATCCGGACTTCCGCAACCGCGAGAAGGTGCCCGATGCGGCCTTCGACGCGCTGGTGCGCAACGTCTACAAGGTGCTGCTCACCCGCGGGATGGTCGGCACCGTCATCTACTCCACCGACGAACAAACCCTCGAGGCGCTGCGCGCCCTGGTGCCGGCGGCCACCGCCGCGCGCTGACCGGACGTCGCCGGCGAGGTAGCGCCGGCGGATGAAGACCCGGCGGGACCGGTTCCCGCCGACAACCGAATACCGAAGACGACACACGAGCACGGCCCGACGGGCTTCCGCGTACAGGACATGCCCCCACCCGGTGCGATACCGAAACGGGGCAATACGGGTGGCGAGTTGGGTCATTCCCATCAAGAGCGGTCTGGCACATCACTGGGACGTCGCGGTCCGCGACGGGTTCTGGGATCTCCGGAAGACCGTCAACGAGGCGCCGATCGAAGCCGGCGATCTCATCTATTTTTGGCAGAGCGGGGGCAACTTCATCGGCCGGGCCCGTGCGCTGACGCCGGTCCAGGAAATCACTCCCGGTATGTCGCAGGGAGGCTGGGACGACGCTGCGACCGGCGGGTACCGCACCCGCGTGATGATCGACCCGAAACCGGGACCGCCGAGCACGTTGATGCGGTGGGCCGATCTGAACAGCAACTTCATCGCCCCGCAGGGCGCGCTGAATTTCGGCAGTGTCCGGCTCGGGGAACCGAAAGACATGGCCTTCCTCGAGAGCTTGTTCACCCCGGAGTGGAGCCCGGACCCGGCCGAGGAGGCCGAACCGTTCGCTCCGGATACCGGTGACGAGACCGACAGAGAATATGTCTACCGCGCTATCGCCAGCCGGCGGGGCCAGCCGAAGTTCCGTGAGCAAATCATCGACGCCTATGGCGGCAGATGCGTGATCACCGGCTGTGACGCCGTCGCGGCACTGGAGGCTGCGCACATCACCGCGCACAGTGCCGGCGGTGCCGATGAGATCCGAAACGGGCTACTGTTGCGCGCCGATATCCACACCCTGTTCGATCTGAATCTGATCGCGTTGGCAGAAGATGCGGACGGCTACAGAGTCGAACTTTCGCCAGTGCTTGCGGGCACTTCCTATGAGGAGCATGCGGGAGTGCGAGTGGCGCAGCCTGAAGATCGTCGACATCGGCCGGATCCACAGGCGCTGGCGGCACACCGCAGGCGCCTGGCCGACTCCGGGGTGAAATAACCCGGCGAACTCGGCCGACGGTTGCGCGTGACTGTCCGAGCCCGTCGAGGGAGCCGAGCGTCGGCCTCCTCGTCTCGGGCAGGTCCGTCGGCATACTTCACCCTTGCCGTACGAGGTGTAGTGGAAGGGCCAGCCTCGCGAATTGCTGAGACCAGGAGTCCTGTCGGCAGGTGCGAGACGCCTGCCCGATGATGCCCTCGGAGTGCTCTGTCACACACGTCCGATAATCTTCAGGCGATCCGCCGAGACCTCTGCGCATCGCGATGCCGCGGGAGCCGATGAGCGGATCGTGTTGTGCCGGACGGGGATGCAGCAACAAGGGAGGACACCACGGTGGTGTACGCCGAGGAGACGGTGGCGGGGGATCGGCTCGGACAGCGGGATCTGGACCGCGCCCTGAACCTCTTCGCATTCCTGCAGATAGTGCCCCGTGGCGTGGTGGACTTCGGATCAGGCCGCGTAGGTGATCAACGAGTCGCGAGGAACGTTAGTCGGCGGTCACGGGGGTGGCAACCTCCTTGCTTAGCGCTGCTGCGGCGGCGCGTTGTTTCGCGGCGATCACGGCGCGTAGTTCGCCCATCGACACCTCGGAGACGTAACGGCGGGCGACTTGCCATTCGTCGTGTTGTTCGATGACCACGGCCGTGGCCAGGCGGAGGAACGCGGCCTGGTTGGGGAAGATCTCCACAACGTCGGCGCGGCGTTTGATCTCCTTGTTGAGCCGTTCGATCGGGTTGTTCGACCAGATCTTCGTCCAATGCGATCGCGGATACTCGGCGAAGGAGAGCACATCGGTTTTCGCGGCGCGCATCAGCTCGGCGACCTGCGGGTATGGCGAGTCGAAGGTCTCTACGACCACGTCCCACTGGGCGTCGATGTCCTTGGGGTCGGTGTGCGCGAAGATCGTCTTCAGTGCAGCCATCACCGGCGGCATGGCCTTGGCCGAGACCTTCGCCCCGACGTTGCGCATGAAATGCACACGGCAGCGCTGCCAGGATGCGCCGGTGAACTGCTCGGCGATCGCACGCTTGAGCCCGGCGTGCGCGTCCGAGGTCACCAGGTGCACCCCGGTCAGGCCGCGAGCTTTGAGTGAGCGCAGGAACTCGGTCCAAAAGTCGTAGGATTCGCTGTCGCCGACCGCGGTGCCGAGCACCTCGCGGGTGCCATCGATCGACACGCCGATCGCCACGACCATGGCCTGTGAGACCACGTGCGCGCCGACGCGCACCTTGCAGAACGTCGCATCGAGGAACACATACGGGAACGTGGTGTGCACCAAGGTGCGTTCCCGGAACCGGGCGACCTCGGCGTCGAGGCCGGCGCAGATCCGGGACACCTCGGACTTGGAGATCCCGCTGTGGACCCCGAGTGCGGCGACCAGGTCGTCGACGCTGCGGGTGGACACCCCGTGCACGTAGGCCTCCATGATCACCGCGTGCAGCGCCTTATCGATCCGGCGGCGCCGCTCGAGAAGCGCGGGAAAGAACGATCCCGCACGCAGCTTCGGGATCTTGACATCCACATCACCAGAGGTCGTGGCCACCGTCTTGGGGCGGTGTCCGTTGCGCTGCCCGACCCGCTCGCTGGTGCGCTGGTAACGGCCGGCGCCGAGCACGCTGGTCAGTTCGGCTTCGATCAGTTCTTGCAGCCCGGCCCGGATCAACTCGGCCGTCATCGCCTGCGGATCGGCGGCCTTGAGCTGATCGAGTCGAACGAGCAAGGCAGAATGGTCATCGGTCATCGCGTAGAGCGGGACTGCTGCACCGATAGGTGACAGTCGGGGTGTCAGGCCGCGGTGAGCGCGACCGGGTTCATGATGGTCTCGTATTCGATGGGGGTCAATCGTCCGAGCCTGCTCTGGCGGCGACGCCGGTGGTAGGTGCGTTCGATCCAGATCACGATCGCGGTGCGGAGCTGTTCCCGGGTCTGCCAGCGTCGCCGATCGAGGACGTTTTTCTGCAGTAGAGCGAAGAACGATTCCATCGCCGCGTTGTCGCCGGCGGCTCCGACTTGCCCCATCGATCCGATCAGGTGATGAGCGTTCAGTGCATGTACGTATTTCCTGGATCTGAACTGTGATCCTCGGTCTGAGTGCACGACGCATCCGGCCACGTCGCCACGTCTGGATACCGCGTTTTCCAGGGCGTTCACGGCGAGTCGGGCTTCCATGCGGTCGCTCATCGAGTAGCCGACGATGCGGCCTGCGAACACGTCCTTGACCGCGCACAGATACAACTTTCCCTCTTCAGTGCGGTGCTCGGTGATGTCGGTCAGCCACAGCTGGTTGATGGCGCCGGCCGAGAATTTGCGCTGGACCAGGTCGTCATGGACTGGAGGCCCGGGACGCTTGCCGTTTTTCCCGCGCTTCTTGCCGAACACCGACCACCAGGTGTTATCGCGACAGATCCGCCACGCAGTCCGTTCGCACATAACCTCACCGGCCGCGGCAGCCTCTTCGGCCAGAAACCGGTAGCCGAACTCCGGATCGTCACGATGGGCATCGAGCAGTGCGTTGGCCCGGTAGGCCTCGGCGAGTTCAGCGGCGGTGATCGGGTTGGCCAGCCAGCGGTAGTAGGGCTGGCGGGAGAGCCCCAGAACCCGGCACGTGACCGCGACGGGGATACCGTCTTCGGCCAGCTCTGTCACGAGCGGTGGGGGTGCCTCCCGCTTGCGGGGGAAGAGCCTTTTCCCGGCAGGTTCGCCTGGGACAGGTAGGCGGCAGCGCGGCGCAGGACTTCGTTCTCCTGCTCGAGCAACCGGATCCGTTTCCGAGCGTCTCGCAGCTCAGCGGATTCTTCGCGGGTTTTGCCTGGACGTTTACCGTCGTCGATGTCGGCCTGGCGGATCCACTTATGCAGAGTCATCTCGTGGATACCGAAGTCCTTGGCGATCTGCGCGATCGTGATCCCGTCTTCACGAGATCGGGCCACGCGGACAACGTCGTCGCGGAACTCCTGCGGGTAGGGGGCGGGCATGGTGCACATCCTTCCAGGCGGCCAGTTACGGCAAGCCGGATCAGATGTCACCTATCGGTGCAGCAGTCCCCAACACCACCGGGCGCGGCTGCTCGTCGCCCGTGCGGTACTCGCGCACCGCGGTGTCGGCGGGCAGCAGCGCCACGCTCCAGCCGTGTAGCTGCGAGCGTAGGTCGTTTTCGGCCAGGCCCAGATGCTGGGCCAGTAGATCTGCGTGCTCGGAGCCCTCGAGCCCGCCGACGATCGTCCGCGGCGTACTCCAGTCCGCCTCCGGGGCCGGTAGGAACACCGGCACCCCGTCCGGGCGCTCGATGGGCGCGGGCAGCGAACTGGTGGCCGCATCGACCTCCATGTCCTGGATCGCGCCGGCCCCCGCGGTGCCGGCGTCCCAGGCGCGCGGACCGCCCGAATCCGAAGAGCCATAGGCGGCGAGCACCGCGCACGCGGCCCCGATCGCGATGACACCGGCCACGCCGCTGTGGCGCATGAGCACCCCCGACTGTTCGATTCCGCTCCGCCCGCGACCAAAGATGCTGCCCAGGGCGGATTGCCGGACCGACTGAAGCAGAACAGGAAGACCGCCGCGCAGTGAACGTGCCGGGCATACACGCCGGGGGCCGGCTGCTGGAGCCCGCGGTGATGCCCCTATGGGCTGTCGAGCGGCGTTGAGCCATTGGCGGTAGCGGTGGGCGGGTTCGTCGTCCCGGCGTTTGCCGGGTTCGATCGTGGAGATTGCATGGGGCAGACGCCGAAGTGGTCGGCGATGGTTTGCAGGGATAGTCCGCGCGCCTGTCGTGCGGGGCGCAGGTTGGTGATGCCAGGCACCGCAGGCGGGTGCACGCCGGGGGATTCACCGCACACCCTGTGGGCTGTTCGTGTACGTCCCGGCATCGGATCGGACAGCGCGCATCGCACGCCGCTGGGCAGCAGCGCCCGCTAAGGCAGGCCCGCATCGCGGTCGATGATCGCGAGTCGGCCCGTGATCATCCGCGTCATCGCCGCAGCGTCGGCCGGCGGTGCCAACGCCCCGCTGAGCCAGATGCTCGACAGCCCATGGACGACGGCGAACGCCGCGAGAGCGTCGACTTGCGCATGAGGAGCGTCGTCTGTCTGTTCGCAGGGTGCCACCGCGCCGGACAGCAATTCCCACGCTCTGCCGCGCACCGCGTTCAACTCCGCGCTGGACTCGTCGAGAAGCCTCGGCTGCCACATGACGGCGTAATGGCCCGGATGATCGAGCGCCCACATCACATAGGCCACGCCCATCTCGTGCAGCTGCCCTCGGTGGCGGCTCAGGGCGCCGTTGAGGAGCCCGAATCCTTCGGTCGCCAAGGCGGTGAGCAGACCCCGACGAGTGCCGAAGTGGTGGGTCGGGGCCGCGTGCGTCACTCCCGTGCGCCGCGCGAGCTCGCGCAGGGTGATCGACTCCGGTCCGGTCTGGGCAGCCATCTCGGCGGCGTAGGCGAGCAGTTGCCGGGGCAGATCACCGTGGTGGTATCGGGACACGACCCCACAGTAACTATCCAGTGGAAAGATTGTCGGGTACGCTCAATCCTTACAGCGTAAAGATTGGACCGGCCATGTCTCTCCTCATCCCACTTCTGCTGGCCACCGCAGCCGTACGCGGCGGCGCCTCGTTGCTCGTGCGCCGCGGCCACCGATCGGCCCGGGCATGGGACTCGTGGTCGGCCGCCGCCGCAGCCGGGATGGCGGCCGTGTTCCTATCCACCGGGGTCACCCACTTCATCGAACCGCAACGCTCCGGGCTCGAGGCGATCGTGCCCGCAGCGATTCCCGCCCCGGGACTGGTGATCACCGCGACCGGACTGCTCGAGTTCGTCCTCGCCGCGGCGCTGCTCATGCCGCGCACCCGGCGATGGGCCGGGCTGGTCTCCGCACTCCTCTTGGTCGCCCTGTTCCCGGCGAACGTCATCGCGGCCGGCGGCGTCGATCATCCCGACGCGCCGACGACGCCGCTGGCGGCGCGCGCGTTGCTGCAGATCGTCTTCATCGCCTTCGCACTCGCGCCGACCGTCGCCGGGAGAGGCGTGTCGCGGAGGAGAAGGCCCGCCAGGGCCTGAACCGGATCGCCGTCATGGCATCCGTGCGGAGACCCCGGCGCCGATCTCGAGGGTCTCGCCGGTGACGTGCCGCGCTGCCGGCGACGCCAGATTCACGACCGCGGCGGTGATGTCGGCGGGGTCCGTCCACGGCGTGCCGAGCGGATTGAGCCGCGCATAGCGTCCGCGGACCTGTTCGCGGGTGGGCGCCTCCATGTCCGGGGCGAACAGCGAGTACATCGCCGGGTTGTGCACCATCGCGGTGGACACCGTGCCGGTGCAGACGACGTTGGCGGTGACGCCCGTGCCGGCCAGCTCGAGGGCGAGGGTCTTCGTCAGCCCAATCGCGCCCCACTTGGCGGCCGCGTAGTGCCCGAGGTTCGGGGTGCCGGCACGTCCGCCCATGGAGGCGATCGTGATGAGCCGGCCCCAGCCGCGCGCGGTCACCACCGGTGCCACGGCACGCAGCGTGTGGAACACACCGGTCAGGTCGACGTCGAGCATCGTCGACCACTGATGGTCGGTCAGCTCCACCACGGGTGCGAAGCTCACGACTCCGGCGTTGGCGATGCACACGTCGATACCGCTGAAGAGGTGGACCGCGTCGGCCACCACCTCGCGCATCCGCTCACCGTCGCGCACGTCGGCCGTCACCGCGAGACACCGCGCGCCCTCCCGCTCGACGAGCACGCGGGTCTGCGCGAGATCGTAGGCGGTGGCGAGCGGGTAGGGGATCGTGTCGATGTCGGCGCAGACGTCGGTGGCGACGATGTCGGCGCCGCGCCGCGCGAATTCGACGGCGTGGCTGCGACCCTGGCCGCGGGCCGCGCCGGTGACCATCACGGTCCGGCCCGCGAAGTCGCGGGCGCGGAACTGCGAGTCCGGGTGGTCGGTGGACATCAGATTCCGTACGTCGCTGCGGCGGTGTCGGTGTAGAAGTGGTGACGCTCGGTGTCGGACGCCTCCGCGAGGAGTGTGCACATCGCGCCGATCCACTGGCCGAAGGTGCCCGCCATCGTCTCGATCGGCATGTTGGAGCCGAACATGACCCGGTCCCAGCCGAATTCGGCGATCGGCGTCTCGCCCCAGGGCCGCACCACGTCGACCGACAGATCGGCGGTGGCCATGCCCAGCCCGGTGATCTTGCAGGCGATACCCGGCCGGGCGGCGCAGGCACGGATGGCCGCATGCCAGGCCTCGAAACCGTGGTCGTCGGTCGAGGCGGGCTAGCCGGTGTGTTCCAACGCGACGGTCAGCCGCGGGTACGCGGCGAGCACGTCCAGCCAGCGCTGCATCGCCGCCGGCTTGGTGACCAGATCGAACACGTGGCCGCCGCTCTCCAGCCACGTGAGGACGATCGTGGCCGCCGGCGACTCGGGTTCGAGCCCGGAGAGCACCCGGACTCCGCGAAACCGCGGGCTGCGCGCTTGCTCGTCCAGATCCGCCAGCAGCTCCGCGGTGTCCAGCTCCGGATCGACACTGCCGATGAGTACGAGGTCGAGGCCTTCGCGGTCGGCGAGCGCGTCGACCCACCGGGTCTCCGCGAGGTAGGCGCGCGGCGCGGTGGTGGCCGAGACGTGCACGAATCCGTCCACGTCGAGGTCACCGGCGGCGGCGCGGTATTCGGCGGGGAGGAAGTCCGCATACAGCGACGGCGTATCGACCCGATCGGCGAAGCCGCGCAGGTCGGTGTACCAATCGTTTTCGGTGACGCTCCACTGGTGCACGTGAGCGTCGATCACTCCGCGGGCCATCACGGGTCCTCCTGGGGCGTGGCGAGACCTCGACCGATCCCACCGATGCCGGCAGGTGCGCCGGATCTCAGGTCCTGTGCCTCCAGGGTGTGCCGCCTGCGCCGCGATCCGCCAATACCGGCCACGTTCGGATCTAGCATGTCCACATGATGGATGCGGTCAGCCTGCGGGATCTGGAGTATGTGGCGGCGGTGGAACGGGACCGCAGTTTCACCCGCGCCGCCGCGTCGATCCCGATGGCGCAACCCGCTCTGAGTCAGGCCATCGCACGGATCGAACGGCGCCTGGGGGTCGTGCTGTTCAGCAGGACGAGTCGGACCGTGGCGCCCACCGATGCCGGGACGCTGCTCGCCGAGCGTGCACGCCGGATCCTGCGTGAGGTGGGCTGTGCGATCGATGACGTGCGTGCGACCGGCGGTCGACGTGAGGTGCGTCTCCAGGTGACCGAGCCCTCGCTCACGGTGCCCCGACGAGTGATGGCAGCCGTGCGCAATGCCCTTCCCGGCGCCGACGTCCACCAGATGACGGTGCCGCGCACGCACGTGGCCGACATGCTGATCAGCGGCGAATTGACAGTCTCCGTGGGGCCGCGGGAACACGGACCGGGGCTTGCCTCGCGGAAACTGTGCCACGAGGCCGTGACGGTGGTGACGGCGCCCGGGCACCCTTTGACGCGCGATTCGGTGACGGTCGCCGACGTGGCCGCGTACCCGATCGTGTCCATCGACCCCGGGATGAGCGACTGGAACGCTACCGTCGCGCAGTACTTCGCGCGTCACGGCCTTGTGCCGCGGTGGACCGGCTCGTCCGTGTTCGGCGCCGTCGCCGCCGCCGATCTGGTGAGTACGTCGGACGCGGTGTTTCTCGCACTCGAATCGATCGCCACGGGCCTCACCGGCCGTGAAGAGTTCCGCCGGTTCACACCGGAGTGGACGATCACGTGGTTCGTCAACTGGCGCACGAGTCCGGCGCCACCATCCTGGACGAGTGGGGTGGTGGAAGCGGTGGTTGGTGCATCAGCCGCCGGCTCAGCGTTGCCCACCGCCCGCCCTGCAGAGCCGTAGACATGGGCCCGGCCGTCGGGCTGTTCTGCGGTGCCTGCGAGCCGAGATTCTCACGATGAATCGGTTCTCGTGTCGGAGTCGGCGCGTCGGATACGGGTCATGACCATCAGTGTGCCGGTCGTCATCGATAGCGCCGCCGTGCCGATCGACGGCCTCGGGCACATCCGTGATCCGGCCGAGCGGCCCGGCACTCCACGGTGTTCAGATCTACTGCCCGCAGACGAGCCAGCGTCACCGGCGCGGGAGGAGAACAGCGGCCCAACCCGGGGCCGACCGGGGGCCCGGCCGCGGCGGGTCTTGCGCGCATGGCGGCGCCAGCACGATGTCGACCTCGCCCAAGCCTCAGAGAAAGCATGGCTGTGACTGACCTCGGATGCAGCGCTCTCGAGGATGTCCGTGGGCCGGGCTACGGTGACCGTCGTCGCCACCGGCCACGCCGACCAAAGGGGAGCGCCGTGCAGATCACCACCGCGGGGGACGCCTACCGCGCCTTACGTGAGCACATCGCCGCCGTGCAGGCCGAAGACCCGCTGGCGCCGGTCACCGTGCTGGTGCCGAGCTTCGCCGCCGGCCGCGACGTGCTGCGCCACCTGGCCGCCCACGGCGGGGCGGTGGGAGTTACCGCCGTGACACTCACCGAACTGGCCCACCGGCTCGCCGGCGGCGCGCTCGCCCCGCGGCGGCCCGAGACCACGCCGGTCACCGCGGCCGCGGTGCGCGCCGTACTGGCGGATGCGCCCGGAGTGTTCGCCGAGGTCGCCGATCAGCCCGGCACCGTCGCCGCCCTGACCCGGGCGTGTGCCTGGCTCGGCGGCCGGAACGTCACGCGCCCCGCCGATGCCGACACCGTCATCACCGAGGTACTGCGCATCCACGACGCGGTCGCCGCGCGCCTAGCCCGCGACTACTACGCACCGGCCGAGACGATCGCCCGCGCCGCCGACCGGCTTCCACTGCCCGGCCACACCGTGGTGTTCCTGCCGTCCCCGCCGGTCGACACACTCGAGCAGGACCTGCACGCGCAGATCTGTGCTCGCGCCACCGTGATCGACCTTTCCGGAGAGATCACCGGCACCGCGGTGCTGCACGCCTCCGACCCCGACGACGAGGTGCGCACGGTGGTGCGGGCCGTGCGTGAACAGATTCTCGCCGGCACCGCGCCGCACCGAATCGGGGTGTTCTTCGCCGCCGATGCGCCCTACGGCGCACTGGTGGCCCGGCACCTCGATGCCGCGGAGATCCCCTGGTACGGCGCCGACCCCCACGCGATGATCGACCGGTCCGTGGCCCGCTCGGTGCTACGCCTGGTGGCCTTCCGGCCCGGCGAGATCGACCGGGCAGAACTGTCCGCCATCCTCGATGCCGGAGCGGTGCGCTGGATGGGGGAGGACGGTGCGCGCCTGTCGCCGCGTGAGTTCGACCGACTGACCTGTCTGCAGATCCCGATCGTCGGCGGCCCCGACTGGGCGCGCCTGGCCGATCTCGACCGGGATGAGCTGCCCGCATCGATGCGCGACTCGGTCACCGCATCCGCGGCGCGGGTCACCGAACTCATCACCGCGCTCGAGGAGCACCTGACCACGATCCACACCGCGCGCAGCTGGACCCAGGCGGCCGAAGCACTTACCGAGATGACCGCGCAGTTGATGCCGACCATCGGTCGCGTACCCGAGCAGCGTGCCCACCTCGAGGCCGCCATCGCCGGACTGGCCGGATGCGATGCGGTCGGCGCCCCGATCGGACCCGACGCCATCCACGCGGCCCTGACCGATCAGCTCGCCGGGGGGCGCGGCACCTGCGGCACCGAATCGGTCGGGGTGCGCGTGGGCGACCTGGCAGACGGTGCGGGCAGAGATCTTGACGCGGTGTTCGTGCTCGGCATGGCCGAGGGACACCTGCCCGCCGCCCGGCGCGAAGACCCACTGCTGCCCACGGAACTCACCGGCGTCGACCCGGCCGACCGGCTCGCCGAACGCCGACGGCAGACCATGCGCACCCTCGCCTCCGGGGCACAGGTGCGCATGTGCTCCTTCCCACGCGGAGACCTGCGCGGCGGGGGAGAAAAGGTGCCCTCGCGCTGGCTGCTGCCCACACTCGACGCGCTCACCGGTGCGGCCGTCGACCAGGTCGGTTGGGAACGCGGGGTGGCCGGCTGCGCAGCGGTGATCGCCGCCGACTCGTTCGCCGGCGGACTGCTCACCCCGGCGCCCGGCGCACCGCAGACCCCGGCCACCGACACCGAATGGCGGGTGCGCCGGTACGCGGCGACCCGGGACGCGATCGACGGCATGCCCGACACCGTCACCGACGCGCTGGTGATGCGCGCCGACCGGCGGGCGGGCCGGTTCACCCGGTTCACCGGCGCGGTCGGCGAGTCAGCCCGCCACATCCGCCTCTTCGACACCCCCGTCGCACCGACCCGGCTGGAGGAGTGGGCGACCAGCCCCTACCTGTTCTTCCTCCAGCGCATCCTGCGCGCCCAGGTACTGCCCGAACCCGATGAGGACGTGCAGATCGATGCGCTGGTGCGCGGGGACCTGGTACACGACGTGCTCGAGCAGTACATCCTCGCCGGCCTCGATGAAGGCGACGCGCCCGACGGGCACCTGCTGACCACACTTGCCGAGCAGGCGTGCCAGGCAGCCTACGACGCAGCGCCCGGCTGGCTCCCGCAACTGTGGGACCGGGACCGCGCCGCCGTGCTCGCGACCCTCGAGCAGTGGTTCGCGCGCGATGTGGCCGAACGCGCCGAGGGCTGGACCCCGATCGGTGCGGAACAGGAGTTCACAGCCGATGAGGCCGTGCGCCTCGATATCGGTGCTGAGGCGATCGCGTTCACCGGCAAGATCGACCGCATCGACCGGCACACCGACGGCCGGGTACGGGTGACCGACTACAAGACCGGCTCCGACAAGCGCTACAGCGGCATCGACGCGGGCGACCCGACCGGCCAGGGTACCCACTTCCAGCTGCCCGTCTACGGCCTGTACGCGCAGTCCATCGCCGGCGGCGCCGAGGTCGAAGTGCGCTACCAGTTCCTGCGCCCGGGCGACGAGCCCGGGGAAATCGGCTATCCGATCACCGGCGCGGTCATCGACCGGCTGCGCGCCGACGTCGCCGCTGTGTACCAGGCGGTGACCACCGGGATGTTCCCGCTCAAACCCGGATCCTTCGCCACCCGAGAGATCGAGAACCTCCTCGGGCCTGCCGAGCTGGCCCGCACCTGGGAGAAGCTGCGCCACCGACCCGAACTGGCCGGACTGGCCGCGCTGGCCGAGAAGGAGCACTGATGACCGAGCAGAACTCGCTGGTGTTGGCCGACGCCGACCAGCGCGCCCGCATCGAGACCGAGACCGACCGCTCCCTGTTCGTCGAAGCCGGGGCCGGTAGCGGCAAGACCTACGCACTGGTGCGCCGCATCCACGCGATGGTGCTGCGCGACGGCGTGGATCTGGCGCGCGTCGCCGCGATCACCTTCACCGACAAGGCCGCGGCCGAACTGCGCGAACGGGTGCGCGCCCACCTGGCCGCCCACACCCCGGCCGATGAGACCGAAGCGGTGCGGCGCGAGGCTGCGCTCGCGGCGATCGACACCGCGGCCATCGGCACCCTGCACGCCTTCGCCGCCCGGCTGATCACCGAGAACCCGATCGCGGCCGGGGTGCCGCCCCAGATCGAGGTCGTCGACCAGATGGGCGCGGAACTGGCCTTCGAACACCGGTGGCGCCGGATGCGCGCCCGGCTCTTCCCCGACCCGGCGCGGGCAGCCGCCGATCCGAGCGCCGACGCCGGCGAGATCCAGGCGGTCGCCGACGCGGTCTCGGTGCTGCTCGCCTCCGGCGCCTCGGTCAACCAGATCCGCACCCTGGCCAAGGGCCTGGACGGGCACTGGAACCGGCTCGACGGCCATGCCCCGATCCCGGCGCTGACCGCACCGGACTACTCGGCGGCGCTGCCCGCCGGACGGGAGCTGTGCCTGCTGACCGAGCAGTGCGCCGACCCGGACGACAAGCTGTATGCCAAGTTCGTCCTGCTCAGCGCATGGCTCGACGAGTTCGCCGCAGCGGTCGACGCGGGCGACCTGGACGCGCAGACCGGGTTGATCGACTCCTTCCCCAAACCCGGGGCGGGAGGGACGAAGAAGAACTGGGCGGCGACCGGCATCGAACCGAAAGAACTGCGCGACCGGTTCAAAGACATCGGTGCGCTCTTCGCCGCGGCCCAGACCGGATACCGGGCGCGCGCCACCGAGATCGTGCTGGCGCGCCTGAGCCGCGACCTGGTCGCCGAAGCCGAGGCCCGCCGTCGCAACGGCGCACTGGAATACCACGACCTGCTGATCCTCGCCCGCCGCGTCGTCGGCGACCCCGAGGCCGCCGCCCGCATCCGCGAAAACTACCGGTATCTGCTGCTCGACGAATTCCAGGACACCGATCCGCTGCAGATGGAGATCGCCACCGCGATCGCAGGTGACCGTCCCGGGGCACTGTTCATCGTGGGTGACCCGAAACAGTCGATCTACCGGTTCCGCCGCGCCGACATCGCCACCTACATGGATGCGCGCAGCGCCCGCGACCAGGCCGACATGGTGCACCTGCAGACCAACTTCCGCTCCACCCGCGGTGTGCTCGACTTCGCCAACGAGGTCTTCGCCCGGCTGATCACCGCCGAAGACCGGATCCAGGCCGAATACGTTCCGCTCCTGCCCGCCCCGGGCCGGCCCGCACCCGAACCGGCCGAGGAGGCCGGCGCCCAGCCGATGCCGGCGCCGATGATCTTCGCTGGACAACCCACACCCGAGCAGGAGCTGGCGTGGGAGGAGCTCAAAGACAGCGAACGCACCCGCGCGCTCGAGGCCTCCGACACCGCCCGGATCATCGGTGCCGCGCTCACGGCCGGCTGGTGCGCCGAGACCGGACGCGACGGGCAGTACTCGCGCACCCCGATCACCGCGGCCGATGTGTGCGTGCTGATCCCCAGTCGCACCGTCCTGCCCTGCATCGAAGATGCCCTCGAGGCCGCGGGCATCGAATTCCGGGCCGAAGCCTCCTCTCTGGTCTACAGCACCCCTGAGATCCTCGACCTGCTCACGGCCGCCCGCGCCCTGGCCTACCCGGCCGACACCGCGGCGCTTATCGCCGCGCTGCGCAGCCCGCTATTCGCCTGCGGCGACGACGATCTGCTCGACTGGCAGGCCGGCATCGAAGCGCACCGCGCAGCCGCCGCCGCAGCCGATGCGGGCAGCGGAGTGCCGCAGGCGACCTGGAGCCTGGCCGCCCCGCCCCCGGCCGACCTGGAACTGGCCCTGCGCACCTCGCCGGTGGGTAAGGCGCTGGGGTGGCTCGCCGGGCTGCGCCGCGAGACCGCGGATCTGGAGCCCGCCCGGGTGCTCGAACGTCTCGCCGAGGAGCGCGGCACGTTCGTCTACGCGATGGACACCGTGCGCGGCCGCGACATCTGGCGGCGCCTGCGGTTCGTCATCGACCAGGCCCGCGCCTGGCACGAATCCTCCGGCGGTGACCTGCGCGGCTACCTCGCCTGGGCGCAGACCCAGGCCGAGGACAACGCCCGAGTCACCGAGGCCGTGGTGCCTGAGATCGGTATCGAGGCCGTGCGCATCATGACCATGCACGCCTCCAAGGGCCTGCAGTTCCCGATGGTCGTCGTCGCCGGAATGAGCGGCGGCTTCGTCACCCAGCCCGATCCGGTGCTGTGGGACGGCCGGCGCCCCGAGGTCGCGGTGTCGAAGAACGCCCGCTCCGCCGGTTACGCCGAGGCCGCCGAACACGAGAAGGCGCACCAGCGGGCCGAACGCATCCGGCTGCTCTATGTCGCCTGCACCCGCGCCGAATCCCTGCTAGCCGTCTCCGGGCACCAGCCGTCCCGCGACGGCTGGGGCAAACTGCTCGCCCCCGGCATCGACGACCTGACCGTCATCGACCCGGCGAGCCTCACCGCGCCCGACCTGCCCGTCACGTTCGCTGCCTCGGCCGCCGGCGCCCA
>JAJYRZ010000029.1 GCA_021793835.1 Actinomycetes bacterium | reverse complement strand
GCGATGGCGGCCGAGTTCGGTATCGAACAATTCACCGGGCAGGCCGGATCGGCTCTGTGGTTCGACTCGAACATCCTGCACGGTTCGGGCAACAACATCACCCCCTACCCGCGGTCGAACATCTTCGTGGTGTTCAACAGCGTCGACAACGCGCCGCACGCGCCCTTCGCCGCGACCCGCCCGCGGCCGGGCTACATCGCCGCCCGCGACACCACTGCGCTGCGCGGCTGACACCGGCGGGGGTGCGCCCCGCCGGTCCTCGCTTCCCGGGCGCGGTCCGTGTCCGGGCCGGTACCCGCGAAGGCGCCCCGCGACCCCTGGGCGCTTCAGTACCGTCTGCAGACATCGGCGGGCCCGCATCGACGGGGCCGCGCGGCAAGGCGGCGACGACGGAAGGCGGGGCGATGGCGGGCGAGGTCGACGGACGGATGGTCCTGGCGGTGGACGGCTCGGCCTCCGCCCTGGGGGCCGCACGGTGGGGCGCGCTCACCGCGCGGCTGCGCGCGCTGCCGGTGACCATCGTGACCGCGGTGGAGCTGCCGGTGCCGCGCACCGGGTCGGCGAGTCTGTCGGCCGAGGCGATGGCCCTGCTGCGCAGCAGGGGCGAGCGGGCACTGGACGCCGCCCTGTCCCAGGTCCGCGAGATCCTCGGCCCCGACCATCCGGTGGACCGCGGACTGTGGGAGGGCCCGCCCATCCCACAGCTGCTCGCCCATTCCGACCGGGCCGCGATGCTGGTGCTCGGCGTGCGCGGACTCGGCGACGCGCCTGAATCCATCGCCGGCTCGGTGGCCACCGCGGTCGCCGCGCACGCCCGCTGCCCGGTGGCGGTGATCCGCGGTTGGTCCGGCACCGAGACCGAGCTGGGCACCGGCCCGGTGGTGGTCGGGGTGGACGGCTCGCAGGCCTGCACCCCGGCAGTGCGGCTGGCCATGGCCGAGGGCGCCGCCCGCGGGGTCGACGTCCGGGCGATCCACGCCGGCTCGGACGTGCCGCTGACCGGCGACGACGACCCGACCGCCGACGGCGCCCGCACCCTGCTCGACCGGGCCCTGGATCCGTGGTGCGCCGAGCATCCGGAGGTCACGGTGCACCGCGAGGTCGTCCGCGATCGCCCGGTCCGGCACCTGACCCAGGCGGCGCAGGACGCGCAGCTGCTGGTGGTGGGCAACCGGGGCCGCGGCGGTTTCGACGGCATGATGGCCGGCTCGACCTCGCGGGCGCTGCTGCACACCGCCCCCTGCCCGCTGGTGATCGCCCACGGGTAGCGCGCCACAGCGGTCAGTCGCCCGCGCGCACCGCCCAGTCGGTGCGGTCGGCCAGCACGGCCGCCAGATTCGCCGTCGACATCCGCATCCCGGTCGGTCCGGGCCGCAGATACTCCGAATGCCCGGAGGCGCCGTCGGCGAGCGTGCCGTGCGGGCCGATCCCGGCGCGGTAGGCCAGCGCCTCGATCGCGGTGTCGTCCGGGTGGTCGTAGGGCAACACCACCTGGGCCACCAGCGCGATCGACGGATCGAGCATGCCGGTCATCACCGGTGGCCGCGGCAGGTCCACGTCTATGCCGAGCCTGCTCAGCCCCGCCTCGGCGGCCAGCACGGTCGCGCCCTTCCCGGAATGCTTGAACTCGTGGGCCCAGGAGACCGGGTCGTCATCGGCGGTCAGATGGAAGGCGGCGCCGTCCGGCAGACCGAACGCCGCCGCATCGCCGGCGGGCAGGCCCGGGCTGCCGATGAACACCGCGGCGTCCACCGGGTGGGACTGCGGGTCCTCCAGCATGGCCAGGGCCGCGACGTAGGTGCCGTAGGAGTGCCCGGAGGCGACCAGTCGGCGATCCTCGACCTCGGCGGCGACGTCGAGCCCGGTCCACAGCCGCGCCAGCTCCGGCGCCGCCGCCTGCGCGCGGCCGAGCCAGGCCGCGTCGGTCGTCTGCGGCGGCAGGTCGTAGTCCATGGCCAGTACCGCGGCATAGGACCGGTCGTGGTCGCCGCTGCGGTCGGAGAATCGGGCGGCCTCATCGGTGAGCACAGACATCTGGTCGATCATCTCGGGCAGTGAGTCGATCGTGGTCGCGGTCCCTGGCGAATACGTCAGCACCGTGTCGGCCCCGTCCACCTCGCCGAGCCCGACCGTGGCCGTCATCCGCCCGCCGCGCCGGGTCACGCTCAGCAGCGAGGATCGCGGGTTGTCGGCCAACACCCGCTGCAGGGCCAGTGCCTCGTCGCGCAGTGCGCCCGCCGGCAGCGTGCGGATCGTGGCGCCCAGCGCGGCGGTGTTGCCCTGATCGCGCACCGCGGCCGGCAACCCGTCCAGGGCGCCGATCCGCGCCGGCATCGTGGCCAGCAGATCCGCCTGGGCACGGGAATCGAGTCCGTCCCACCACTCGCGGGCCTGCGCGGGCGGGGTGCCGGTGCCGGGCACCTGGTCGAAGGAGGGGGTGGTCCCCTCGCGGCCCACCTCCGGCGGCCGATGCGCCGCGGCCAGGTCCGTCAGCCGCTGCGCCAACTGTCGGTCGATCGCCTCGAAGTCGCGGGCCAGACCGTGCACCTCCTCGGCCCGGCCCGCCAATTCCATCTCCGCGGACCGCGGATCGATCCCCGCCGCGACCGCGCCGGCCGCCACCTCCGGGGCGAACGAGACCGCACCGTCGGGTGCGAGCACATAGCCGTCCCGGCCCAGCGCGGCGACCCGGTCGGCCAGCAGTGCCCGGGCGGCGGTGAGCGCGGCGTGTCCGTCGCGCAGTGCGGCCCCGGCCGCCCGGCCCGCCGCGGCCTGGACGCCCAGCCGCGCCGCGCCGTCGACACCGGCATCGGCGGCGGCGCGGGCGGCCAGCGCCTGCCATCCCGGCGGGCGTGCGGCACGGACCTGCGCGGCCACCTGCTCGATCCGCTCGGCCGCGCCGGACAGGTCCTCGGCCCGGGCCAGCAGGGGATCCAGATCCACAGACAGGATGTGATCGATGGTGGTCATCGCGGGCCCGCCTCCTGGCCGGTCAACGCGGCGGCACCGGTGGCGTCGCTGCGCCGATAGTCAGCGGCCACGGACCGGAAGGTCGCGGCCTCGTCTTCGAGCCAACCGTGTTCGGCGTTCAGCGCGGCGTGCAATCGGTCGCCGACCGCGGTCAGGGCCGCTGAGGCGGTGAGTTCGTCGGGTCCGGTCAGCAGGGCCAGCGGCGCCCCGATCTCGCGCACCTCGCCGGCGAGGCGATCGAGCGCCGTCGCGTGTGAGTCCAGCTCGTCGGGCACCACCTGCAGTATCGAATCGTGGCCGGTCATCGTCGTCCCCCCGGATCGATCGCGGACCCGCACCCTTGCGCACGGGCCGTCACCACTAGGACGGAGGCGGTGCCCCGCAGGTTCCCGGCCCGTGGGGACGGGGCCGGCGGCGGATGTGGCACGCAGCAGGCACGCCGCCAAGGTCCCGGGCCCGCACGGCCGGTGGCTGCCGGGGTGCGGCCGCAACAGCCGCGCAGGCGATGACCTGTAGCGAGACGCAACACGCCGGCGGGTGCGCGCAGACGGCGGTCGAGGCGCCCCCGACAGGGATCGAACCTGTGACATTCGGCTTAGAAGGCCGACGCTCTATCCGACTGAGCTACGGGGGCAGGTCGGTCACGGACCGAGTGTGCACTCTACTCGGCGCCGGTACGGACCGGGACGGGCCCGGAGATTACCTGCATCACCTCTGTGGTCCCGGCCGGTGTGCGCGACCTACCCTGGTGCCATGGCGACCAGTGACGTGCGCGCACACCCATCCCCCACGGACACCGGGGCGGGCCGGGGACGCGGCCCGGGCAGCGCACCGCTCTTTCTCATCGCGGCGATCATCGCCGCGGTCCTGGCTGTGGGACTGACCGCGCTCTACGCAGGCGACACGGTCGCCGGTTTCGGACTGGCCGACCCCGGGGACCTGACCCGTTACTCGCTGCCGGTGCTGCGCGCCCTTGCCGAGATCGCCCTGATCATCGGTGTCGGCTCACTGCTGCTGGCCGCCTTCCTGGTCCCGCCGAAGAAGACCGGTGAACTCGATCTGGACGGCTACCTGGCCGTACGCACCGGATCGATCGCGATGGCCGTGTGGGCAGGACTGGCGCTGCTGCTGATCCCGGTCGAATACTCCGCGGCCACCGGCGTCGACCTGTGGACCTCGATGGAACCGGAGACGGTGCTGACCGGGCTCGGCCAGGTGCAGAAGCCGGTGGCCTGGTTGGTCACCGCGATCGTGGCGATCATCGTCGCGGTCGGCTCCCGGCTCATAGTGCGCTGGGGCTGGACCCCGTTCCTGCTCGGCGGCGCACTGCTGTCGCTGCTGCCGATCGCGATCACGGGCCACTCCGCCAGCGGCGGCGCGCACGACCTGGGCGTGAACTCACTGATCTGGCACCTGTTCGGCGCCGCACTGTGGGCCGGCGGGATGTTCGCGGTCTTCGCCCACGCCCGCCGCCGCGGCGCCTACACCGACGTGGTGATCCGGCGGTACTCGGTGGTGGCCACGGCCTCGTTCATCGCCGTCGCACTGTCGGGGATCGTCAACGCGCTGATCCGCATGCCGCTGGAGGCGCTGTGGACCTCGGTCTACGGCGGGCTGGTGCTCGGCAAGACGATCGCGCTGGTCGTGCTCGGTGTGCTGGGCTTCCTGCAGCGCCGCAGCTCGGTGCGCGTCCTGCAGGCCGACCCGACCGCGCGCCGGCCGCTGATCAGACTCGGGCTGGTCGAATCGCTGGTCTTCGCCGCCACGATGGGGCTGGCGGTCGCCCTCAGCGGAGCCCCGCCGCCGTATCTGGCGCCCGATGCGGCGGAGCCGTCCATGCAGGAGGTCAAGCTCGGCTACGAGATCCCGGGACCGGCGAACGTGGTCAACCTGCTCACCGCCTGGCGGTTCGACCTGATCTTCGGCGTGCTGGCGATCCTGCTGGCCGGCTTCTACCTGTACGGGGTGTGGCGGCTGCGCAGGCGCGGGGACTCCTGGCCGATCAGCCGCACCCTGTGGTGGCTGGCGGGCGCGGTGATCCTGCTGCTGACCACCTCCTCGGGCGTGGGCCGCTACATGACCGCGATGTTCTCGGTGCACATGGCCGCTCACATGGTGCTGTCGATGCTGGTGCCGGTGCTGCTGGTGCTGGGCACCCCGGTGACCCTGGCGCTGCGCGCGATGCAGCCGGCCGGACGCGACGGGGTGCCGGGCCCGCGCGAGTGGCTGCTGGCCTTCGTGCACAGCCCCGTCACCTCCTTCCTGACCCACCCGCTGGTGGCGATGACGCAGTTCGTGCTCGGCTTCTACGGGCTCTACCTGGGCGGGATCTACGACGCGATCGCGCACATGCACACCGGACACCTGGTGATGAACGTGCACTTCCTGCTCAGCGGCTACCTGTTCTACTGGGTCGTGCTCGGCCAGGACCCGACCCCGCGGCGCCTGGCGCCGGTCACCCGGCTGGGCATCGTGATGGCGACACTGCCGCTGCACGCCTTCTTCGGGATCGCCCTGATGATGAGCGACACGGTGATGGGGCTGCAGTTCTACCGCGACCTGGACCTGGACTTCGTGACCGACCTGCTGGCCGACCAGAAGGTCGGCGGCGGCATCACCTGGGCCTCCGGTGAACTGCCGCTGCTGCTGATCATGACCGCGCTGGCGGTGCAGTGGTACCGCTCCGATTCGCGCGCGGCCACCCAGCACGACCGCCGCGCCGACCGTGACGAGGACGCCGAACTGGCCGCCTACAACGAGATGCTCCACAAGATGGCGCTGGTCGACGCCGGGGTGACCGAAGGCGACGCCGAGACCGCCGGCGGTGCCGAGGACTCCGACACCGATTCCGGTTCCGATGCCGCGCCGGCAGGGGATACGGCCGCAGACCGGACCGATCCGGAGACAGCCGGCCCGGACGCCCCGGACGGCGATCGGGCCGACATGGATCCCGAGCAGCGGTGACGCGCGGGGTCGGTACCGGCCGGCACCGACCCCGATAGCCGCCGCACGCGCGGATCGGACCGGCCCCCTCCACAGCCCGGCCCCGGGTCCACAACCGGCCCCCGGCATGGCCCTGCGATGTGCGGGACAGGCGCGACCATGGCCGTGGACGGGGCACCCCGATGACAGAAGGCGGCCCCGCGACCGCGAAGGGGAGGGGACGCGACGATGTTCGAGACCATGCAGACGGTGGTGGGCACGGTGCTCACCGAGCCGCGCCGATTGACCACGGCCGGCGGAGACCTGCTGAGCTTCCGGGTGGGCAGCACGGTGCGCTACCGGGAGGCGGCCACCGGCCAGTGGCGCGACGGACCGCGCCTGTATCTGACCGTGAACTGTTGGCGCAGACTGGCCGGACCGGTGGCCGAGGCGATCGACAAGGGCAGCGCCGTGATCTGTTACGGACAGGTGTTCACCGCGGAGTACACCGGTCGGGACGGTGCGGCGCGCACCGACCTGGAGATGCGGGCGATCGCGGTCGGTCCGGACCTCGGTCGGGCCGCATCGCTGGCGGCCGCCGCCGCCCGCCGTGTCGACCCAGAACCGGGGTCCGGCGGCGGTGCCGCGGCGGAGCCCGCCGATTCCGCACCGGGTCAGTCCGGGGGCGGCGAGGGTGACGGAGTCGACACCGGACCGGTCCCGCACGCCGCCCGCCCGCTCACCGCGGCGACGGCCGATCCGTGGGCGGAACCGCCGGTGACCTGAGCCGATGCCGCAGCCGGCCGGGTCCGGGTACGCGCCGGCCCGGATGCGGCCGCGGGCCGGTCCGCGATCCGGCGAGCGGTGCACGCTGATGGGATTCGTCAACGGGCGCGGTAGGATCGCGGTTTGGACATCCACCGGATGCGGGGTCGTCCCCATCTCGGTCGAGACCGGCAAAGGGAGTTGAGTAGGTGTCGGAGTTCATCTACACCATGAAGAAGGTGCGCAAGGGCGCCACGGTGACAAGGTCATCCTCGATGACGTCACGATGGCCTTCTATCCGGGAGCCAAGATCGGCGTGGTCGGCCCGAACGGCGCCGGCAAGTCGTCGATCCTGCGGATCATGGCGGGACTCGACCAGCCCAGCAACGGCGAGGCCTTCCTCGACCCGGGCGCGACCGTGGGCATCCTGGAGCAGGAACCTCCGCTGAACGAGGACAAGACGGTCAAGCAGAACGTCGAAGAGGGCCTGGGCGAGATCAAGGTCCAGCTCGATCGGTTCAACGAGATCGCCGAGCAGCTGGCCACCGACTACTCCGATGAGCTCATGGAGGAGATGGGCAAGCTCCAGGAGGCGCTCGACCACGCCGACGCCTGGGACCTGGACTCCCAGATCGAGCAGGCCATGGACGCGCTGCGCTGCCCGCCGGGCGATGAGCCGGTCACCCACCTGTCGGGCGGCGAGCGCCGCCGGGTGGCGCTGTGCAAGCTGCTGCTGTCGGCCCCCGACCTGCTGCTGCTCGATGAGCCGACCAACCACCTGGACGCCGAGTCGGTGCTGTGGCTCGAGCAGCACCTGGCCGAGTACAAGGGCGCCGTGCTGGCCGTGACACACGACCGGTACTTCCTCGACCACGTCGCCGAGTGGATCTGCGAGGTCGACCGCGGCCAGCTGCACCCGTACGAGGGCAACTACTCGACCTACCTGGAGAAGAAGGCCGAGCGCCTCGAGGTCCAGGGCAAGAAGGACCAGAAGCTGCAGAAGCGGCTGCGCGACGAACTCGAGTGGGTGCGTGCCGGGGCCAAGGCCCGCCAGGCCAAGAGCAAGGCGCGCCTGCAGCGGTACGAGGAGATGGCCGCCGAAGCCGAGAAGATGCGCAAGCTCGACTTCGAGGAGATCCAGATCCCGACCCCGCCCCGACTGGGCAACGTGGTCGTCGAGGTGGAGAACCTCACCAAGGGCTTCGGGGACCGGGTGCTGATCAAGGACCTGTCGTTCACCCTGCCGCGCAACGGCATCGTCGGGGTCATCGGCCCCAACGGCGTGGGCAAGACCACCCTGTTCAAGACGATCGTCGGACTCGAACAGCCCGACGACGGCTCGGTCCGCGTGGGCGAGACCGTCCAGCTCAGCTACGTCGACCAGGGGCGAGAGAACATCGACCCGGACAAGACCGTGTGGCAGGTCGTCTCCGACGGCCTGGACTACATCGAGGTCGGCCAGAACGAGATGCCCTCGCGCGCCTACGTCAGCGCCTTCGGTTTCAAGGGCCCCGATCAGCAGAAGCCGGCCGGGGTGCTCTCCGGCGGTGAACGCAACCGGCTCAACCTGGCGCTGACCCTGAAAGAGGGCGGCAACCTGATCCTGCTCGATGAGCCGACCAACGACCTGGACGTGGAGACCCTGTCCTCGCTGGAGAACGCGCTGCAGCAGTTCCCGGGCTGCGCCGTGGTCATCTCGCACGACCGCTGGTTCCTCGACCGGACCTGTACCCACATCCTGGCGTGGGAGGGCAACGTCGAAGAGGGGCAGTGGTACTGGTTCGAGGGCAACTTCGACGGGTACGAGAAGAACAAGGTCGAGCGACTCGGTGAAGAGGCCGCACGGCCGACCCGGGTCACCCACCGCAAGCTGACGAGGGACTGATCGAACGATGACCGTGCACAGCTGTGTGCTGGACCTGCGCTGGGGCGACTGCGATCAGCTCGGCCACATCAACAACGTGTATTACCTGGAGTACGCCCAGGAGGCGCGGCTGCGGTACTTCCACGACATGAAGGACCAGGGCGCGGCCCTGGGGCCGGTCGTGGTGCGCCGCACCGACATCACCTTCGACCGGCCGCTGTTCTACGAGTCGCTGGCGATCGAGGTGCGCAGTTCCATCAAGCACGTGGGCAACACCTCGTTCACGATGCGCCAGCAGATCTTCGACCGCGAGGGCGTGCAGTACGCCAGCATCGACGTGGTCATCGTGGTGGTCGACTTGAAGGCCAACGAGCCCAAGCCGATCCCGGAGGAGATCCGCACGATCTTGGAGGAACGTCTGGCCACCTCCTGATGCGATCAGGGGATGCGGATGCGGCCCACGGGGCCGCCAGGCGGACAATGGACGATGTGAGGCGCCGAACGGGCCCTCTCGGAAGGTAGTGGTGATGGCAGGCACGCAGAGCGGAGTCGATGGTCGGGACGTGCTCGTGGGCGACGCGTGGAACGCGAAGCTGACGCAGACCGTCGAGGCGGACGGTGTGGTCGCGGCGGATACCGCCGCGCACTACGCGGCCCAGTTCAGTGAGTCCTACAAGGAGGACTTCACTCCGGCCAACGCGATCGAAGACATCGAACGCATCGAGGCGCTGGTTCCGGGACGCGTCGATGTGGCCTGGCGTCGGGACCCCTACCGCGAGGGCCAGTGGCGGTTCATGATGTACACCGCCGGGGAGGGCGTCGTGCTCAGCGAGGTGCTGCCGACGCTGCAGAGCCTCGGTGTGGGCGTGGTCTTCCAGCGCCCCTACTCGGTGGTCCGCGCGGACGGCACCCCGTGCTGGGTGTACGCGTTCGCGATCATGGTCGTGCCCGACCTGCGTGACCGCCCGGAGATCACCCCCGACAGCGAGGTCGGCCAGCGGTTCATCGACACCTTCCGGGCCGTGTGGGCCGGACGGGCCGAGACCGACCGGTTCAACGAGCTGGTCATGCGGGCCGGTCTGCACTGGCGTGAGGCGATGCTGCTGCGCGCCTACAGCCTGTACCTGCGTCAGATCGGCTTCTCGTACTCCCAGCACCACGTGCAGTCGGTGCTGTGCGGGCACGAGGAGATCGTCACCGACCTGGTGGAGCTGTTCACCGCACGCTTCGATCCGCGCCAGGCCGACGCCGCGCGTGAGGAGGAGCTGGTCGCGCGCCTGGAAGAGGACCTGGCCGCGGTCGCCGGCATCGATGCCGACCGGATCCTGCGTGCCTTCGTGCACCTGATCCGCGGCACGGTGCGCACCAACTTCTACGTGCGCGACGAAGACCAGATGGCGCTGCCGCAGCTTTCGCTCAAGCTGGCGGCCAGCACGATCGCCGAACTGCCCGAGCCGCGCCCGCTGTACGAGATCTACGTGTACTCCCCGCGGGTGGAGGGCGTGCACCTGCGCTTCGGCACCGTCGCGCGCGGCGGGCTGCGCTGGTCCGACCGACTCGACGACTACCGCACCGAGGTGCTCGGCCTGGCCAAGGCGCAGGCGGTCAAGAACGCCGTCATCGTGCCGATGGGCGCCAAGGGCGGCTTCGTGGTCAAGCAGCCGCCGGCGTCGACCGGTGATGCGGCGGCCGACCGGGACGCCCACCGCGCCGAGGGTGTGCGCTGCTACCAGTGGTTCATCGCCGGCATGCTCGATGTCACCGACAACCTCGACCCGCGCACCGGCGAGGTCGTGCCGCCGCGGCAGGTGGTCCGCCACGACGGGGACGACACCTACCTGGTGGTCGCGGCCGACAAGGGCACCGCGGCGTTCTCCGACATCGCCAACGAGGTGTCCGAGCGCTACGGCTTCTGGCTCGCCGATGCCTTCGCCTCCGGCGGGTCGAGCGGCTACGACCACAAGGCCATGGGCATCACCGCCCGGGGTGCCTGGGAGTCGGTGCTGCGGCACTTCCGTGAGCTCGGCATCGATCCGACCGTCGACGACTTCACCGCCGTCGGCGTCGGCGACATGAGCGGTGACGTGTTCGGCAACGGGATGCTGCGCAGCGACCACACGCGCCTGATCGCCGCATTCGACCACCGGCACATCTTCGTCGACCCGAACCCGGACGCCGCCCGCAGCTTCGTCGAGCGCCAGCGCCTGTACGACCTGCCCGGCTCGTCCTGGGCCGACTACGACCCGGAGCTGATCAGCGAGGGCGGTGGGGTCTGGGACCGGTCCCTGAAGTCCATCCCGGTCTCTCCGCAGATGCGGCAGGCGCTCGGCCTGGCCGAGGACACCGAGGAGCTGTCAGCCCCCGATCTGATGCGCGCGGTGATCGCGGCGCCGGTGGACCTGTTCTGGAACGGCGGCATCGGCACCTACATCAAGGCGTCCGGCGAGACCGACGCCGAGGTGGGTGACAAGGCCAACGATGCGGTGCGCGTCGACGCGCGGGACGTGCGCAGTCGGGTGATCGGCGAGGGCGGCAACCTGGGTGTGACCCAGCGCGGCCGCATCGAGTTCGCGCAGGTCGGCGGTCCGGATCGCACGGGCGGGAAGATCAACACCGACGCGATCGACAACTCGGCGGGAGTGGAGAGCTCGGATCTCGAGGTCAACATCAAGATCCTGCTGGAGAAGGCGATCAGCGACGGGGCCCTCGAGCGCGACGACCGCACCGCACTGCTGGCGTCGATGACCGACGAGGTCGCCGAGCTGGTGCTGAACGACAACCGCAGCCAGAACCGCACCCTGGGCAAGGAGCGGGCCCGTGCCCACGCCCTGCTGCGCATCTACGAGCGCATGGTGCAGTCGCTCGAGCTCGAGCACGACCTGAACCGGGAGATCGAGGCGCTGCCGTCGGCGGAGGAGTTCGATCGTCGCGCCGAGGCCGGCGAGCCGCTGACCTCGCCGGAGCTGGCGGTGCTGCTGGCCCACGCGAAGCTGGCGGCCAAGTCCGATCTGCTGGCCGGCGACGCCCTCGAGTCCCAGGCCATGGTCGATCAGCTCGCCGGGTACTTCCCGACGCCGCTGCGTGAACAGTTCCCGGAGCAGATCGCCGAGCACCCGCTGCGTCGCGAAATCATCGCCACGGTGCTGACCAACCGGATGGTCGACGGCGGTGGCATCACCTATGTGCACCGGCTGGCCGAACTGGCCGGCGCCAACGCCGACGATGCGTTGCGCGCATTCACCATCACCACCAGCATCTTCGGTCTGCCGGAGCTGTGGCGCCGGATCGACGAGTCGAACCTGCCGGCGGCGGTGGCCGACGAACTGGTGCTCGAGACCCGTCGTCTACTCGACCGGACCTCACGTTGGCTGCTGGCCAACCGGCCGCAGCCGCTGCAGGTCGACGCGGAGATCGTGCACTTCCGTGAGCTGCTCAGCCGCCTCGAGCCGGTGCTGCCCGACGCACTGATCGGCACGGCACGTGAGCGGTACGACGAGTCGATCGAGCAGGCCGTGGCCTACGGCACCCCGCGGGAGCTCGCCGAGCAGGTGTTCATCCTGCTCGACAAGTTCGCGCTGCTCGACATCTCGGCGATCGTGGAGACCTCCGGGCGCAAGGCCGACGACGTCGCCCGGCTGTACTTCGCGGTGGCGGACTACCTCGACATCGATGACGTGATGTCGGCGGTGACCCGCCTCGAGCGCGGCGACCGGTGGCATGCGCTGGCGCGGATGACCATACGAGAGGACCTGTACACCGCCATGCGGGCGCTGTGCCTGGACGTGCTCGAATCGAGCACCGCGGGTGCACCGGCCGCCGAGGCGATCGCCGAGTGGGAGCAGTCCAACGTCAGACGTCTGACCCGCAGCCGGTCGGCGCTGGCCGAGATCATGGAGATGGGTCTGCAGGATCTGGCCACCCTGTCGGTGGCCGCGCGGCAGTTCCGCTCGATGGTGCACGCGTCCTCGGGGGAGAAGTCGGGGCACTGACGGTCGGTACGGTGGAGCCGTCCGGGGTCGACGGGCGGCTCCACCGTCGTCTTTCGTCTGGTCGGCGGCGAAGCGCCCCGGCCTGCTGCAGGTAGGGAAGGGGCCGATTTGAGCGAGCGCTACGTGCGCGCCGTCGACGAGCAGACCGCGACCGACCTGGGGGTGTTCCTCGGCCGGGTGGTGCGGATCGACGACTCGGCCCTGGTGCGCCTGCGTCGACGCGAGGACGGCATGGTCGCCGCATGGGCGACCACCGCCGGCTTCGACGTGCTCGCCGGTAGGGCCCTGCGGGCCGAGATCTCCCCGTCGGATCTGGCGGTCGGAGCGGCCGGGCTGCGCGACGCCCTCGCCGCCGGATCGGACGATCCGGGTTTCGGCATGGACGCTGCCTGGCGCGGCTCCCTGCCGCCGGACACCGGCTTCGAACACGTCGACGACGTGCCCGCCCGCGCGGTGGTCCAGCTGGCCGCGGACGGTGCCGAACTGGCCGTGGAGAACAGCACCTCGGTCGGTCCGCCGCGCTCGCTGCTCGACCAGACCGTGCTGGAGGTCAGCGGCGGCGGGCACGAGGTCGAGGTCCCGCTGCGGGCACTGTTCGCGCTGACCGCGATGGGCTTCGTGCCCGGCGCCGTACAGGGCGCCGACGGCAAGGCCGACCTGTCCGCCGTGCCGGCCGACGAGCCGGTGCGGGTGCGGGCCACCAAGACCTGGGTGCGGATCGACGGCCGGTTCGGATCGGTGTGCCTGCGCGCCGCAGGCGACATCCCACTGCTGATCGGCTGACCGGCCGGGTGGGTGGGCCCGGGCGCTACGGTGGTCGGGTGGACCAGCGCAGAGAGGGCATGCCCGAAGAGCCGATGGACGTCTACGAGGCGATCCGTCGGCGCCGGGACGTGCGGGCGGAATTCACCGGCGACCGGATCGACGACGAGGTGCTGATGCGGCTGCTCGCGGCCGCACACCGGGCGCCGAGCGTGGGCATGACCCAGCCCTGGGACTTCGTGGTGGTCCAGGACCGACAGCGGCTCGACACCTTCGCCGCGCACGTGGCCCAGGCGCGCCGGGACTTCGCCGATTCGCTGCCGGAAGACCGGCGCGCGACCTTCGATCCGATCAAGATCGACGGGGTGCGCGAATCCGGCACCGGCGTGGTGGTCACCTACGACCCGTCCCGCGGCGGGCGTCACGTGCTCGGCCGGCACACCGTCGACGACACCGGGGTCTTCTCGGCGGTGCTGGCGATCCAGAACCTGTGGCTGGCCGCGGTCGCCGAGGGCATCGGGGTGGGCTGGGTGTCGTTCTACTCGGAGGAGTTCCTCACCGAACTGATCGGCGCTCCCGCTCCGGTACGGCCGATCGCCTGGCTGTGCGTCGGGCCGGTCTCGCGCCCGGCCGAGATCCCCGACCTGGAACGGCACGGCTGGCGGTCCCGACGCCCGCTGGCCGAGGCCGTGCACCGCGAACACTACGGCCGGCGCGACGGCGGGGCACCCGCTTAGCGGGGGCTCACATCGGCTGGTTGACCAGCATGTCGGCCGCGGCGACGATGTAGCGGTCGAACGCCTCCCGATGCTCCCGGCTCATCGTCTCCTCGTCGATCTCGTCGAGGGCGACCCGCATGCAGCGTAGCCAGGCGTCCCGCTCGAGCTCGGAGATGTGGTAGTGCACGTGCCGCATCCGCAGGCGCGGGTGGCCGCGCTGGTCGGAGTAGGTGTGCGGTCCGCCCCAGTACTGCTCGAGGAACATCCGCAGCCGATCCTCGGCCCCGTCCATGTCGTCCTCGGGATACATCGGCATCAGCAGCTCGTCGTTGCGCACCTCCTGATAGAACCGGTGCACCAGGGTGCGGAAGGTCGGTGCACCGCCGACCTGCTCGTAAAAGGTCTTTCCCGTCGTTGCCGTCATACCTCCATCCTGCCCGGTGGCACGCGCGGCGTCAGGACCTGGGCCTGCGGCGCCGATCGGCGGGCTCGGCTACCCTCCGCACCCGCGGTGCGATAACGTACGGGTGTGGAAATCTGGGAGACAGTAGTCATCTTCGGGGTAGCCCCGTTAGCCATCGCGGTGTTCTTCATGATCGCGTTCCTCGAGAAGCATCCGCGCACGCCGCGCTACAAGCTCGGGGAGCAGTGGACCGGCGAGCCGGTCTTCTGGGGTGCCATCGACGAGCAGCAGTGGGATTCGCATGTCGGATCGGCCTCGGTCGAGTCCGTGGGTAACGGAGGTGCCGCAAGTGGCAAGTGGTGAGAACTTCCCGGCCGTCGACCCGTCGACGCTGCCGGTCGGCTATGCCGTGACCTCGTCCGGCCGGGTCTCGGGCGTGCGCGCCGGATACTCCGAGCCGGTCGACATGACGCCGTTCGACGACGTCGAGCGTGTGCGCATGGACCGCACCCTGACCGAGGCCACCCGGCGCACCGACATCCTGTGGACCGTGTACATCGGTGAGCTCGGCGCCGACCCGGCCGCCCGCGCCCGCGAGCTGCAGGCCGCGCTGCCGCAGTCCGCGCGCGGCGTGCTGGTCGCGGTCTCGCCGAACGAGAAGGTCATCGAGATCATCGGCGGCGACGCGGTCGCCGACCGGTTCGACGACCGGGTCGCCCAGCTGGGGGTCTCGGCCGCGCTGGCCTCGTTCAAGCTCGGTGATCTGATCGACGGACTGGTCTCCGCCGTGCGGGTCATGGCGGCCGCCGTCTCCCCGGTCACCGTCTGACACACCCCGTATCGCGGATCCCCGGCGGATCCGCCGCACACCTCCGGCGCCCGGCCACCTGCACAGGTGGTGGGCGCCGGAGGTGTCTTGTCACTCCCGGCGGCCGGCACGGCACTGCCGCCGGCGGTCTGTCCGCGGGTGGGATCGGGGCGGCATCGAGGCTGCTGACGGGGGAAACGGCGGTGGCGCGGCGCAGCCCGCCCCGCAGCGAGGTTCCCGCCCCGGGATCCCGCCGCCGCGGTGCCCGGTGCCCGTCGCGACGTCGATGCTGGCAGGGTTGGTAGGTACGACCGCCGAGCAGCAGCACCGTGTCGGCCGGGACGGTCGGTACGGCCGAGCAGATCAGGAGCATCACCAATGACCCCGCAGACCGCAGACCGTGACCGCGTCGACTTCTGGTTCGATCCGCTGTGCCCCTGGGCGTGGATCACCTCCCGGTGGATCCTGGAGGTCGAGCAGGTCCGCGACATCGATGTGCAGTTCCACGTGATGAGCCTGGTGTTTTTGAACGAGGACAAGGACGTCCCGGCCGAATACGCCGAGCGGCTGCAGAAGGGACTCGGCCCGGTGCGGGTGGCCGTGGCCGCGGCGAAGGCGCACGGCCCGCAGATCCTGGCCCCGCTCTACACCGCCTTCGGCACCCGCATCCACGACCGCGGCTACGAGGACTTCGGCGTGGTGGTGACCGAGTCGCTGGCCGAGCTGGAGTTAGATCCGGCGCTGGCCGAGGCGGCCGGGTCCGACGCCCACGACGCCGAGCTGCGTGCCAGCCACCAGGCCGGCATGGGCAAGGTCGGTGACGATGTGGGCACCCCGACCATCCACGTCAACGACATCGCGTTCTTCGGCCCGGTGCTGTCGCGCATCCCGCGCGGGGAGACCGCCGGGGAGATCTTCGACGGGGTGGTGGCGCTGGCGTCCTACCCGCACTTCTTCGAACTCAAGCGCGGCCGCGACGAGGAGCCGGCGTTCGATTGATCTTCAGGGCGCTCGGCCCCGGGCCGTGGCCCGGAGCCGAGCCGCATATGATCACCCCATGCGCGTTTACCTCGGGGCGGATCACGCCGGATACGAGCTCAAGACCATCCTCATCGAGCACCTGACCGCGGCCGGTCACGAAGCGATCGACTGCGGGGCGTTCGAATACGACGCCGTGGACGACTACCCGGCGTTCTGCATCGACGCCGCCCGCAAGGTCGTCGCCGATCCGGGCAGCCTGGGCATCGTGCTCGGCGGCTCGGGCAACGGCGAGCAGATCGCGGCCAACAAGGTCCCCGGTGCGCGCTGCGCGCTGGCCTGGTCCGTGGAGACCGCGCAACTGGCCCGCCAGCACAACAACGCGCAGCTGATCGGGCTGGGCGGGCGGATGCACTCGGTCGACGAGGCCAAGGCGATCGTGGACGCGTTCCTGGCCGAGCCGTGGTCCGAAGAGGCCCGTCACCAGCGCCGGATCGACATCCTGGCCGAGTACGAGCGCACCGGCGAGGCGCCCGCCGTGCCCGGCGCCTGACCGGCCGATGCCCGAAGGCCACATCGTCCACCGGTTGGCCGGCATCCACCGGGACCGGTTCGGCGGTCGGCCCGTGCGGGTGTCGAGCCCGCAGGGCCGGTTCAGCGACGGCGCCAGGCTGGTCGACGGCCGGGTGTTCACGGGCGCCGAAGCGCTCGGTAAACATCTGCTGCACTTCTACGACAACGAGCGCATCGTGCACATGCACCTGGGCATCTACGGGGTGTTCCGCGAGCAACCGGTGCCGATGGCCCCGCCGGTGGGGCAGGTGCGGATGCGCATGGTCGGGGCCGAATACGGCACCGATCTGCGCGGGCCCACCCGCTGCGAGGTCGTCGACGAGGGCGATCTGGAGGTGCTGCGGGCACGCATCGGTCCCGACCCGCTGCGCGCCGACGCCGATCCGGATCGGGCCTGGACGCGGATCTCCCGGTCCCGTTCGGCCATCGGCACGCTGCTGATGGACCAGTCGGTGATCTCCGGGGTCGGCAACATCTACCGCGCCGAGGTGCTGTTCCGCCAGGGGGTCGATCCGCTGCGCGCCGGGCGTGATGTCAGCCGCGAGGAGTGGGACCGGATCTGGGCGGACCTGGCGGCGCTGATGCGCGTCGGGGTCGCCGACGGCGGCATCGTGGTGGTCGAACCGGAACACGACCACGGCGCCCCGGCCTATGCCGAGGGCAAACCGCGCACCTACGTCTATCGCCGCGCGGGCGATCCCTGTCGGGTGTGCGGCACCCCGGTGCTGCACCGCGAACTGTCGGCGCGCAACCTGTTCTGGTGCCCGGGCTGCCAGTCCTGAGCGGCACGCACCGGATACCCGCCGCGCCCGCTCAGTCCCGGGTGCGGCCGCGGCCGGACTCGAAGTCTTCGGCCGAGTAGCCGACCCCGGGGGCACCGGCCAGCAGGGCGGCGAACAGTGCGGTCGCCGATTCGTCCCAGTGCCCGGCCGTGCGGGCATCCGCCCACCAGGGCTCGCAGTACCAGCCGGCCGGTACGGGCCGGCCCGCCACCTGCCCGCCCGGATGGTGATGCGGGGTGCCTTCGCCCGGTGTGGGGGAGGCGGTGAGCGTGCGGCCGCCGTATTCGGCCGTGCACAGCTCCTCGACCCGGCCCGCCTCGGCCCGGCCCGGCAGTGCGGGCAGCGGCGGACCCGGATCCAGATCCATCGCCAGACGCGCCGCCCGGACGTAGTACATCCCCTCCACCGCACGCTCGCGGGCCAGCCGCGCACCGACCGCGGTGGTCGCACCGCCGGCCCGGTCGTCGGCCGCCTCGTAGCACCGGCCGGCCTCCGACAGTGCGCAGCGGGCGGCGACGGTGGTGGGGGTCAGGGCGGACAGCTGGCCCGACAGCCGTTCGGTCCAGCGCCGGGCGTCGGTGATCCGCGCGTCGAGCTCCTCGTCGGTGCGCGGCCGGTTGCGGCGCGACAGCGCCCAGGCCAGGAGGGCCACCAGCACGACGACCACGATGAGAAGCTCCACAGCGCCCCTCCCCTTCGCTACCGGCCGGCGGGCCGGAGACGGCCTCGATACACCGACGGCCCCGTCGGCTGGTGCCGATCGGGGCCGTCGATCCTTGAGCGGGTGACGGGAATCGAACCCGCACCATCAGCTTGGAAGGCTGAGGTTCTACCATTGAACTACACCCGCATGGTTGTTCCGCTGCGATCCGCTCGGGCCGCACCGGATGAGGAAACTGTACCTAATCCGGCCCCGGCTCCACCACCGGGGTGCGCACCCGTAGTATCGGACGACGGAAGTACCGGCGGTAGGCCGACCGCGTCCGTCTGCCTGCAGGCGGGTGCGAGCGGTACGACGAACGGGGCGTGGCGCAGCTTGGTAGCGCATCCGCTTTGGGAGCGGAGGGTCGCAGGTTCAAATCCTGTCGCCCCGACAGGCAGGTCATGTGCCGACGCGTGACCTGGCACAGGTCGCCAGACCATTACCGACCACAGGCAACAACGAGCGTGACCGGATGAGGGAACGCGCACAGACGTTAGGAGCACGTCCTTGAAGAGCACCGTCGAGCAGCTCAGCCCGACGCGAGTCCGGATCAATGTTGAGGTGCCCTTCGCGGAACTCAAGCCGGACTTCGACGCGGTCTATGCACAGTTCGCCCAGCAGGTCCGTATCCCCGGCTTCCGTCCGGGCAAAGCGCCGAGCCGGCTGATCGACGCCCGGGTCGGGCGCGGCGCGGTCATCGAGCAGGTCCTGCAGAACATCGTGCCGGGCCGCTACAGCGAGGCCGTGCAGGAGCACGACGTCACCGCGCTGGGCCAGCCGGACATCGAGGTCACCTCGATCGAGGACGGCGAGAAGGTCGAGTTCACCGCCGAGGTCGACATCCGGCCGGAGATCGATCTGCCGGACTTCTCGGCCATCGCGGTCGAGGTCGATCCGCTGGAGGTCGACGAGGCGGCCGTGGACGAGCAGCTCGATCTGCTGCGCGCCCGCTTCGGCACCCTGACCGGTGTGGACCGCGGCGTGGAGAACGGCGACTTCGTCTCGCTGGACCTCAACGCCACCGTCGACGGTGAGCCGGTGCCCGACGCCACCGCCGAGGGCCTGTCGCACGAGGTGGGCTCCGGTCAGCTGATCGAGGGCCTGGACGAGGCGATCCTCGGGGTCGAGGCCGGCGGTTCGGCCGAGTTCACCACCAAGCTGGTCGCCGGCGAGCACGCCGGCAAGGAGGCCGTGGTCACCGCGACCGTCGGTTCGGTCAAGGAGCGCGAGCTGCCCGAGGCCGACGACGAGTTCGCCCAGCTGGCCTCGCCCTTCGACACCATCGCCGAGCTGCGCGAGGACCTGGCCGACAAGGTGCGCCAGTCGGCGCGGTCCACCCAGGCCGCGGCCGTGCGCGACAAGGTCATCGACCAGCTGGTCGAGACGGTCGAGTTCGACGTGCCCGAGTCGGTCGTCGAGGCCGAGACCGAGGCGCAGATCCACGAGGTCGTGCACTCGCTGAACCACGACGAGGCGGCCTACGAGCGTCTGCTCGAGGCGCAGGGCACCACGCGCGAGGAGTTCGAGGCCGAGGCCAAGGAGACCGCGACCCGGTCCGTGCGCGCCCAGCTGCTGCTCGACGCCTTCGCCGACGCCGAGGAGATCTCGGTCGATCAGCAGGAGCTGACCGAGCGGCTGATCTTCGAGGCCCAGCGCGGCAACATCGATCCGCAGGAGCTGGCGCAGCAGCTGCAGAACCAGAACCGCATCGGCATGCTCTACGCCGAGGTCCGCCGGTCGAAGGCCCTGGCCGAGATCGTGCAGCAGGTGTCGGCCACCGACACCGCGGGCGAGAAGATCGACGTCGCCGATCTGCTGGGTCTGAACCAGGACGAGGACGAGTCCGAAGACGCCGAGGCGGCCGCGGACGAGTGATCCTCCGACCTGTGCGCCGGGGCGCACGGGTCACGCTGACAGCGAACGTGGGCGGTGCCGGGATTACGGCGCCGCCCACGTTGGTTAGGGTCAGTGAAGAGCTTCGCTCCCCGCGGCACCGCCGCGCGGGTTCGGGGCAGACCCCATCCGATGGAAAGGCACGCCCGTGAGTTTGCAGAATCCCGCCATGGCTTCAGGAACTGTCGGACTGAACCTGAACGACTCTGTCTTCGAGCGTCTGCTGCAGGAGCGGATCATCTTCCTCGGCTCGCAGGTCGACGACGAGATCGCCAACCGCCTCTGCGCGCAGATCCTGCTGCTGGCCGCGGAGGATCCGACCAAGGACATCTCGCTGTACATCAACTCGCCGGGCGGCTCGGTCACCGCCGGCATGGCGATCTTCGACACGATGCAGTTCGCCGAGTGCGACATCGCCACCTATGCGATGGGGCTGGCGGCCTCGATGGGCCAGTTCCTGCTCGCGGCCGGCACCAAGGGCAAGCGCTACGCCCTGCCGCACGCGCGGATCATGATGCACCAGCCGTCGGCGGGCATCGGCGGCTCGGCGGCCGACATCGCCATCCAGGCCGAGCAGTTCGCGCAGACCAAGCAGGAGATGAACGAGCTCAACGCCCAGTTCACCGGCCGCTCGGTCGAGGAGGTCACCGCGGACGCCGATCGTGACCGCTGGTTCACCGCGCAGCAGGCGCTCGAGTACGGATTCGTCGACCACGTGATCAGCCGGGCCAATCAGGCCGGCGGCACCGGGTCGAACTGACCGGGGCGGTGCACACCATGAGTCCGCATGATCAGTCCCACAGGAAAGAAGCCGATCCGATGACCACCTCTCGCCCGAACCTTCCGTCCGCGCAGGCGCCTGCCGGCCCCGAGTCGCGCTACATCCTGCCGTCGTTCGTCGAGCACTCCAGCTACGGGGTCAAGGAGTCCAACCCGTACAACAAGCTGTTCGAAGAGCGCATCATCTTCCTGGGCACCCAGGTCGACGACGCCTCGGCCAACGACATCATGGCCCAGCTGCTGGTGCTCGAGTCGCTCGATCCCGACCGCGACATCACCATGTACATCAACTCGCCGGGCGGCTCGTTCACCTCGCTGATGGCGATCTACGACACGATGCAGTACGTCCGGGCCGACATCAACACCGTCTGCCTGGGCCAGGCGGCCTCGGCGGCCGCGGTGCTGCTGGCCGCGGGCACCCCGGGCAAGCGCATGGCGCTGCCCAACGCCCGGGTGCTGATCCACCAGCCGGCCACCCAGGGTGTGCAGGGGCAGGTCTCGGACCTGGAGATCCAGGCCGCGGAGATCGAGCGCATCCGCCGGTCGATGGAGACCACCCTGGCCCGGCACACCGGCCAGACCGCCGAGCAGATCCGGCTCGACACCGACCGGGACAAGATCCTCACGGCCGAGGAGGCCAAGGAGTACGGCCTGATCGACAACGTGCTGGAGTACCGCAAGGCCTCCGCGCAGTAGTCGGACCACACACGGAACAGACCGTCGACCCCCGCTCCGCAGCCGGCCCGATCCGGCCCGTGAGACGGGGGTCGGCCGGTCTTCGTCCCTCCGGCGCGGCGCGGGGGCGGCGAATCCCGGCTCCGGCCGGTGCGAGCGGGTACCGTCGCTGTTACGCCGTGGCAGGGCCGCGGCGGACGGCGCGCGGGCCGATGTTCGGCCCCCGTGAGATCCGACCGGGCCCGCACAGGCTGGACGATCGAGGAAAGTAGAGGACGCGATCATGGCACGCATCGGAGACGGTGGCGATCTGCTCAAGTGCTCGTTCTGCGGCAAGAGCCAGAAGCAGGTCAAAAAGC
>JAJYRZ010000028.1 GCA_021793835.1 Actinomycetes bacterium | reverse complement strand
GGGTGCGCCTGGTCGAGGAGTACGCCAAGGCGCAGGGGATGTGGCACGACCCCGATCACGAGCCGGACTTCTCGCAGACCGTCGAACTGGACCTGTCGAGCGTCCGCCCGTCGATCGCCGGCCCCAAGCGCCCCCAGGACCGGATTCCGGTGAACGTGGCGAAGAAGGCCGTCGGCCATCTGCTGGCCGGCGAGCAGGCCGAGACCGTGATCGAGGGGGTGCGGCAGGTCGGTCTCGACGAGGCGGGCGCGGAGTCCTTCCCGGCCTCGGATCCGGCGGCGATCGTCTACGACGAGCCGCCGCGCAAGCTGGACCTGTCCGGCCCGGTGCCCGACTACTCGTGCTCGCCCACCGAGGTGACCCTCGACGACGGCACCAGCTTCCGCATCGACAACGGGCACGTGGTGATCGCGGCGATCACCTCGTGCACCAACACCTCGAACCCGGAGGTGATGCTCGGTGCGGCGCTGCTGGCGCAGAAGGCCGTGGACAAGGGTCTGCGCACCAAGCCGTGGGTCAAGACGACCCTGGCGCCGGGCTCGAAGGTGGTCACCGACTACATCGAGCGGGCGGGCCTGACCCCGGCGCTCGACCAGCTCGGCTTCAACCTGGTCGGCTATGGCTGCACCACCTGCATCGGCAACTCCGGACCGCTGCTCGGCCCGATCGCCGAGACGATCGATGCGGTCGGGTTGAACGTGGCCTCGGTGCTGTCGGGCAACCGCAACTTCGAGGGCCGCATCCATCCGCAGTCGTCGATGAACTTCCTGGCCTCCCCGCCGCTGGTCATCGCCTACGCGCTCGCCGGGTCGATGATGGTCGACCTGACCACCGAGCCGCTGGGGCGTGGATCCGACGGCGAGCCGGTGTTCCTGGCCGACATCTGGCCGTCACAGGAGGAGATCGAGGAGGTCATCGCCGCAAACGTCGAGGCCGAGATGTTCACCCGCGGCTACTCCGACGTCTACTCCGGTGACGAGAACTGGCGGTCGCTGCCCGATGCGACCGGCGAGATCTTCGAGTGGGATCCGGAATCGACCTACGTGCGGCGCCCGCCGTACTTCGACGGCATGCCGCGCGAACCCGAGCCGCTGACCGATGTCACCGGCGCCCGGGTGCTGGCCCTGCTCGGCGATTCGGTGACCACCGACCACATCTCACCGGCCGGTTCGATCCGTAAGGACGGCCCGGCCGGTCGCTACCTGACCGAGCACGGTGTGCCGGGGCCGAAGTTCAACTCCTACGGCTCGCGCCGCGGCAACCACGAGGTGATGATCCGCGGCACCTTCGCCAACATCCGGCTGCGCAACCAGCTGGTGCCGGGCGTGGTCGGCGGCGAGACGGTGCACCTGCCCAGCGGGGAGCAGATGTCGATCTTCGACGCCGCCGAACGCTACCGGGCCGACGGCACCGACCTGGTGGTGATCGCCGGCGCGGAATACGGCTCGGGTTCCTCGCGGGACTGGGCGGCCAAGGGCACCCTGCTGATGGGGGTGCGCGCGGTGATCGCCGAATCCTACGAGCGGATCCACCGGTCGAACCTGATCGGCATGGGGGTGCTGCCCCTGCAGTTCCCCGACGGGCAGGGCGCCGAGAGCCTCGGGCTGACCGGACAGGAGACGTTCGCGATCACCGGTCTGGCCGGTCTCGGGGTCGACGACGACCTGCCGGGCGAGGTGACGGTGCAGGCCGACGACGTCACCTTCACCGCTAAGGTACGGATCGACACCCCCGCCGAGGCGGACTACTTCCGGCACGGCGGCATCCTGCAGTACGTCCTTCGACAGTTGGTGAACCGATGAAGACGAAGAGCTCGCTGACCGCACTGATCCGGGAACTGCGTGACAAGCTGTCGTGCTCGGACCGCACGGTGGCCTCGAAGACCGTGTTCGGCGGCTCCGAGAAGACCATGCGTCAGACCCTGATCGTGCTGGCCGAGGGCGGTGAACTCGCCGAGCACGAGAGCCCCGGCGAGGCGACGATCTTCGTCCTCGACGGCCGGATCCGGCTGGTCGCCGGTCAGGACTCGTGGGAGGGGCGCACCGGCGATCTGCTGATCATCCCGGACGCCCGGCACAGTGTCGAAGCGGTCGAGGACGCGGCGTTCGTGCTCAACGTCGCGGTGCGCTGACCTCGACCGTCGCCGGTCGTGCGAGCGCGGCGATCGCCACGCTCAATCCCGGCTACCACGCGATGGTCATGGGCACCGGCATCGTGTCGGTGGCCATGGAGCTCAAGGGACTGCACGCGCTGTCGCTGGTGATGCTCGCGTTCGCGGCGGCGGGCTACCTGGTGATCACCGGATTGACGGTGACCCGGGTGGTCCGCCACCGCGCCGCGGTGCGGGAGGACTTCACCGACCCGCGCCGCGGTTTCGGCTTTCTGACCTTCACCGCCGCCTCCGGTGTGCTGGGCACCCGCCTGTCGGAGGTGTGGCCGCCGGCCGCCTGGACGCTGCTGGCGCTGACCGTGGCCAGCGGGGCGGTGCTCGGCTACGTCGTGCCGTGGACCGCGGTGCTGCACCCCTCGCTGCGCCCGGCCCTGCCCGGGGCGAACGGCACCTGGTTCCTGGTGGTCGTCGCCGCCCAGTCGGTCGCGGTGATCTCCGCGGTGCTCCAGCCCGAATCGGGTCCGCTCCACCACGAGCTCGCACTGCTGGCCGTGTTCTGCTGGTCGGTCGGTGTGCTGCTGTACGCAGGCGTGGCGATCCTGGTCGCCGCCCGGCTGCTGCTGTACCCGCTGCGGGCGGCCGACATGGTGCCCGCGTACTGGATCGCGATGGGTGCGACCGCCATCACCGTGCTGGCCGGTGCGCGCATCGTCGAGATGTCCGATGCGCCGATGGTCACCGCCACCCGCGGACTGATCACCGGTTCGACGGTGGTGATCTGGTGCTTCGGCGCCTGGATGATCCCGATCCTCATCGCCGCCGGGGTGTGGCGGCACGCGATCAACCGCTATCCGCTGCGCTACGACCCGACCCTGTGGTCGATCGTCTTCCCCATCGGGATGTTCGGGGTCTCCGCCCACTACCTGGGTGAGGTGGACTCGCTGCCGGTGGTCCACGGACTGGGCGACGCCTGGGCCTGGGTGGGCCTGGCGGTGTGGGCGACGGTGTTCGCCGCGATGTGTGTGCACCTGGTGCGCACGATCGCCCTCGCCCCGCCGCAGCACACGTCGGCGGCGCCGTGGTGACCGCCGCGGAGCCGCTGCGCATCGGGATCTTAGGGGCGGCGCGCATCGCGGCCGAGTCGATCGTGCTGCCGGCCCGGGCCCGCGGCCACCAGGTCCTCGCGGTCGCCTCCCGCACGCCGGGCCGCGGCGCCTACTTCGCCCGGTGGTGCGGGATCGACACGGTGTATCCGGACTACCCGGACCTGCTGGCCGACCCGCGCATCGAGCTGGTGTACATCGCGCTGCCCAACGCCGTGCACACCCTGTGGGCGCGGGCCGCACTGCGGGCCGGGGCGCACGTGCTGGTGGAGAAGCCGCTCACCGCCGATCCGCGGCGGGCACGCGCGCTGGACCGGTGTGCCCGCCGCACCGACCGTGTGTTCGGCGAGGCCCACCATCTGCTCGCGCACCCGGTGTACGACCGGGTGCGCGCCGTACTCGGCTCCGGGGTGCTCGGCACCGTGCGCCGCACCGACATCGAGCTGGTGATCGGCGCCCCGGAGGCGGGCGATCCGCGCTGGTCGGCCCGGCTCGGCGGCGGCGCGCTCAACGATCTGGGCTGCTACGGCTTCGCCCTGGCCCGGGACCTGCACGGCGACCGCGCGGGCGGGCTGGCGGTGCGCGCGGCCCGCAGTCGGCGCCGCGGCCGGGTCGACGACGACACCACCGTGCTGCTGACCACCGGCGCCGGCGCCCCGGTGCGGGTGCGCGCGGCCATGCGTAGCGATCTGCCCCCGGTCCAGCGCCTGACCGTCACCGGCACGCGCGGCCGGTTGGAACTGACCCGGTGTCTGCTGCCGCACCTGGGGGCACGATTGACCGTCGCCGACGCGACCGGCACCCGGGTCCACACCGTGGCCGCGGGCGGGCCGAGCACCTACCTGTACCAACTCGACGAGCTGACCGGGCGGATCCGCTCGGGTCTGGGCCCGCGGTGGTCGGGCGACGACCGGGCTCACGCCGCCGCACTCCTCGGGCGCGCCCACCGGCTCGCCGGTACCGGCTGCGGTATCCTCTGACTCCGATGTCCTCCTCCCTCGCCGCTACCGAGCGGCCCGCTGCGGTCGGCCTCGTCGGTTCCGGCGAGCCGGTGTTGCTGATCCATCCGTTCCTGCTCGACCGGCTGGTGTGGACCGAGGTCGCCCAGGATCTGGCGCGCGATCACACGGTGCTCACGGTGACCCTGCCCGGGCATCGCGGCGGCCCCGATCTGCCGTGGACCCGCGATGTCGTGGCCCCCATGCTCGATCATCTGGAGTCGGTGCTCGACGCGCACGGCTGGACCGACTGCCACGTGGTCGGCAACTCGCTCGGCGGTTGGCTCGCCTTCGAGCTCGAGCGTCGCGGGCGCGCCCGTTCGGTCACCGCGATCGCCCCGGCCGGCGGCTGGACCTCCTTCTCGTTGCCTGCGGTCCGGCTGGGCCTGACCTTCCTGCCGCTGGAGCCGACGCTGCTGGCCGCCCGCCCGTTCGCGCGCCTGGCGGTCGCCTCACGGGCGATCCAGCACGCCGCGATGTCGGTGATCGCCGCCGACCCGAGCCGGGTGCCGGCGCAGGTGGCGCGGCGGTCGATGGAGGCCGCCCTGGGGGCCGGCTCGATCCTGCGCACCCTGTGGGCCGCGGCCTGGTCCAACGGGGTCGGCGACCTGTCGACCATCACCACCCCGGTCCACCTGGTGCTGTGCGACGACGACCGGGTGATCCCGTGGCGGACCTATGCGCGCCGCTTCCTCGACGACCTGCCCGCCACCACCCGCTGCACCCTGCTGCGCGGTGTCGGCCACGTGCCGATGCTCGAGGACCCGTCCCTGGTCGCACGCACCGTGCGCACCTTCGTCTCCGACCAGGCGCGCGCGTCATGACCGCCCGCCGGATCGCCGGTGCCGCGCTGGCCGCCGCCCTGGCGCTGGCCCCGCTGGGCGTCGGCGCCGCGGTCGCGGCACCGTCCTCCTCCCCGACCCCCACGCCCACCACCGGCACCACGGCGCCGGGCCCGAGCGGATCGGCCGGCGCGCAGGACTGCCCCCACCGGGAGGTGCCCGCCCCGCCGGTGGACTCCTCGGAGGTCCCCGCCCCGGGCAGCACCACCCCGTCGCCGCTGCCGGTGCCCGACACCCCGATCGGCGGTGAGCGGCTGGGCGGATGCGGTGACGTGCTGCCCGCCGGCGCCGCACCCCCGCCGGAGGGACTGGGCACGGACGCCTGGGTGCTCGCCGACCTGGACTCCGGGCAGGTGCTCGCCGCGCGGGATCCGCACGGCAGGCACCGGCCGGCCTCGACGATCAAGGTCCTGCTCGCCCTGGTGGTGCTCGACCGGCTCGACCTGGACACCGTCGTCACCGCCACCGAGGCCGACGCCTACGCCGAAGGGTCCTCGGTGGGGATGGGGCCGGGTGGGCGCTACACCGTCGAGCAGCTGCTGCAGGGGCTGCTGATGTCGTCGGGCAACGACGCAGCACACGCGCTGGCCGGCCAGCTCGGCGGCCTGGAGGCGGCGACCGCGGCGATGAACGAGACCGCCGCCGCCCTGGGCGCACGCGACACCCGCACCGCCAGCCCCTCGGGCCTGGACGGGCCCGGCATGGCCACCTCCGCCTACGACATGGCGCTGATCTTCCGCGCGGCCATGGCCGATCCGGTCTTCGCCGAATACGTCGCCGGCCCGCCGATGATGTTCCCCGGCCACCCGGTGCCCGAGGGCGTGGAGGTCTTCGCCGAGCCCGATCCGGAGGAGCCGGACGCCGAGCCCGAGCCGCTGACCGATCTCCCGGACTTCTGGATCGCCAACGACGACCCGCTGCTGACCGAATATCCGGGGGCGCTGGGCGGGAAGACCGGATTCACCGACGACGCGGGCCTGACCTATGTCGGTGCGGCCGAGCGTGACGGCCGCCGACTGGTGGTCGCGATGCTGTCCGGCGAGATCGAGGAGCGCCCGTTCTCCGCGCGCGCCGCCGATCTGCTCGACTACGGCTTCGCCCTGCCCTCCGGGGCCGAGGTCGGGGTGCTCGAATCGGCGGCCGGTGCCGGGGCCCAGACCGAACCCGGGGCCGCCGCGCCGGCCGAGGTGCTGGCCGGTACCTCCGGCGCCGACTCCGGTGACACCGGCCGATACGTACTCATCTCGGCGACCGCCATCGGGGCGGTCGTCCTACTCTGGGGCGCACTTCGACTGGCCCGTCGTCCCCGCTGACCACGCCGTCACCCCCATCCGCGCATCATGACCGGTGACACCCGGCGTGTTAGCCTGTGCCTGCCATCCCCACTGCGGCCGATGGTCAGGTGACCTGCCGACACGGCAACAGTGCCGGTCGCCGTGCCGGGCCGCGGCGCCACCGCCACGGCCCCGAGGCGGCCCCGCACAGCCCGCGGAGCGCCTCGCACCGCCGCACACGTCTTTGGAGGCTCCGGTGTCTCAACCGATGTCTGGCACTACCGTGCCGGTCTCGATGCTCGAACGCATCACCACGATCCTCGACGTCTTCGATCGCCCCGGCGCGGCGCTGACCCTGGAGGAGATCTCCCGCCGCACCGGTCTGCCGCGCTCGACCGCACATCGGATCCTCGGCCAGCTCGCCCCGCTGGGCTGGGTGCGCCAGACCATGGACGGCTATCTCGCCGGCGATCGGATCGTCGACCGGGGCGGCGACGGGCGGGTGCACGACCTGGTCCGCTCGGTGGCCGCGGAGACCCTGCGCAGGCTGCACCTGCACACCGGCATGGTGGTGCATCTGGCCGCGCTCGACGGCGGGGACGAGGTCTTCCTCGACAAGATCGGCGACGCCGGTGCACGCGTCCTGCCGACCTTCGTCGGCGCGCGGCTGTCGGCCCATCAGACCCCGGCCGGCCGCGCGATGCTCGCCGCCTTGGACGATCCGCAGGTCGACGCCCTGGTCACCGACCGGGTGGAGGACTCCACTTCGTCCTGGGGCTGGTCGATGTCGCGGCTGCACGCCGACCTGACCCGCATCCGCTCGACAAACGGTCCGGTGATCGACCGCAGCGAGGACCGGCCCGTGTGGTTCTCCTCGGTGTCGACGGCCTTCCGCACCGTCGGCGGCTCGATGGCCTCGATCAGCCTGTGTCCGACCAGCGAGCAGGCCCCGCCGCTGGAGCGGGTGGCCCCGCTGGTGCTGCGCACCGCGCGGATGGTCAGTCAGGCACTCGCGCAGCCCGGTCGGGTCTTCTCGCACTGAGTCGCGGGGCGCGTGCGCGCGCCGCCCACCCGGCCGTCCCGGCCACCAGCATGAGCGTGCCGGCGGCGGCCGCCCGCGTCCGCGCGTCCGGCCCCGTCCGCATCCGGGGCCGGATGATCGCCGGATCGGGCACCGGCACCGGCGCCATCGCCAGCGACTCCTCGCTGGTGGCGGCGAACGCCGTGGCCATCAGCAGGATCCGAGCGGTGATGTTGGCGAAGACCATCAGCCCGATCACCGGCCCGAAGGCCGCTCCGGCGGGGCTGGACATCACGTTCTCGATGTAGACCACGCCCAGGCGTTTGAACGCCTCGAACACGATCGCGGCGACCAGGGCGGCGCGCAACGCGCTGTGCAGCCCGACCGGTTCGCGCGGCAGTCTGGCGATCACCACCGCGAACAGGATCCAGGTGCCCAGCACACCGAACACGATCGTCACCAGGGTGATCAGCACGCCGATCCCGGGCACCGAGGACCAGCCGAGCCAGTCGGTGATCCGGCGGCCGGTCGAGCCCGACCCGATCACCGAGATCGCCATCGTCACCGTTCCGGCGAGCCCGAGCAGCACCATCGCACGCAGGTCGCGCAGCTTGCCGATGACGAAGTTGGGTCGTTCGCCGATCCGGTCCCACTGCGCGGTCAGCGCCGCGCGCAGGTTCGACATCCAGCCCAGGCCCGTCCAGGTGGCGGTGATCAGACCGATCACACCGACCGCGGCGCGCGACTTGATCGCGGTGTCGACCACGTCCACCAGGGTGTCGCCGGCCTCGCCCGGCGCGGCGTCGGTGATCTTGCGCTGCAGATCGTCGAGCATCTCCGGCTGGGCGCTGAGCACGAAACCGGCGATGGAGAAGCCGACCATCAGCATCGGGATCACCGCGAGCACGGTGTAGAAGGTGATGCCGGCGGCGAAGAAGTCGCCGCGCTGCTGCTGGTAGCGCTCCAGGGCCCGCAGGATCCGGCCCACCGCCGGATAGCGGATGGCCAGTCGTTCCTTCAGCGGGGGCTTGGCGGAACCGTTCTGCGCGTCGGCCTCGCTGCGCTGGGCTGCCATCGGACTCCTCCTGCGGGGCCGGCCCCGCGCGCCTGGCGCGCCGGGCGGCCGATCGTCGTACTCGGGGTGCGGCGCCTGACGCTACCGTCTCGCACCCCGCGGCACCCGGCGAGCCCGGTCCGCCGCGTCCCTCAGCGCACGGCGGGCAGGAAGCCGATCCGGTCGTAGACCTGGGCGAGCGTGCCCGCGGCGATCTCCCGCGCCCGCCCGGCGCCGACTGCCAGGATCCGATCGAGTTCGGCCGGATCGTCCAAGTAGGCGTCGACGCGCTCGCGCAGCGGGGTGACGAACTCGGTGAGCACCTCGGCGGTGTCGACCTTCAGATCGCCGTAGCCGCGGCCGGCGAAGGACTCCTCCAGTGCGGCGATCGGCCGGCCGGACAGGGCCGAGTTGATCGTCAACAGGTTCGACACCCCAGGCTTGGCCTCGCGGTCGAATCGGATCTCGGCGTCGGTGTCGGTGACCGCCGAGCGGATCCGCTTGGCCGAGGTCTTCGGCGCGTCGAGCAGGTTGATCAAGCCCCTCGGGTTGTCCCCGGACTTGCTCATCTTCGCAGTCGGGTCCTGCAGGTCGTAGACCTTCGCGTACTCCTCGACGATCATCGGCTCGGGCACCACGAAGGTCTTGCCGAACCGGGAGTTGAACCGTTCGGCGAGCGTGCGGGTGAGCTCGAGGTGCTGACGCTGGTCCTCCCCGACCGGCACGAGTGCGGCCCGATAGAGCAGGATGTCGGCGGCCATGAGCATCGGGTAAGTGAACAGTCCCACCGAGGCGCGCTCGTTGCCGTCCCGGGCCGACTTGTCCTTGAACTGGGTCATCCGGGCGGCCTCGCCGAAACCGGTGAGGGTGTTGAGCACCCAGGCCAGTTCGGCGTGCTCGGGCACGTGCGACTGCACGAACAGCGTCGACCGCTCGGGATCGATGCCGATGGCCAGCAGCTGGGCCGCGGCCAGCCGGGTGCGGGCGCGCAGCTGCTTCGGATCCTGGGCGACGGTGATCGCGTGCAGGTCCGGGATGAAGTAGAAGGCGTCGTGGGCGTCCTGCAACGGCACCCACTGGCGCAGGGCGCCGAGATAGTTGCCCAGGTGGAACGAGTCTGCGGTCGGCTGGATGCCGGACAGGACACGGGGTCTGCGCTGCGGGGTCGGAGTCGTCGAAGCCATGATCGTCATCCTTGCACGTCCCGGCCCCGCACCGGCCGCCCGGCCCCGGCCGGTGCGAGGCCGGTGGGGATCAGCCCAGCAGGCGTGCGGGGGCCCCGGCCGCCCGCCATGCCGCGGCCACCGGGGCGGGTGCGGCGTCGCCGACGGCCAGCAGCACCGCGAAACCACGATCCTCGCGCCGGTAGTGCGCGGCGTAGAAGGCCCAGGACTCGGCCAGCCAGCCGCGTTCGCCGGGCACGTCGGCCAGCAGCAGGTCCCCGTGATCGACCACGGTCAGGTAGCCGCGGGCCGGGCCGGCGGTGTCGGGCAGTTCGCGCATGCACTCGTCGAGCGCGTCCCGGTTGCGCCCGAAGTACTCCGGGAACGACCAGGCGTGTGCGGACTGGTCGAGCACACCGGTGACCGTGCGTGCCCGATCACCGGCCAGCCGGGCCACCGTCCAACCGGCCGCGCGCACCGCCGCGATCCGGGCCGCGACCGCGACCGGATCCGCGGTCACCTCGACCGCGCCGGAGGCCGGCAGCGCCGGACCCTGGACGCCCATCTAGCGCATCCTGGTGAAGCTGTCGTAGTGGTCGCCGGTGTACCAGGCCGAGTCGTCGTCGCCGGTGACGATCCGTTCGGCGTCCCGGCCCCGGTTCGGCTCCTTCGGGTTCACGTCCCACTCCCGGTAGCCGATGTGCGCCCCGTCGTCGCCGTGATCGGGCAGCCGGCCCTCCCGGTTGCGGAACACGTCCCCGCCGCGGGTGCCGGGCGCCTCGGCCGCGTCCGGCCAGTCGCCGGCGTCGATGTGATCGAGGGTCTGCCAGGCCCGGTCGGGCACCCCGGACCGGGACCGGTCGGCATCGGAGCCGCGGGTGTCGACGACCGAGGAGCCGGTGTCGGAGCCGGCCGACGATCCGGAGTCACCGGTCAGGTCGATGCCCAAAAGGGCGCCGACCCCGACCAGTACGGCCGCCACCGCGGCGAGCACGCCGCGCACCGCGCGCGAATCGAAGTTCATCGGTAGGTCACGGTGACCGGGGCGTGGTCGGACCAGCGCAGGTCGTAGCTCGGCGCCCGGTCCACCCACCCGTCGCGGGCGGTCGCGGCCAGCTCGCGGGTGGCGACCTGATAGTCGATGCGCCAACCGGCGTCGTTGTCGAAGGCCTTGCCGCGGTAGGACCACCAGCTGTAGGGGCCCTCGACGTCCGGGTGCAGGGCGCGGATGACGTCCACCCAGGGCGAGTCGTCGGCGAAGACCTCATCGAGCCAGGCCCGCTCGTTGGGCAGAAAGCCCGACGACTTCTTGTTGCCCTTCCAGTTCTTCAGGTCCGCCTCGCGGTGGGCGATGTTCCAGTCCCCGGTGACCACCGCGTCCCGGCCGCGGCCGGCCAGCTCGCCGAGGTATTCGGCGAAGGTGACCAGGAACCGTTCCTTCTCGTCCTGTCGCGGGGTGTCGGTCTCGCCGGAGGGCAGATACAGGCTCGCCACGGTCAGGTCGCCGAAATCGGCCTCGATGTAGCGGCCCGAGTCGGCGAACTCCGGGTCGCCGAAACCGATGCGGTACGCGTCGGGGGCGGTGCGCGACAGGATCGCGACCCCGTTGCGCCCCTTCTGCTCCGATTCGGCGAAGACCAGGTGCCAGCCCTCGGCCAGTGCGGGAGCGAGCGCCTTGTCGGTCTGCGCCTGGTCGGCGCGCACCTCCTGCAGGCAGACGATGTCGGCCTCGGTGCCGGCGAGCCACGGCAGCAGGCCGTGCTCCTTCTTGACCGCGGCGCGCACGCCGTTGATGTTCACAGTGCTGATGATCGTGGCCACGGTGGGCAAGGCTAGCGCACCGGGTGTACGGCGGACCGGTGCGTGCTACCGGTCGGAGACCGCCGCGGGGGTGTCCGGGTCGCCGGGTGCGCCGAAGCCTGCGCCCCAGCACTGCACCGATCCGTCGTCCAGCTGCGCACAGCTCTGCTCCCCGCCGGTGGCCACGTGACGGGCGGCGCCGTCCAGCGTGATCGGCCGCGGCACGGTCGCCAGCGTCTCCGCGGTCGCCTCCGGCGCCTCGTCGCCGTCCCCGGCATCGGCTCCGCCGCCGTCCCCCGCGTCGGTCGCGGCCGGGTCCGCACCGGCCCCGGCGTCGCCCCAGCACCACACCGCGTCCTGGTCGTCGAGCGCGCAGGTGCCGAAACCGCCGGCGGCGAGCGCGTCGAAGCGGTGTCCGCCGGCGACCTCGGTCGGCACTCCGGAGGCGGGCAGCTCGCCGGTGCCCAGCTGGCCGAACAGCCCGCCGCCCCAGCACCGGGCCCGCCCCTGGTCGTCGAGCGCGCAGGTGTGTTCGCTGCCGGCTGCGATCGCGGTGATCCGGTCGTCGAGCATCACCCGGGTGGGCGTGTCCCGGTGGTGGTCGGCCCCGGCCAGTCCGTCGCCGAGTCGGCCGTCCGAACCGGCGCCCCAGCACCACACCGCGCCGTGGTCGTCGAGGGCGCACACGTGCTTGGCCCCGGCGGTCAGCGCGACCGCGGAGCGTTCCAGGTCCACCGGCTCGGGGTCGTCACCGACCGCCCAGCACCACACGGTGCCCTGGGCGTCGAGCGCGCAGACCTCGCCCAGGCCCGCCGCCACCGACACCGGTGGGGTGTCCAGGCCGGTGCTGACCGTCCGGCCCCGGTCGCGGTCGTCGTCGGCGGACACCAGCAGGCGGCAGTCGACGGTCTCGTCCTCGGCGCTGACGCACAGCTGGGAGCGCGACAGCGCCACCGAGGTCGCCTGCCCCGCGGTGTCGACCGTCCATCCCCGACCCTCGTCCGCATCGGCGCAGCGGACCCCACCGTCGTCGATCCAGCAGGCCACGGCCGGGCCCACCGCCAGTTGCGGGCCGTGCCCGACGACCGCGTCATCGGAGTCCGAACGCCACCACACCACGGCGGCCACGATCAGCACGATCGCCACCAGCGCGGCGATCGTCACCGGGATCCACTGTCGTCCCCACCAGCGTTCCTGCGACTCGGGCGTGGGCGCGGCCTCGTCGGCGCCGCCGCGCCGATCGGCGAATCTGCTCCAGGCCTCCTGTGCGGCGGGGTCCGCGGCGTCACCGTGTCCGGCGGCGCGGCCCTCGGGTGGGGTGTCCATGTCCGTGACTGTAATCCCCCGCCCGGCTCGGGCGCGCGATGCCGCGCCTGCCCCCCTCTCCGGACGCCGGGAGTGTTCTATGGCTAAGATCGGCCCCAGGTCATGAGTACCAGCGTCAAGCCCCGGCTCGCTGGTCGGCAACCCTCCAACCGCGGTGGGGTGCCCCGGGTGATGACCGGGTTCGATCGCACCGGCGCAGCACCGCGACCGGTACGGGACGACAAGCGCGGGCCCGCTGGGGCGGGCCCACACGAGCTGGGCGAGGCCCCGACGGAGGTTCACGATGTGTCGCGACTGTTGATCCGACCCGCACCTGCCTTCCGTCCCTTCATCCTTCTGGTTCCTCATCGCCGGTCCGCACCCCGACTGCGGGGATCGCCGGGGCGGTGAGCACATCCGGGCGCGCGCCCACCCCTCCCACACGACACAGGAGCACTTCGATGACCGAGAACGATCCCACCGCGAACTGGTCCTTCGAGACCAAGCAGATCCACGTCGGCCAGTCCCCGGACGCGGCCACCAAGGCCCGGGCCCTGCCGATCTACCAGACCACCTCGTACACCTTCGACTCCACCGAGCACGCTGAGGCGCTGTTCTCGCTGGCCGAGCCGGGCAACATCTACACCCGGATCATGAACCCCACGGTCGACGCGGTCGAGCAGCGCATCGCCGCGCTCGAGGGCGGTGTCGCGGCGCTGCTGTTGGCCTCGGGCCAGTCGGCGACCACCTTCGCGATCCTGAACATCGTCGAGGCCGGCGACCACATCGTGTCGAGCCCGCGGCTGTACGGCGGGACGTACAACCTGTTCCACTACACCCTGGCCAAGCTGGGCGTCGAGGTGTCCTTCGTCGCCGATCCGGACGACCCGGAGTCCTGGCGCGCCGAGGTCCGCCCGAACACCAAGGCGCTGTTCGGCGAGACCATCGGCAACCCGCGCGGCGACGTGCTCGACCTCGAGGGCATCTCTGCGGTCGCCAAGGACGCCGGGGTGCCGCTGATCGTGGACAACACGGTCGCCACCCCGTACCTGATCAACCCGATCGCCCACGGCGCGAACATCGTCGTGCACTCGGCCACCAAGTACATCGGCGGACACGGCAACTCGATCGCCGGTGTGCTGGTCGACGGCGGCAACTTCGACTGGACGGTCACCGACGCCGACGGCAAGGCCCGCTTCCCCGGGTTCACCGAGCCGGACCAGAGCTACCACGGCGTCCGGTTCGCCGACCTGGGTGCGCCGGCCTTCGCGCTCAAGGCGCGCGTGCAGCTGCTGCGCGACGTCGGCGCCGCGCCCTCGCCGTTCAACGCCTTCCTCATCGCGCAGGGCCTGGAGACCCTCAGCCTGCGCATGGAGCGGCACGTCGCCAACGCGCAGAAGGTCGCCGAGTTCCTCGCCGGCCACGCCCAGGTCGAGGCCGTCTCCTACGCCGGGCTGCCCTCGTCGCCGTGGCACGAGCGCGGCAAGGCGCTGGCCCCGCGCGGCACCGGCGCGGTGCTGACCTTCGACATCGCGGGCGGGGAGAAGGCGGCGCGCGCGTTCATCGACGCGCTGACCCTGCACAGCCACGTCGCCAACATCGGCGATGTGCGCTCGCTGGTCATCCACTCCTGGTCGACCACCCACCAGCAGCTGGCCGACGAGGAGAAGCTGGCCGCCGGCACCAAGCCGGGCCAGGTGCGTCTGGCCGTCGGCCTGGAGGGCATCGACGACATCATCGCCGACCTGGAGGTCGGCTTCGCGGCGGCGAAGTGACGCTCAGTCCGCTACGCGCTCCCCGTCCGTCGGCGCTGCCGGCGGACGGGGAGCTCGGCCACGTCCGCATCGGCGCGCTCCCGCTCGAGGACGGGACCGAACTGGCGGACGTGACCATCGCGTTCAAGTCCTGGGGCACGCTGTCGCCGGCCCGCGACAACGTGGTCCTGGCACTGCACGCGCTGACCGGTGACGCCCACGCCGCCGGACCGGCCGATGAGCACCATCCGGCCCCGGGCTGGTGGGACGGGCTGATCGGCCCCGGTCTGGCCCTGGACACCGACCGCTGGTGCGTGATCGCCACCAACGTCGTCGGCGGCTGCGGCGGCAGCACCGGACCGGCCTCGCCGGCCCCGGACGGACGGGCCTGGGGCTCCCGGTTCCCGATGATCACCGTGCGCGACCAGGTCCGCGCCGAACGGATGGCGCTGGCCGGGCTCGGCATCGAGTCGGTGGCCGCGGTGATGGGCGGATCGATGGGTGGGGCGCGCGCCCTGGAGTGGGCGCTGACCCACCCCGACGAGGTCGGCGCGGCACTGGTGGTGGCCGTGGGCGCCCGGGCCACCGCCGACCAGATCGGCACCCAGACCGCACAGATCCAGGTGGTCACCGCCGATCCGCACTGGCAGGGCGGGGACTATCACCACTCGGGCCGCGCCCCCGAGGCCGGACTGGGTCTGGCCCGGCGTTTCGCGCACCTGACCTACCGCTCGGAGAGCGAACTGGACCACCGCTTCGCCAACCTGCCGCAGGACGGGGAGGATCCGCGCACCGGCGGGCGCTACGCGGTGCAGAGCTATCTGGACCATCAGGCCGGGAAGCTGATGCGCCGGTTCGACGCCGGCAGCTACGTGGTGCTCACCGAATCGCTCAACCGGCACGACGTCGGGGCGGGCCGCGGCGGGGTCGAGGCGGCCCTGGCCGCGTGCACGGTGCCCACGATCGTCGCCGGCTTCACCTCCGACCGGCTGTATCCGGTGCGACTGCAGGAGGAACTGGCCGCCTCCCTGGGCGACTGCCGGGCCCTGCACATCATCGACAGCCGGGACGGCCACGACGCGTTCCTCACCGAGTTCGACCACGTCGCCGCGCTGATCACCGAGACCCTCGACCTGGTGCCCGCGCGCGACTGACCGCCCCGGGGCTTCAGCCGTTCCGCGGACCGTGGCGTCGGGGCCGGGTCAGTCGGTGCCCAGCGGGGCGATCGACACGCCCAGCCAGATGATCAGACCGCCGAGCGTGGCGAGGGTGGCGACGTCGAATCCGCGGCTGCGCACCGCGAGCACCCCCACCCGGTCCTCGGTCATGACCAGGCGGATCACCGCGGCCACGACCGTGACGATGCCGAACACCACCGTGCCGCGGCGCCACCGGTCCAGGGCCACCAGCAGCACGGCGGCGACCAGCCCCGTGCCGATCAGGATCAGCGGCAGATGGATCGTGTAGAGCCGCTGCCACAGCGTGGTCACCGGGCCCCGGTACTGCGGGATCCGGGTGGGTACGGCCCGGCCGTCCGGGTCCTCGTCCGCCCAGGGGCGCGGCTGAGTCATTGCTGTCCGGCCCGCCTGGTCACCGGTCGACGCCGGCCAGCTGTTCGGCGCGCTCGACGACGTTGTGCAGCAGGAAGGCGCGCGTGAGCGGGCCGACTCCGCCCGGGTTGGGCGAGAGGAAACCGGCGACCTCGGCCACGGCCGGATCGACGTCCCCGCGCAGCTTGCCGTCCCCGTCGCGGCTGACGCCCACGTCGAGCACGGCCGCACCGGGCTGGACCATGTCTGCGGTGATCAGCCCGCCCACACCGGCGGCGGCGACCACGATGTCGGCCCGGCGCACCTCGGCGGCCAGATCCCTGGTGCCGGTGTGGCACAGGGTCACGGTCGCGTTCTCGCTGCGCCGGGTCAGCAGCAGGCCGATGGGCCGACCGATGGTCACCCCGCGGCCGACCACCGTCACCCGCGCACCGTCGATCGGCACGTCGTATCGGCGCAGCAGGTGCACCACCCCGCGCGGGGTGCACGGCAGGGTCGCCTCCTTGCCCAGCACGAGCCGGCCGAGGTTGACCGGATGCAGACCGTCGGCGTCCTTGTCCGGATCGATCCGCTCGAGTGCGGCGTTCTCGTCGAGGTGTCCCGGCAGCGGGAGCTGGACGATGTAGCCGGTGCACGCCGGATCGGCGTTGAGCTCGTCGATGACCGCGTTCAGCTCGTCCTGCGTGGTCTCGGCGGGCAGGTCGCGGCGGATCGAGGCGATGCCGACCTTCTGGCAGTCGCTGTGCTTGCCGCGCACATAGGACGCCGAGCCGGGGTCGTCACCGACCAGGACGGTGCCCAGTCCGGGGGTGATGCCGCGGGCGCGCAGTGCGTCCACCCGGGCCTTGAGGTCGACGAAGATTTCGTCGCGGGTCGCCTTACCGTCGAGGATCGTCGCAGTCACGACTCCCATTGTGTCAGGCGCGTGCGCGCCCGGGTACGCGGGCGGGCAGACTGACCGATCGTGTTCCACCTCGTCTTCCACCGGCCCCTGATCCCGCCGAACACCGGCAACGCCATCCGCATGGTCGCCGGCACCGGCGCCCACCTGCACCTGGTGGGCCCGCTCGGCTTCGACCTGAGCGAGAAACACCTGCGCCGGGCGGGCCTGGACTATCACGACCTCGCCCAGGTCACCGTGCACGAGGACCTGGGTGCGCTCTGGGCCGCGCTCGGAAAGGTGCGGGTGTTCGCCTTCACCACCGACGCGACCACCGGCTTCGGGGAGATCGCCTACGCACCCGGGGACGTGCTGCTGTTCGGCTCGGAGACCACCGGGCTGCCGGCCGAGGTGGTCGCCGACCGGCGCATCACCGCCACCGTGCGCATCCCGATGCTGCCCGGGCGCCGGTCGATGAACCTGTCGAACTCCGCGGCGGTCGCCTGCTACGAGGCCTGGCGGCAGCACGGATACGCCGGCGGCCACTGACCTGGGGGTACCCCGCGGTACCGTTGTGCCGACTTGACGGATCATTGGGTTTACACAACAGTTCGTCATATGCCCCCACCGCGTCGACGTCGCCCCCTGCACAACAGGGTCGCCGTTCTGCGTGCCGAACAGCGGATGAGCCGCGCCGAACTGGCGGCGCTGGTGTCGGTCAACCCGCAGACCATCGGCGCCCTCGAGCGCGGCGATCACTATCCGAGCCTGGATCTGGCGATGGCCGTGTGCGAGGTGTTCGCACTGCCGGTGGAGGCGGTGTTCTCCCGGACCGAGTTCACCCCCCTGTCCGCCCGGGTCTACGGCACCGCCGCGGCCCCCACCGACGACGAGGCTCCGCGATGACCCCCGCACACCTCTACGACCGCCTGCAGCACCGGCGCACCGAGCGCTATCTCAAGCGCGCTTGGCGGCACCGCCACCGCTTCCCGCGCTGGCGCAGCCGCGCCCGGCGCCGGGTGCTGGTGCTGGTGCTCGGCGCACTGATGACGGCCCTGATCGGCGCGTCGCTGTGGACCTACACCGACGCACCGGCCGCCTACACCCTGGTGCTGGTGCTGATCCTGGGGTTCCTGGCGCTGTGGACGATGCTGCAGATCGTCTCCGCCCGCGGCGACGCCCCGCGTGATGCACTCGACGAATACGAACTCGCCCTGCGCGACCGCGCCCGCTCGGTCGGACTGACCGTCACCCAGTGCGCGGCCTTCGTCCCGGCCGTCGCGCTGATGGTGCTCGGCCAGGCCGATTCCCTGCCCACCCGACTGGCCTACACCGGCGGCCTGCTGGTGATCGTCGCGCTGGTCATCGGCTCGGTCACCCCGACGGTGATCCTGGCCTGGACCCGCCCCGACCCCGATGTCGACCCCGACCTGGAGGACCTGTGACCACCCCTGCCCCGGCCGCGACCGGCCCCCTGCACGTGCAGGGCCTGTCGAAGTCCTACGGCGACCTGCGCGCCCTCACCGATGTGACCTTCTCCGTCGCCCCCGGCGAGATCTTCGGTTTCGTCGGCTCCAACGGCGCCGGCAAGACCACCACGATGCGCATCGTGCTCGGCGTGCTGGCCGCCGACGCCGGCCGGGTGACCGTCGGCGACCGCCCGCTCGACGCGCAGCTGCGCCGGCGCATCGGCTACATGCCCGAAGAACGCGGCCTGTATCCGAAGATGAAGGTCGGCGAGCAGCTGACCTATCTGGCCCGCCTGCACGGACTGCCCGCCGCCGAGGCGGACGCCGCGGTGGCGCGCTGGACCGACCGGCTCGGCATCGCCGAACGCACCGGCGACACCGTCGATGCGCTCAGCCTGGGCAACCAGCAGCGGGTGCAGCTCGCCGCCGCCCTGGTGCACGATCCGGCCGTGCTGGTGCTCGACGAACCGTTCTCGGGCCTGGATCCGGTGGCCGTGGACGTGATGAGCCAGGTGCTGCGCGACAAGGCCGCCGAGGGCGTGCCGGTGATCTTCTCCAGCCACCAGCTCGAACTGGTCGAGCAGCTGTGCCACCGGGTCGGGATCATCGTCGGCGGCGCGATGCGCACCGTGGGCACCGTGGACGCGTTGCGCGATCAGGGCCCGACCCGGCTCGAGATCGACGCCCCGGCCGCGGCCCCCGGCTGGGCCGATCGACTGCCCGGGGTCACGGTGCTCGGTCACACCGCCGGCCGCACCGTCGTCGAACTGGCCCCCGACGCGGACGACCAGCAGGTGCTCGCCGCCGCGCTGGCCACCGGGCCCGTCCACGGGTTCACCCAGCGCCGCCCGAGCCTGACCGAACTGTTCCGAGAGGTCGTGACCGCATGAACGCCCACCGTCCCACCACCTTCACCACGGTCCGGCTCATCGCCGCCCGGGAGCTGCGCGCGCAGACCCACAAGAAGAGCTTCGTGATCTCCAACGCGCTGATCCTGCTGCTGATCGTCGGCGCGATCGTCGGCTTCTCGCTGCTGTCGGGCTCCGACGACGAGGACTACACGATCGGACTGGTCGGCGACCAGGAGCTGTCGACCTCGCTGATCGACACCGCCGCAGGACTCGATCTGTCCGTCGAGATCGACCCGCTCGGCGACCGCGCCGCAGCCCGGACCGCGGTCGAGGGCGGCGATGTGGACGCGGCCGTGCTGCCCGATACCGACACCGGCCGCGGGGCGGTGACAGTGCTGGCCGACGACACCCTGCCCGCCGACCTGCACGCCGCGATCTCGGCGACCGTGCAGTCGGCCGCGCACACCGCGGCGCTCGCCGAGGCCGGCGTCGATCCCGCGCAGATCGCCGCCGAGGTGGCCGCCGCGACGGTGACCGTGGAGACGCTCGAGCCGGACGATCCGGAGGCCGGGGAGCGCAGCGCACTCGCCCTGACGGTGATCGTGCTGATGTACATGCAGATCATGGTCTTCGGCATCGCCGTGGCCATGGGCGTGGTCGAGGAGAAGTCCAGTCGGGTGGTCGAGCTGCTGTTGTCGACCGTGCGGCCGCTGCAGCTGCTGTGGGGCAAGATCCTCGGCATCGGCCTGGCCGGGCTCGCCCAGCTCACCGCCTATGCGGTGGTGGGGGTGGCGACCGGACTGGCCACCGGGGTGCTCACCCTGACCGGCACCGCGCTGGGGGTGCTGGCGATGACGCTCGGCTGGTTCGTGCTCGGCTTCACCCTGTTCGCCGCGCTCTACGCCGCGGCCGGATCGATGGTCTCGCGCCAGGAGGACGTCAACTCGATCACGATGCCGCTGACCATGCTGGTGATCGCGATGTTCGTCGCCGCGATGTTCGTCATCGACGAACCCGACGGCACCGCGGCCCGCGTACTCGGCTGGATCCCGCCGACCTCGACGACCGTGATGCCGCTGCGGGTGGCCGCCGGTGTCGCCGATCCGGTGCAGATCGGCGGATCGATCGCGGTGATGGTGCTCGCGATCGCCGGGGTGACCGTGGTGGCCGCCCGCATCTATCAGCGGTCGGTGCTGCAGGTGGGCCGGCCCCTGCGCTGGCGCGAGGCGCTCGGCGCCGCGCGGCAGGGCTAGACGGCCGACCGGCTCTCGGCCCCGTCGAGGGCCGGTCGCCCGCCGCGCCCGCCCTGAGACTGGCGGTGCCGCTGCTGGTAGACGCTCGGCGACACCCCGTAGCGGGCCTGGAAGTTGTTGCGCAGCGTCGCCGCGTTGGCGAAGCCGACCGCGGCCGCCACATCGACCACCGACATCGTCGGATCGGCGGTCAGATGCTCCTGGGCCGCCTGCACCCGCCGCTGGGTGATCATCTCGGTGATCGACAGCTCGGCACCGTCGAAGTACCGGTAGAGCTGGCGACGACTGATGTTGAGCAGATCCGCCAGCGAGGTCGCGGTCAGGCTGGTCTGCGCGTAGTACCGGTCGATCAGTTCGCGGGTGGCCTCCCGGATGTACAGGCCGCGGTCCTGCGAGCCGATCGGTCCGCCGCGCAGCTGGGAGACCATCGACATCACCAGATCGAGCACCGCGTACTCGTCGATCCGCGGGTTCGGGGTGACCGGCGCGCTGATCGTCTCGGTGACGAACCGGGTCAGAAACGCCGTCGCCGACCGGGTCAGCGTGGTGTCCGGCAACACGGGTGAGGGCATGCGCAGCAGCGCCTCACCCTGGCGCCCCAGCAGCGACAGCGGCATGGCCACACCCAGCGGATCGGAGATCTGCACGGTGGTGCGCGCATGGGCGCGAGCGCTGGTGAGCACCACGAGTTGGCGCGGGCCGTACCGGTATTCGGTCCCGTCGTAGTCGATGGTGGTCGGGCCGGGCAGGCTCGACAGTCCGACGAACACCATCGGTTCGCGGCTGACCCCGTAGGTCATCCGGACCGGGGTGTGCAGCATCGCGAACGCGGAGATGTTCACCAGCCGGCGCGCATAGGCGCGGATCTCGAAGTCCTCCGGCTCCGGCGCCGTGACCTGATCGGCGGAGATCCCGTCGCACAGTCGGCGCAGACCCGTCGCCCCCGACGCGTGCAGACTCCGCATCGACGAGCCCAGCGGCTCGCCTGCACGTCCGAGGCTCGCTTCCCAGGATTCGACAAGACCTCTCGGCAGTCCCTGCACGACGGCCTCCCCCTGCATCGGTCGGCGGCGCGCTGGCCGCCTTCAGTGACATCTACCGGCGGCAGAGAGCGGAAGGAGAGTCACCTCGCCGCTGCCACCGCACACAGGATATCACCCCCCGACCTCACCCCCCATCGGTCGACGGTCACCCCGGGTCAGTCGATCAGACCTCGTCCGCGCGCGGTGGCCAGCGCCTCAGCGCGCGAACCGGCGCCGAACTTGCGATAGATGTGCCGCACATGGGTGCGCACGGTGTTGATCGACACCCCCAGCGACTCGGCCGCCTCCCGCCGGCTCAGACCGGTGGCCAGGTGCTCGAGCACCACCTGTTCGGCCGGGGTCAGCCGCGGGCTGACCCCGCGGTTGTCGACCACGATCGACTCTAAGATCCGGTCGATGAAGTCCCGACTCTGCTCTGATTCGGCCGGCACCGCGGCCAGGATCGCCACGACATCGGCGGCATGGTCGAGGAAGGGCATGACCAGCGTCTCGTACTCGGCCAGCTCCAACGCCCGGGCCATCGCCGGCCACACCTGCGCGGCCTCTCCCCCGCGATGGGCCAGCACCGCGCGCAGCTGGTTGGTGTA
>JAJYRZ010000235.1 GCA_021793835.1 Actinomycetes bacterium | reverse complement strand
GATCCTCGACCCGGTCGACGGGACCTACAACTATTCGGCCGGCCTGCCCACGGCCGGGATCCTGCTGGGCCTGGTGCACGACGGGGTGCCGGTGCTGGGGCTGACCTGGCTGCCGGTGGCCCGGCGCACCTTCGCCGCCGCGCTCGGCGGCCCGCTGCTGATCGACGGAACGCCCGCCCCGCCGCTGGCGCCCACCCGGCTCGCCGAATCGATGGTCGCCTACCCGGCCTTCAAGGCCGGCAGCCGCGGACGTTTCCCCGGCGACTACCGGATCGCCGGGCTCGAACAGCTCTCGCGCCGGGCGAGCAAACTGCGCATCCACGGCTCGGTCGGGGCCGACCTGGCCTACGCGGCCGCCGGGGCGGTGGGGGTGGCGGTGAGCTTCGGGGCGCACCCGTGGGACCACGCCGCCGGGGTGGCGCTGGTGCGCGCCGCGGGCGGTACGGTCACCGATCTGGCTGGGGCGCCCTGGCGGGTCGGGGCGGACTCGGTGCTCGCCGGTGGGCCCGGCGCACACGCCGAGGCACTCGAGATCTTCACCGGATTGGGCCCGCCGAAGGACTTCCCGGCCCGACGGGACCGGTGAACAGCGCCGGCAGCGGCGCACAGCCGGTGGATCCACCGTGCGGGGCGCGGCCCCGCACGCCAACGCTTTCCACAAAGGAACGGAGCAGACCTCTGATGACCGTGGCAGTACGGGTGATCCCCTGTCTGGACGTCGACGCCGGCCGGGTGGTCAAGGGCGTCAACTTCGCCGACCTGCGCGACGCCGGCGATCCGGTCGAGCTCGCAGCCGCCTACGACGCCCAGGGCGCCGACGAGCTGACCTTCCTGGACGTGACCGCCTCGAAGGACGGGCGCGCCACCATGTCCGAGGTGGTGGCCCGCACCGCCGCGCAGATCTCGATCCCGCTGACCGTCGGCGGCGGGGTGCGCTCGGTCGACGACGTGGACGCGCTGCTGCGCGCGGGCGCCGACAAGGTGTCGGTCAACACCGCGGCGCTGGACCGTCCCGAGCTGCTGACCGAACTGGCCGACCGGTTCGGCCGCCAGTGCGTGGTGCTCTCGGTCGACGCCCGCCGGGTGCCGGCCGGGGCCGCGCAGACCGATTCGGGCTGGGAGGTCACCACCCACGGTGGAAGCCGCAGCGCCGGAGTGGACGCCGTCGAGTGGGCCCGGCGCGGCGCCGAACTCGGGGCGGGGGAGATCCTGCTCAACTCGATGGACGGCGACGGCACCAAGGCCGGTTTCGACCTGGAGCTGATCGCGGCGGTGCGCGCGGCGGTGACCGTGCCGATCATCGCCTCGGGTGGGGCCGGTGCGCCCGAGCACTTCGCCCCGGCCGTGACGGCCGGCGCCGATGCGGTGCTGGCCGCGAGCGTGTTCCACTTCGGCGAGATGACCATCGCCGAGGTCAAGGAGGCCATGGCGGCCGAGGGGATCGAGGTCCGATGAGCGCCGAGACCGATGTGTACACCCTCGACCCGGACATCGCGGCCCGGCTCAAACGCAACGCCGACGGCCTGATCTGCGCGGTCGCCCAGGACCGGGCGACCGGGGCGGTGCTGATGGTGGCCTGGATGGACGATGCGGCGCTCGCCCGCACGCTGGCCACCGGCCAGGGCAGCTATTTCTCCCGCTCGCGCGGGCGGATGTGGGTCAAGGGCGAGGAGTCCGGCAACACCCAGCAGGTGCACCGGGTCCAGCTCGACTGCGACGGCGACGCGGTGCTGTTGACCGTCGACCAGACCGGCCCGGCCTGCCACACCGGCACCGACACCTGCTTCGACGCCGACGTGCTGTTGGACTGACGGGCACGGCCGTGGGTGGGGCGTACCGTCGAAGGTGACCGGTGACCACCGGCGATCGTCCGAACCCGAAGAGGGACCCACCCATGACCACCACCCCAGCCGACGGATCCGAGATCACCACCGCCGCGCCGCAGCGCATCGATATCCCCGGGGTCGACCCGGGTGTGTACAAGGCGGTGCTGGCCCTGCAGAAGTACGCCTCGTCGTCGAGTCTGGGCGCCGGGCTGATGACGCTGATCGACATCCGCGCCTCCCAGCTCAACGGCTGCGCCTGGTGCCTGGACATGCACACCGACCAGGCGCGCGAGGCCGGCCATCCGCAGCGCAAGATCGACCTGGTCGCGGCCTGGCGGGACACCGGGGCGATGTTCGATCCGCGCGAGCGGGCCGCGCTGGCCCTGACCGAGCAGGTCACCCTGATCGCCGACGGCGGTGTCCACGACACCGTGTGGGCCGCGGTGACCGCGCAGTTCACCGAGACCGAGATCGTCGAGCTGATGGCGGCGATCTCGGTGATCAACGTGTGGAACCGGCTCAACGTCACCGCGCGCACCGCGTTGCCGATCCGCAGCCAGGACTGAGCCGCACACCCCGCCCGCTCCCCGCCCTCCGCCTCGACCGGTCCCCGCGACCGGGGCGGGGGCGGGGCGCCGCGCGGGCGGGCGCCTGGAACAATGAGGCCATGCCGCTGATCCAGATCTCGCAGACCCCCGGACTGACCGATGCGCAGAAGGCCGAGGTGATCGCCGCGGTCACCGACGCCTACGTCTCGGCAACCGGTAAGAACCGGTCTGCGGTGTGGGTGACGATGACCGACGTGCCCGGCACCGACTGGGGCGTCGGCGGCACGCCGCTGGCCTAGCGCCCGGCGCCACCCGCGCCGCCCCGGCCGGGGCGAGCCCCGGCCCCGCCGATCTATGGAGGAAGACACCGCGCGATGAGCCCGATCCGAGCAGACGACGTCCACACCACCACCCGGGAACAGTTCCGCCGGCTGGCCGCCGAGCACCGCGTGGTGCCGGTGGTGCGCAAGGTGCTCGCCGATGCGGAGACCCCGCTGTCGGCGTACCAGAAGCTGGCCGCCGGCCGGCCGGGCACGTTCCTGCTCGAATCGGCCGAGCACGGCCGGTCGTGGTCGCGCTGGTCGTTCATCGGCGCGGGCAGCCCGGCCGCGCTGACCGTGGTCGACGGCCAGGCCGCCTGGTCCGGTGAGGTGCCCACCGGCGCCCCGTCCGGCGGCGATCCGGTCGAGGCGCTGCGTCAGACCCTGACCCTGCTGGCCACCGAACACCTGCCGGGGCTGCCGCCGCTGACCGGCGGACTGGTCGGCTACCTCGGCTACGACCTGGTGCGCCGGTTCACCGAGGTGCCCGAGATCGCTGCCGACGATCTGGGCCTGCCGGAGATGGTGCTGCTGCTGGCCACCGACCTGGCCGCGGTCGACCACCACGAGGGGGCGATCACGCTGATCGCCAACGCCGTCAACTGGGACGGCTCCGATGACCGGGTCGATGGGGCCTACGACGAGGCGGTGGCGCGCCTGGACGCGATGACCGCGGCGTTGGCCGCGCCGGCGGCCTCCACCGTCGCGGTCTACGACCGGCCCGAACCGCGGTACCGGCGCACCGCCGGCGCCAACGGTTTCGAATCCGATGTGCGCGACCTGATCGCCGAGGTCACCGCGGGCCGGGCCGAACAGGTGGTGGTCTCGCAGCGGTTCGAGATGGACACCGGCGCCGATCCGCTCGACGTCTACCGGATCCTGCGCGCGTCGAACCCGAGCCCCTACATGTTCCTGGTGCAGGTCCCGGCGGTGGCCGGCGGGGAACCGTTCGGAATCGTCGGCTCGTCTCCGGAGGCGCTGCTGCAGGTCTCCGGCGGGGTGGCCACCACCCATCCGATCGGCGGCACCCGCCCGCGCGGGGCCGACGAGGAGTCGGACCTGCTGCTGGAGAAGGAGCTGCTGGCCGACGACAAGGAGAACGCCGAGCACGACATGCTCGTCGAACTGGCCAAGCACGACCTGGCCGCGGTGTGCGACACCGAGACGATCGCGGTGCGCGACTACGCGCACATCGAGCGCTACAGCCACGTGATGCACCTGGTCTCCACGGTCTCCGGGCATCTGGCCGAGGGCCGCACCGCCCTCGACGCGATCGCCGCCTGTTTCCCGGCCGGCACCCTGTCGGGGGCCCCCAAGGCCGAGGCGCTGCGGATGATCGAGGAACGCGAACCGTTCCGGCGCGGGGTCTACGGCGGGGAGATCG
>JAJYRZ010000234.1 GCA_021793835.1 Actinomycetes bacterium | reverse complement strand
CCGGCACGTCGCCGGGGTGATGCACACCGTCGCCGCCGGGGTCGACGACGATCCGGTGCAGCTGCTCGCCCTGCGCGACCTGCCGCTGACCCGCCTGGTCGACGAGGTGGCCACAGGATCGGCCGCGGGGGAGGGGCCGGGTGGGGCGCGGACCGGCGACGCGGCCGGGGACGCCGATCCCTTCCGCCCGGCGACCGGCCCGCCCCCGGAGCCGGACACCGCCGGCGGACCGCGCCGCGGCGCCGCCGATCTGCTGGATCCGGCCCGGTGGCGCACCGCCGTCGCCGCGGCCGGTGGCGACCGGACGCAGGCGGCGGCCGCACTCGACCGGCTCTACCGGGCGCTGCGCGGTGGGGCCGGGCAGTGGGACGACGGCGCGGCCGGTGGGCCGGTCGACCGATAGCGTCGGAGCCGGGACCCCGCCCGGGGTCCCGAGAGCCGACAGGAAGGCGAGGCCGGCTACCGATGAGCGGTTCGACATCTGCGCGTAGCACCGCACTGGGCGAGGGGGTGCACCAGATCCGGGTGCCGTTCCCCGGCCCGCTCGACAGCACCCTGGTCTACGCGGTGCAGACCGACGAGGGGCTGGTGCTGGTCGACGCCGGCTGGCAGTCCGACCAGGCCTGGGCCGGGCTGGTCGAGGGATTGGCCGAGATCGGTCACGCCCCGGCCGATGTCACCGGGGTGGTGCTGACCCATTTCCATCCCGACCACACCGGACTGTGCGGGCGGGTGCGCGAAGCCTCGGGGGCGTGGATCGCGATGCACCAGGCCGACTACGAGGCCTTCGACCACATGACCGCCGAACGCGGATCCGGCTGGCTCGACGCGCAGCTGGACCGGTTCGCCGCGGCCGGCGCCGACGCCGAGTCGCTGGAGCAGATCCGGGCGGAGGGCCTGGGCGCCCCGCCGGTGGACCGCAGCTCACGCCCGGACCGGGTGCTGGGCGACGGCGCCCGGATCGGCACCGGTGGGCGATCCCTGCGCGCGATGTGGACCCCGGGACACACGGCCGGGCACGTGTGCTTCGCCCTGGACGAGACCGGCATCGTGTTCACCGGCGACCATGTGCTCGCCAAGACCACCCCGCACGTGGGCAGCTTCGTCTACCCGCTCACCGAGGACGATCCGCTGGCCGACTTCCTCGCCTCACTGCGGCGCATCCGCGACTCGGGCCTGGTCACCGCTTTCGGCGCGCACGGTGCGCCGATCGCCGACCTGCCCGGGCGCAGCGACGAACTGATCGCGCACCACGAACAGCGACTGCTCGACCTGATCGACTCCTTCGCCCCCGGCGAGGAGCTGACCATCTGGGCGGCGGCCGCCCGGATGCGCTGGCACCGGCCCTGGTCCGAACTGCCGGCGATGGGCCGGCACATGGCGTTGTCGGAAGGGGCGGCGCATCTGCGCCTGCTGCTCAGCCGGGGAGTGATCGAGCCGGTCCCGCAGAGCGATCCGGTCCGCTATCGGCTCGTGCCCACACCGGCAGGAACCGCTCCAGGTGCGGCCACATCCCGATGACCGCCACGCACACCCCGCCGGTCCACAGCACCGCGCCGACGGTGTCGGAGAAGTAGTGGGCGCCGATGGTCGCCCGGGCGAAACCCACACCGACCAGGGCCAGCACCCCGCAGATCACCACGGTGTCCTGGACGTCTCGTGAACTCCGGCGCAGCAGCAGGCACACCGTGATCAGCAGCGCGGTCGCCAGCGCGGTGTGCCCCGACGGGAAACTGTCGCCGGACTGGACCGCGTATTCGGGGCGCGGCCGGGCGATGATCCGCTTGATCACCGCCGCCGACAACCAGCCGATCAGCAGCACAGCTCCGGACTGCACGGCCTGAGGCACGCGCCGCGCCAGTGCCAACCCGCCGACCAGCACGGCGGCGATCACCAGCCCGGCCACCGGCGAGAACACCACGTCGAACACGGTCGCCAGCACCCCGATGAGCCCCTGGTCGTTGGTGTGCAGACGCTCGGACAAGCGCTGGTCGGCGGCCTCGAGCAGCGTCGTGCGGGTGCTGATCACACCGAGTGCGACGGCGGCGGCGATGAGCACCGCCGACAGCAGCGGCCAACAGCGGATGCGAGGCATGGCGTTGATGTTACCGACCCTCCTGGTCGCTCTCAGTGCGACCGAATCCGTCGGGCAGGCCGGGCACCGGCGCGTCGGCGGGCCCGACGAGCCGGGCCGGCAACCGCGGCACCACCGCCGCGACGAACACCGGGACGAGCCCGCTGAGCATCACCGCGGCGCCGCTGCCCCACAGCACCGCACCGAAGGTGTCGGTCAGATAGTGGGCGCCGGCGATCACCCGGGTCAGCGCCACCAGCACGATCAGCAGCACGCCGCCGACGACGATGAGATCGCGCACCAGCACCGAGCAGGCACGGGCGAGCACGAAGGCGGTGATCACCACGGAGGTCACCAGCACCACGTGTCCGCTGGGATACGACTGACTCCACCCGGTGACGCCGTCGGGGCGGGGGCGGTCGATCAGGTGCTTGAGCGCCAGACTCGACCACCAGCTGCCCAGGATCATCACCGCGACCGTCACCGCGCGGGCCGGCTGCCGCAGCACCAGCAGCGCCAGCACCGTGACGGTCAAGATGATCATCCCGCCGGTGGAGGAGAAGACCGCGGCAAGCACCGCGGCCAGCCGATACCAGAACTCGGTGTCCACCGGATGGGCCCACGGATGGTCCAGACCGCTCATGCCGACGGCGATGGCCTCGTCGGCGGCGGTGAGCCAGGTGGTGTACTCGATGATCAGGCCGAGGACCGTGGCGCTTGTCAGCAGCGACAGTGAGAGGGGTAACCAGGAGCGGATACTCGGCACCGAGGGATTCCTCGCACGGTCGGCGGATCGACTGGAGAAGATTGCGCCCCCGGCAGGATTCGAACCTGCGCCCCCGCCTCCGGAGGGCGGTGCTCTATCCCCTGAGCTACGGGGGCCCGGCACAGGCGAACACCTGCGTCGCGCCGTTTGGCTGAGACGAGACTAGCGCATCACCGGCCCGATGGAGAAACCGGCCGGTCACGGTGCGGTTCCGGCCGGTGGCGGCCCGCTGCACCGACCCGGTGGTGACGGCTTAGGATGGTCTCTTGTGACTCCCGCAGATCTGGCCGCCCTGCTCCGCACGACCGCGGAGCGGGTGCTCGCCGCACACGACCTGGACCCCGCGGTGCTGCCGGCGACGCTGACCGTCGAACGGCCCCGCAACCCCGAACACGGCGACTACGCCACCAACGTGGCGATGCAGGTCGCCAAGAAGGCCGGGGTGTCCCCGCGCGAGCTGGCGGACTGGCTGGCGGCGGAACTGGCAGCGGACCCGGCCGTGGCCGAGGCGAGCGTGGCCGGCCCGGGATTCATCAACATCCGCCTGGCCGCAGCCGCCCAGGGGGCGATCGTGGAGACGATCCTGTCCGCCGGCGAGGCGTTCGGGCGCGGCACCGCGATGGACGCGGTCACGGTGAACCTGGAGTTCGTCTCGGCGAACCCGACCGGCCCGATCCACCTGGGCGGCACCCGCTGGGCCGCGGTGGGCGATGCGCTCGGCCGGGTGCTCGAGGCCCAGGGCGCGGCGGTCACCCGCGAGTACTACTTCAACGATCACGGCAACCAGATCGTCAACTTCACCGATTCACTGGTGGCGGCGGCGACCGGGGCGCCGACGCCGGCCGACGGCTACGCCGGCGACTACATCGAGCAGATCGCCGACCAGGTGCTCGAACGGTCGCCCGGGGTGCTCGACCTGCCCGAGGCCGAGCGGGACGAGACCTTCCGCGCGATCGGCGTGGAGCTGATGTTCGCGCACATCAAGACCTCACTGGCCGAGTTCGGCACCGTGTTCGACGTGTACTTCCACGAGCAGTCGCTGTTCGACTCCGGGGCGGTCGAGGCCGCGGTGGCCGAGTTGAAGGCCAACGGTTCGCTGTACTCGGCCGACGGCGCCTGGTGGCTGCGGTCGACCGACCACGGCGACGACAAGGACCGGGTGGTCATCAAGTCCGACGGGGCCGCGGCCTACATCGCCGGCGACATCGCCTACTTCAAGGACAAGCGCGGGCGCGGCTTC
>JAJYRZ010000027.1 GCA_021793835.1 Actinomycetes bacterium | reverse complement strand
GACACCGAACATGGTTCCAGAGCATGTTCACCCGGCCATCACCCGAGGTCAATGGCTAGAAACGCGCCGTTCTATACACACAATCTGGCAATTAACCCCCGGCCACGCGCCGAGGACCTACCGGCAGGCGCGCAAGGCCTGCCCCGCGCATGGCGAAGACGCCGAACCGTGCGCTCGGCGTCTTCGCTGAGCAGGGCTGATGGGCGGGCGGCTCAGCGCACGATCTTGATCACCACGACGGCTGCGGCGAGCACGCCGGCGCCGATCAGTCCGTACTTCACGGCCGGCTGGTTGAAGGTGGCGCGCACCTTCTCCTTGCCCTGCTCGATCAGGTTCTTCGGGTTCGCGCGCACGCTCAGCGCATCCAAGGTCTGGGCGAGCTCATCGCGCGCCCGTTCGATCTCCAGCTCGATCTGCTGCGTATCCCGTGCCACGTGTCCTCCGTCTCGACTGCCCTGCGATGTCTGCCACCACCGTAAATCAGTCGGCTCTGCCCCGGACCGGTGGCGTCGGTAGTGTGCACTTTCATGAGCGAGTCAACCGCACCTGCCCCGCGTCTGCAGCCCGGCGATCCGGCCCCCGAGTTCACTCTCACCGGCGCCGACGACACCGAGGTGTCGCTGTCGGACTACCGCGGCCGCAAGGTCATCGTCTACTTCTATCCGCGCGCGGCGACCCCGGGCTGCACCAAGCAGGCCGACGATTTCCGCGACAACCTGGCCGAACTGAACGCCGCCGGGCTCGACGTGGTCGGCATCTCGCCGGACACACCGGCGAAGCTGGCGAAGTTCCGCGACGACCAGGAGCTGAACTTCCCGCTGCTGTCCGATCCCGAGCGCGAGGTGATGACCGCCTACGGCGCGTTCGGCGAGAAGAAGAACTACGGCAAGATCGTCCAGGGCGTGATCCGCTCGACCTTCCTGATCGACGAGGACGGCAAGGTCGAGGTGGCCCAGTACAACGTGCGCGCCACCGGGCACGTGGCCAAGCTGCGCCGCGATCTGAAGGTCTGACCTAAGGCTTCGGCCGGTGCGGGGCCGGTTCAGCCGGCCCGCACCGGTCCGGGCCGCGCGTAGGCGCGGAACCCCATGACCACCAGCCACACGTAGGCCAGGGTCTTGGGGATCATCAGCAGGCCGATCGCCTCATGGGCGTGGGCCCACAGCACCACCGGCAGATAGAAGGCGAACGACAGCGTCACCGCCAGCCAGGCGAAACGGTAGTACCGGTCGTGGCGGGCGCGGCGGGCCAGTTCGATCACGATCACCACGCCGAGCACCGTGAACGGGATGTTGCGCACGATCCCCCAGAACACGGGCGGGTCGGCGGTGAAGGTCTCGTTCTGCGGCAGCAGCACCAGCAGCACGTGCACGATCGCGGCCAGCCCCACCAGCGCCGTGACCGCAGGCTGCACCCCCAGCGGGCGATACACGGCGGTGTCCGCCCGCTCCCGCGCGGTCGGCCACCGGCGCAGTGCCAGCAGATGGACCAGCACGTAGAACGCGGTCATCGTCAGCGCGGTGACCAGTTTGCCGTAGCCGAGTGCCACCGAGTGCTCGGCCATGCCGCCGGTGGTGTTCAGCGCCACCACCCGGGCGATCAGGTGGAACGAGTCGCCGAAGCCGAGGATCACCGCGATCCAGCCGGCCAGCTGCGCGCTGGTGTCCCCGGCGCGTGCCGGGGCGCTGCGCAGGATCAGCACCCCGAGGGTGAAGATCGCCACCAGGTAACCGATGTCGAAGAGCGACTCGAAGATCGCGCGCATCCGTATCCGTTCTCAGTGCTGCCGACCATCTACCGCCGGCCGGGTGCCGGTCGGTCAGGCCGCCGACATGTAGTCGGCGGAACGCTCGATGCGCCCGTCGACCACGGTGACGATGCGGTCCACCCCGTTCTCCGTGCCCGGGGCCAGCGATTCCAGGTCGTGGCTGACCAGCACCGCGGACACCCCGCGCTCGCGCACCAGTGCGCCGAGCAGACCGATCACCGCGGCGGACCGTTCGCTGTCCAGCGCTGAGGTGGGCTCGTCGATCAGCAGCAGCCGGGGCTCGCCCATCAGGGCGCGCGCGATGTTCACCCGCTGGCGCATCCCGCCCGACAGCTCGTGGGGCCGGCGATCGGCCGCGTCCGCCAGGCCGACCTGATCGAGCAGTTCGCGGGCCTGCCCGCGATGGCGGGACGGGCGCCCGCCGCGCAGGTGGGCCGCGGCCAGCAGCTGCTGTTCGGCCGTGAGCGAGGCGATCAGGTTGTCGGACTGGAACACGAAACCGATCTCATCGCGCCGCACCTTCGCCCGCTCCCGCCGGCTGAGCCCGGCCAGTTCGGTCCCGGCGACGGTGACCGATCCGGAATCCGGGGTGATCAGCGCCCCGGCCACGGCCAGCAGCGAGGACTTGCCCGAGCCCGACGGCCCGGTCACCGCCACGAAACCGCCCGGTTCGACCGTCAGATCGACCTTATCGAGCGCGGTGAGCCGGTCACGGCCGTCCGGGTAGGTCAGGGTCACGCTGCGCATCTGCAGGCTCATCGTCATCACTCCTTGCGTGGAAAAAGTCGAGTCGTCTCTAGGCGCCGAGGGCGATCAGCGGGTCCACCCGGGCGACCTTGATCACCGCGGCGGCCGCGCCCAGCAGGCCCAACACCGTCATGCCGGCCACCGGAATCAGCACCCCTGAGGCGCTGATCGCGATCGGCACCACCGACGAGGCGGCCGCGGCCAGACCCAGCCCGCCGGCCACCCCGACCCCGAGTCCGACAGCGAGCACCACCGCCGCCTGGCCGAGGCCGTCGCGCAGCAGATAGGACCGGTCGGCGCCCATCGCCGACAGCACCGCCAGGTCGCGGCGCCGCTGCTGGGCCCACACGGTGAAGAACGAGCCGACCACCAGCGCCGAGATCACCACGAGCAGGGCCTGCATGGCCAGCAGGGAGCCGTGTTCGGAGCTGTAGCCGGGCACCGCATCGGTGACCTCGCCCATGCCCAGCGCCTCGGTGCCGGCGACCTCCGGGGCGTCGCGGTCGAGCACGACCGCGCCGATCGGCTGATCACGCGAGACCCGGGCGAAGGTCTGCAGGTCGGTGTAGGCGACGTCGGTGTGCGCGAAGTAGCCGGCATCGCCGATCCCGGCGACGGTGAGCTGCTCACCGCCGACGGTGACCGTGTCGCCGGCCGCCACATCCAGTTCGTCGGCCTGATCGGTGCCCAGCAGGATCTCACCGGGGCCGGGCGCGTGGCCGCTGTCTGCGTTGGGCACCAGCTCGTCGTCGGTGCCGAAGACGGTGACCGCGGCCGAGGACTCGGCGGTGGTCAGTCGGGTGGTGGTGATCCCCCATTCGCTGCCGCCGCCGGCCAGCAGTTCGCCGAGCTGGTCGTCGGTCAGCGCCGATTCGGTCAGGGAGGGCTTCTGGCCCTCGGCCGGCTGCTGGACGACCACGGTCTTGCCCGGCAGCCGGGTGACCGCGGAGATCGACTGGTCGCCGAGCCCGCCGGTCAGTGCGGACAGGGCGACCACCATCAGCGACATCAGTGCGATCACCCCGCTGATCAGGGCGAAACGCCCGCGGGCGAACCAGATGTCGCGGATCCCGATGTACATGGTGTGCATCCCCCGTCCTTCTCGGCGCGGCCGTCTTCCGGCCGTTATCACCACGATGTCGCAGGGCGGGGGCCGCGGACATCGGTCACTGGTGTGGACTTGCGTCTCATTGGGTGTGCGCCCGCCTCCACCGAAAGGTGCACGCCCGGCCCGGCGGCGGGCACATCCGGGCCGGGGGCGGCGATACTGGGGTCATGGACCGCACTGCCCCGCCCGATCCGGCCCACGCACCGCCGCCCGCTCTGCTCGACCGGGTGGTGTTCGTGGCCGGACAGGTGCTGTTCGTGGTGCTGGTGGCCGTGGGCACGGTGCGCACCGTGCAGACCGGCGACTACGGGCCGGGCCTGTGGGTGGCGGTGACCGCGGTGACCGCCTGGAACTTCGTCGGCTCGCTGCGGGTGGTCGGCCGCGGCCGCGGCGCCCAACAGGTGTGGCTGGCCGGTCTGCTCATCGGTTGGACGGGCCTGGTGGCGATCGGTGCGGAGTTCGTGTGGCTGGCGTTCCTGCTGGCGATGCTCGTCTGGCATCTGCTGCCGCGGCGCGCGGCGGTGCCCGCGGTGCTGGCGATCATGGTGGTCGCCGTCGCCGGTTTCGCCTGGCACCGGGGCGGGCTGCAGGTGGCCGCGGTGATCGGGCCGGTGATCGGCATCGCCTCGGCCGCGGTGTTCACCGAGCTCTACGCCCGGATCAGCGCCCAGTCCGAGGAGCGGCGGCGCCTGCTCGACGAGCTGCTGCGCACCCAGCGGGCACTGGCCGAACGCGAACGCGAGGCGGGCCGGCTGGCCGAGCGGGAACGGCTGGCCGGCGACATCCACGACACGGTCGGTCAGGCACTGGCCAGCGTGATCCTGCTGCTGCGCGCCGCCGGCAGCGACTCGGCCACTCCCACCGCCCGGGCCACCCAGCTCGACACGGCCCTGTCGACCGCGCAGACCGCGCTGACCGAGACCCGCCGGCTGGTGCGCGGGCTCGGCCCGGAATCGATCGAGAAGCTCGGGCTGCGCGGTTCGCTGCGCGCCCTGGCCGACGAGTCCTCGGCCCTGGGCACCCCCACCTCGTATGCCGAGCACGGTTTCGTCTCGGCCACCCCGGCGCTGTTGCCCACCGCCACCGAGGAGGCGCTGCTGCGCGCCGCCCAGGAGGCGGTGGCCAACGCCCGCAACCACGGCCGGCCCGGCCATGTGGCGGTCACGGTGACCCGCCTCGACGATGCGGTGACCGTGGACGTGTTCGACGACGGGGCCGGTTTCGACCCCGGCGCCCAGGCGGCCGCGCCGCGGCCGGCCGACGGTTCGGGCTACGGTCTGCGCGCGATGCGTTCGCGCATCGCCGCGTGTGCTGGCAGCGTGGTCATCGAGTCCGAGCCCGGACAGGGCACCGCCGTGCAGATCACGGTGCCGATCGAGGAGGAACAGTGATCCGACTGCTGCTGGTCGACGACCATCCGGTGGTGCGCGCGGGCCTGCGCGCGGTGCTCTCGCCGGCCGAGGGCGTCGAGGTCGTCGCCGAGGCGGGCACGGCCGAGGAGGCGATCGCCCGGGTCGCGGAAGGCGACATCGACGTGGTGCTGATGGATCTGCGCCTCGGTGACGGGATCGACGGGGTGGAGGCCACGGTGCGTATCCGGCGCCTGCCCGCCCCGCCCCGGATCCTGATCCTGACCACCTACGAGACCGACCGTGACATCGTGCGCGCAGTCGAGTCGGGCGCCACCGGATATCTGCTCAAAGACGCCGACCCCGATGCGCTGGTGCGCGCCATCCACGCGGCCGCCGCCGGGGAGACGGTGCTGGCCCCGCCGGTGGCCTCCCGGCTGCTGGGCCGCATGCAGTCGCCGGAGAACAACCTGACCGCGCGCGAACTGGAGATCTTGGGGCTGGTCGCCGAGGGCGGGTCGAACCGCGACATCTCCCGATCGGCCGCGATCTCCGAGGCGACCGTGAAATCGCATCTGGTGCACATCTTCTCCAAGCTCGGCGTCGATTCACGCACCCGCGCGGTGATCGAGGCGCGCAAGCGCGGACTGCTGTGACCGATCCCGATCCCGGCCGGGGCACCGCCGGGGCCGCCGACACCGATGCCGAGATCCTGGTGCCGCGTAGGCGCCCCAGCCAGGAGCGCAGCCGGCGCCGGTTCGACACCCTGCTCGCCGCCGCCCGGTCGCTGCTGGTGGAGGTGGGCATCGAATCGTTCACCTGCGAGGCGGTGGCCGCCCGCGCCGAGGTGCCCATCGGCACCCTCTACCAGTTCTTCGCCAACCGGTATGTGCTGGTCTGCGAGCTCGACCGGCAGGATCTGGTGGCCGTGCAGGCCGAGCTGGCCCGGTTCGCCGCCGAGATCCCGTCGCTGGCCTGGCCGGCATTGCTGGAGAAGTTCATCGACCACCTGGCCCGGCTGTGGTCCACCGACCCGTCGCGCCGGGCGGTGTGGCTGGCGGTGCAGGCCACCCCGGCCACCCGGGCGACCGCGGCGATCAACGAGCGCGCCCTGGCCGGGCAGGTCGCCGAGGTGCTCGCCCCGCTCACCCCGGGCGCGGACGCGCGCCGGCGCACCCTGATCGCCGAGGTGCTGGTGCACGCGGTGTACTCGATGCTCAACTTCTCGGTCCAGCAGGGCCGGGACCACGACGCGGTGGTCGCCGAACTCAAGGCGATGACCACCGGATATCTCCTCGGCACCGTCGGCACGGACACCCGGGGGTAGGCCCGCCGCGCACGGCTAGAGCCGGTAGTAGCGCAGCACGTCCTCCACCGTCGCCGCGATCGACAGCAGCCGGTCGTCGTCACCGGTGCGTCCGCGCAGCTCGAGCCCGACCGGGGTCGGTGCGTGCGGTCCTGCCAGCGGCAGGGTCACCGCCGGCAGGTCCACCGCCCCGGCCAGGCCGGAGAAGCGCACGAAGTTCAGATAGGCCGGCACGTGCACCCCGGTGCCGAACACCCGGTCCGGTTCCCCGTGCGGGCCGGGCAGCACCGGTGAGGTCGGGTGGATCACCGCATCGGCGCCCGCGCCCTCGAGCTGCCAGGCCAGCGATGCGGCGATCGCCGCGCGCTCTCTGAGCGCCTCGCGGTACTGCTGCTCGGTCACGTGCCCGGCCTGCATGTAGCCGATCGCGGTGCGCACGTCCTGGCTGGCGACCCGGTCGAGCACCTCGTCGATCCCGACGTCGGGGTACCGCTCGGCCAGCTGTGCGGCCAGTGCGGGCAGGAACTCGTACTGCAGGATCACCTGCCCGGCGTCCTCCCCGGCGCGTTCGAGGGTGCGCAGGTCGATCTCGACGATCTGCGCGCCCGCCAGTTCCAGGGCGGCCAGCGCGTATTCGAACTCCTCGCGCACCACCTCGTCGAGCCCGCGCCGATGGTCGGGGGTGACCACCAGGCGCACCCCGGCCAGCCGGGCCGAGCGGGTCACCGGGGGGCGATCGGCGAGCACCCCGTCGACCAGCAGCAGGTCATCGACGGTGCGCACCATCGGGCCGACCACGTCCAGGGTCGGCGCGCACGCCATGATCCCGGTGCGCGGGTAGCGGGTGGTCGACGGCCGGAAACCGACCAGGCCGCAGAACGCGGCCGGGATGCGCACCGAGCCGAAGGTGTCGGTGCCCAGCGCCACCGGCACGATGCCCGCGGCCACCGCGGCGGCCGAACCGCCCGAGGAGCCGCCGGAGGTCATGGTCAGATCCAGCGGGTTGCGTGCGGTGCCGGCGAACGGATTGGTCGACGAGGCGCCCAGGGCGAGCTCGTGCTGGGTGGTCTTGGCCAGGATCACCGCGCCGGCCGCGCGCAGCCGCGCCACCGCCGGGGCGTCCGCGCCGACGGTGCGTCCGGCCAGCGCCGGGGTGCCGCCGGTGGTCGGCATACCGCGCACGTCGATGTTGTCCTTGACCGCCACCGGCACCCCGTACAGCGGGCTGGTCGGACCCTGTGCGGATTCGACCCGCGCGTCGTCGTCGAGTGCGGCGATCGCCTCGAGGTGGCTCAGCCGCCGGGCCCGGTCGAGCGCGTAGCGCACCCCGGTCACCCCGGGGTCGGTCGATCCGCGGCACAGGCCTCGGAACTGCGCGACGGTGCGCGGCTCGGCACCGCCGAGGAGCCCGTCGAAACGCTGTGTCCGGCCCGTCATCTCCCGCCCTTCACGCTGTGAGCCTGCAGCGTAACCAAGAACGAGGGCACCTCACCCGGGCCGGTCCCGATGGTCGGCCCCGGCCCGGGGCGAAGGTGCGGTCAGCCGGTCTCGATCACCACGAACGCGGTCGCGACGTCGCCGTCGTGGCTGAGCGAGACGTGGATGCGCGCGCCGCCGAGCGCCTCGCCGATCACCCCGCGCAGCCGCACCGAGGGCCGCCCCCAGGCGTCGGTGCGCACCTCCACATCGCGCGGCGGCACCGACTCGGTGATCAGCCCCTGGCCGAAACGTCCGCCCGACCAGGCCTTGATCACCGCCTCCTTGGCCGCCCAGCGGGCCGCCAGGTGCTTGGTCTGGGCCGCCGCGTCCCGGCCGTCACCGGCGGCGTCGCGCAGCTCGGCGGCGGTGAAGCTCGACCGCAGCGCGGTCCCGGGCCGGGCGAGCTGCTCGCCGAACCCGGAGACCGCGACCACGTCGACCCCGACCCCGTGGATCACCGGGCCTCGCCCGCCGGGTAGTGCCCGTCGGCCGCCAGGCGCACGGCGTCGTCGATCAGCATCGCGGCCTCCGCGGCGTGGGCGGTGTCCGAGTCGCCGGGCAGGCGCCGTCCCTCGGGCTTGGTGTAGGCGGGCTTCCCGCCGTGCATCGCATCGGCGAGTCGGCGGGCACCGGCCACCGCGCGGGCGTGGGCCCGGGTGCGGTAGTCGGCCCGGGCCGCCGGGGCCAGGGCGGCGAGGAAGGCCGCCGGGTGGGCGATCGCCACCAGTCCGGCCACGTGCCCGAAGCCCAGCGAGGTCAGCACGCCGGCCTTCAGCGGGGTGTCCGCGCCGAAGCGCAGCGCCTCCCCGCGCGGCCACACCAACCGCGGGTAGGCGGTGAAGTCGCCGTCCACGCAGTCCAGCGATCGGTTGGGCGGCACGACGCCCTCGCCGAGCACCTGGCACAGCCCGATCAGCTGGAAGGCCGCCGCCCCGCCCTTGGCGTGTCCGGTCAGCGTCTTCTGCGAGACCACCAGCAGCGGGTTGCCCTCCTTGCGGCCGAGCGCATCGGCGATGCGCTCGTGCAGCTCGGACTCGTTCGGGTCGTTGGCCGCGGTGGAGGTGTCGTGCTTGGACACCACCGCCACATCGTCCGCGGTGAGCCCGAGCGCGCCGAGTGCCCCGGCCAGCTGCGAGGCGGTGCCGCCGCGCGCCGCACCGAGCGCCCCGATGCCCGGGGCCGGGATCGAGGTGTGCACCCCGTCGGCGTGCGAACCGGCCCAGGCGACCACGCCGAGCACGGGCAGGCCCATCTCGGCGGCCAGGTCGCCGCGGGCGAGCAGCACGGTGCCGCCGCCGGCCGATTCGACGAAGCCGCCCCGGCGCCGGTCGTTGGCGCGGGAGAACCGGTGGTCGGCGATGCCCTTGGCGCGCATCGCCGCGGTCTCGGCGGTGGCCGCCATGTCGCCGAAGCCGACCACGCCCTCGATCGACAGGTCGTCGTAGCCGCCGGCGACGACGAACTGCGCCTTGCCCAGCCGGATCTTGTCGGCCGCCTCCTCCACCGACACCGCGGCCGTGGCGCACGCCGCGACCGGGTGCACCATCGAGCCGTAGCCGCCGATGTAGGACTGCATGACGTGCGCGGCCACCACGTTGGGCAGCGCCTCCTGCAGGGTGTCGTTGGCGTGCGGTTCCCCGAGCAGGTTGTCGATGTACAGCGAGCGCATCGACGTCATCCCGCCCATGCCGGTGCCCTGGGTGTTGGCCACCAGCGTCGGGTGCACCCAGCTCATCAGCTCGGCCGGGGTGAATCCGGCCGTGAGGAACGCATCGACGGTGCACACCAGGTTCCACTGGGCCACCCGGTCGGTCGCCTCGATCATGTCCGCCGGGATGCCCCAGGCCGACGGGTCGAAGCCCGTCGGGATCTGCCCGCCGACGGTGCGGGTGAGCTCCACCTTCCGCGGCACCCGGATCTCGGTGCCGGCCTTGCGGGTCACCTGCCATTCGCCGTCCGCGCCGACCCGCGCGACGGTGCGCTCGGGGTCGGCGGCGACGAAGGCGCGGGCCTCGGCCTCCGAGGAGACCGCGAACGAAAGGTCCTTGTCCAGGAACACGGAGGTCAGCAGCGGGGCCGTGCCGTTCTCGAGTGCGCCCTCGTCCGCGAACTCGCGGATGCCGCAGCGGGTGAGCACCTCGTCGTGGTAGCGCTCGGCGATCTCGGCCTCGGGCACCTGGTCCCCGGTCTCGGCGTCGTACCAGCCGGCGTTCGGGGAGTCCTCCCAGGTCACCAGGCCCGTGGTCCAGGCCAGTTCCAGCACGCCGGCCGCCGAGAGCTCCTCGTTCACCTCCATCTCGAAGCGGGTGCGCGCCGAACCGTAGGGTCCGAGCTCACCGGCCCCGACGATCACGACGAGCTCCTCCGGGCGCGCGGTGACCGGCGCCCAGTCCAGCTCGGCCGGGGCGACGATGTCGGCGCCCGGCGGGGCCGGCAGCGCGGCGATCGTCTCCCCGGCCTGCTCTTCGGCCGCCGGGTCGGTCTCGGCCCGATCGGCCGTGTCCTGTCGATCGCCGGCCAGGGCCGCCAGATCCAGGTCGGCCTCGGCGAGCCCGCCGGTCAGGTCGAGCTCGATCGGGGCGTCGGCCGCGCGCTCGCGCGCCTTCGCATCGGCGCCGGCCAGCAGCTCGGCGGCGATCTCACCGGTCGCCCAGGTGCGCACGCCCTTGGCCTCCACGGCCTCGACCAGCGGGTCATTGCCGCCCATCAGCCCGGTGCCGCGCACCCAGCCGATGATCGCGTGGGTCAAGGTGACCCGCTCGGCCCAGCCGCGCTCGGCGCGCCAGCGGTTGACCAGCGCGTCCAGCGAGGCCTTCGATTCGCCGTAGGCGCCGTCGCCGCCGAAGGTGCCGCGGTTGGGCGAGCCGGGCAGCACCACGTGCAGCCGCGCCGCCAGGTCGTGTTCGGCACCGATGTCGGCCAATCCGGCCACCAGGCGTTCGACCGACCACAGCAGCACCCGCATCTGCAGTTCGGACTTCGCACCGGCGTCGCGCAGATCGCCGACGACCTGCGGGGCCGCGAACGGCAGCAGCAGGGTCGGGGTCAGCGGCGCCTTGATCACCGTCTTGGCTCCGCCCGCGGACTCGGTCTGCTCGGCGCCGATCCAGTCGACGAGCGCATCGACGTCACCGAAGGAGGCCATGTTGGCCGGCACCACCCACAGCGCTGCGCCCAGGCGGGCCCGGCTGCGGTAGAGCTCCCGGAACTCGGCGAGCTTTTTCTCACTCAGCGACGAGGTGGTCGCCACCACGGTCGCACCGCCCGCCAGCAGGTCGCCGACCACGGCCGCGGCGATCGAGCCGCGCGAAGCACCGGTGACCACCGCGACCTCCCCGGCCCACGTGCCCGGGGTGTCGGCGGCCGCGGGCGCCGCGGCGATCGCGGCGTACTGCGCGGCCAGTCCGGTACGGCCGGCCCGTTCGGCCCGGCCGGCCCACCAGCGCGCCTGTGCGGCGATCGGATCGTCGACCACTGTGACGGCCTCGGCCAAGGCGGCCGCCTCGTCGTCGGCAGCGGTCCACATGCGCACCAGATCCTCGCGCACCGAGGCCCACCGGTCGTCGAGCAGCACCGCGCGGGCGCCGTCGAAGGCCGGGGCGACCTGCCGTGCCCAGTCCGCGCCGAGCTCGGCGGAGACCAGATCGGCCAGGGCGGTGTCGACCGTCTCGGCCGGCGCGGCCGCGGCCTCACCCAGGCCCAGCTGGTCGAGGATGGTGCGTGCGGTCTCGGCCAGCACGCCGGCCGGTCCGGTGACCTGCTCGGCGAACTCGCCCAGGGCGGCCGAATCGACCACACCGCCCGCCTCGGCGGCGGCCGGCGGGGCCACGGTGATCCCGCGGGCCGCACCGACCTGCGCCACGGCGGTGTCGATCAGGGTGTCGACGGCGCCGGCGTCGGCCGGCGGGCCGTCGCCCATCGCGCCGAGTTCCCCGCCGCGCACCGACTGGCCGTCCCGGGTGCCCAGGGCGATCGCCGCGGTCACGTGCGCGACCCAGCCCTCGCCGAGCTCCCAGTGGCCGCGCACCCGATCGCCGATCGCCGAGGGGCGCTTGCCGGACGGGCCGAAGACCTTGCGCAGCTGATCGCCCACGGCGTCGGTGAGCACGGGGCCGAAGGGCCGGTAGGTGCGCGCCATCTTCTCCACCGTGGCGGTCAGCGTCGGCAGGTCGGCCTCGGCCGCCCCGTCGATCGCCCCGAGCGAGAGCTCGGCACCGAGGTCGACCAGCAGCTGGTTGCGCCGCGAGGACGCCCCGTCGGTGAGCGATTCGATGGTGTCGGCCGGGACGATCTGGTCGGCGCGCAGCTTGGTCCACAGCGCGATCAGGGTCGCGGTGGCGTCCCCGGCGGTGAACGCGATGTCCTCGGGGCGCGGTCCGCCCGCGGGTGCTGCGGCCGGTGCCGGAGCGGCCGGGGCGGTCTCGGCCGGGGCGGTCTCGGCGGCCGCCGACTCCTCGACGGCCGGCTCGTCCTCGGGTTCGGGCGCCGGATCGGTGTCCGCACCGGTGAGGATCGCGGCCTCACGCTCGGAGTTGAGCACCTGTACCGGGCCGCCGACCCGTCCGCCCAGCTTCAGGGTCTGGCTCGCCAGGTTGGCCACCGTGGGCGCCCCGGCCACGCCGACCTCGACGAACCGGGCGATGCCCAACCCGCCGACCTCGTCGTCGGCGAACAGCAGGTCCTGGGTCTCGATCCAGCGCACGGGGCTGGCGAACTGCCAGGCCAGCAGCTCGATCAGCAGCACCCGGGTCAGCTTCGACGGCTCCGCGGCCCACGCGTCGTAGTCGGCCAGCACCGCATCGAGCGGTTCGGCCGGCACCAGGTCGCGGATCTCCTGGACGAAGTCGCGGCCGAGGTCGAACGGGCGCGGCACCAGGTTGGGCACGTACCGGCCCAGCAGGATCTCCGGGTCGATGTCACGGGGCACCAGAGCCTCGAGCGTGGCGCGGAACTCGGGCACCCCGCCGAGCAGGACGTCGGAGTGGAAGGGCACGTCGATGCCCGGCACGAGGATGAACGCGCGCTTGCCGCCGTGGGCGAGTCGGCGCTGGTCGATGTCTTCACCGAGCGCTTCGAGACCGGCCACGGTGCCGGCGATCGCGTACTGCGACCCGCGCAGGTTGTAGTTGACCACCTGCAGGAATTCGCCGGTCTTCTCGGCGATCGACGCGATGTAGCCGGGCACGTCGTCGTCGGCGATGCCGGCCTGCGAGGGCCGGATGGCCCCGAGCCGGTAGTCCGAGCGGCCCTCGTCGTCGCGCGGGACCAGGTGGTGCATGGCGCTGCCGCGGTGGAAGACCACCTCGAGCACCGCCTCGAGCGGCAGCACCTCGGCGACCGCGGCGAGCGCGTTGTACTCGCCCACCGAGTGGCCGGCGAACACCGCGCCCTCGACGAAGGCCTGCTGTTCACGCAGCTCGGCGACCTGCGCGCACGCCAGGGTCGCCATCGCGACCTGGGTGAACTGGGTCAGAAACAGCACCCCGTCCGGGTGGGTGTAGGTCTCGCCGGCGGCGGTCAGGGTGACCGGGTTGTCGCGCACCACTGCCAGGATGGAGAAGCCGAGCGCCTCGCGGGTGTGCTGATCGGCGCGGTCCCACACGTCCTTGGCCGCGGCCGAGCGGGTACGGGCCTCCAAACCCATGCCCTTGTGCTGGATGCCCTGGCCGGGGAAGGCGTAAGCGGTGCGCGGGGCGGACTGGCGGGCCGAGGCGACCATCACCATCTCGCCGTCGACCCGGCAGGAGACCTCGAGGATCTCCCGCCCGGCGTCCAGACCGGTGCGCTCGACGCGCACCTCGATCTCAGCTCCCGGACGCACCGGGGCCAGGAAGCGGGCGGTCCATCCCTCGAGCGCGGTGGCGGACCAACCGGCCGGGGCGTCCGGGCCGGCGAACTCGTCAGCGGTGGCGACCTGCTGGGCTGCGGCCGAGAGCCACATGCCGTGCACGATCGGGGTGCCGAGCCCGGCGAGCCGGGCCGCGGACCGCGAGGTGTGGATCGGGTTGTGGTCGCCGGAGACCCGGGCGAAGGCGTCCATCGCGATCGGTGCCTGCACGGTGGCCGTGCGGCGGCGGCGCCGCGCGGTCTCCACCGTCTCGGTACCGAGCAGTCCCCCGGCGCGCACCGGATCGGCCAGTTCACCCCGGCCGCCGCGGCCGCGGATGGCGAAGCGTTCGGTCATCGTGGCCAGCGGGCGCTGCTCCAGGCCGTGATCGCCGACCGTGGCGATCTCGGCGCGGATCTCGATCACCCGGCCCAGATCCGAGTCGGTGACCTCGGTGGCCTCAGCCTTGACGGTCAGGATGGAGGTCTCGGCCGGCAGTGGGCGCAGCAGCCCGATCGCGTGGTCGAGGTGCACCAGGTCGAGCATGCCCTCGATCACCCCGGTGCCGGTCTCGGCGCGCGCGGCGCCGATGGCGGCGAACACCGCGGGCCAGCAGGCGCCGACGAGCACGTCGGGCACCCCGGCCCTGCCCGCCACCAGGTCCTCGGGCAGACCGGCCGCGGTCACGCCCGCGTGGTCGGCCACCAGGTCCGGGGTCCAGGCCAGGTTCACCCGGGCCACCCCGTCCTTGACCTCGGGCAGGTCCTGGCCGGCGGCCACGGTCAGCAGCGCGGTCATCGCGGCCTCGGCGTCGGCCTCGGTGACGATGGGGGTGGCGCCGGTGGCCGCACCGGCCGGCACGGTGATCGGCACGATCACCTCGGCGCCGTGGGTCAGCGGCACCGTCAGTTCGACCCGGCCCGCGCCGTCGTCTTGCGTTTCCAGCACGGTCAGCCGGGCTCCGGTCAGGCCGTGTTCGGCACCGGTGCCCGTGACCGTCCACTGATCCGGCGCGCCCAGTCGGTGGACGGGACTGACGGTGTGCCGGCCCGCCCAGCGCACATCGGGCGAGGCGAGCACCACGTCGACCAGACCGTCGGCGGCGCCGGTGCGCCGACGCGCCGCGACCGCGGGCGCTTCGGCGCCGGCGGCGAGCAGCTCGTCGCGGGTGGCGGCCTCGAATCGGTCGAGCAGCTCACCGATCGGCTCATCGGCCCGGGTGATGCCGGCCACGGCCACCGGGCCGGGGATCACGCACACCTGATCGGCGGTGTAGCGCGGATCGTGGGCCTGCCACAGCGAGTCCGAACGCCACCAGCGGCGCACGTCGCCGTCGAGCACGGGCACGAAGTTCACCGGCTTGCCCGGCAGACGGCACACCTCGACGAAGCGGTGCACATCGGCCGGGTGCAGCACCGCGGTCTCCGCCGAGGGGTGGGCCGCGATCAGCGCGTCGACGGCGGCGGCCGGGGTGTCGAGCAGGTCCGCGTCGCCGCCGAACAGGGTGGGCACCTCGCCGCGGTCGGCCGGGTGCAGGCGCGCCTCGGCGCGCTGGAGCAGCAGCTGGAACCGCTCCCGCCAGGTCACGTCCAACCACACCGGCGCACCGGCCGGCGGGGTGCCGCACGGTCCGACGGCCAGTTCGACGTAGCGGCGCAGCCAGGCGGCGTAGGTCATCTCGGCGACGTCGCCGAAGTAGGGCTTGGCGGTGGCACCGAGGGCGGCGATGATCTCCGCGCGGCGCTGTGCGACCGCGTCGGCGTCACCGGCGACCTCGTCGAGCAGCCGGCCGCACCGCGAGGCCGCGTTGTCGATCTCGTGGATGTCGGCGCCGAGCTGGCTGCGCGAGGACGCCATGCCGCCGGCCGCCTCGCCGGCCGCGATCCAGCCGTCCACCCCGGGGGTGTCGACCAGGAGCTGCTTGACCTCGGGCGCGGTGGTGGCCTCGGCCGCGGCCATGGCGGCGGTGCCGACCAGGATGCCGTCGACCGGCATGGCCGGGTAGCCGTGTGCGGTCGACCAGCGTCCGGTCAGGTAGTCCGCGGCGCGGGCCGGGGTGCCGATGCCGCCGCCGACGCACAGCACGATGTTGCGCCGTGCCCGCAGGTCGGCGTAGGTGGTCAGCAGCAGGTCGTCGAGTTCTTCCCAGGAGTGGTGCCCGCCGGCCTTGCCGCCCTCGACCTGCACGATGACCGGGAAGTCCTCGGCCTCGGCGGCGATGCGGATCACCGAGCGGATCTGGGCGACGGTGCCCGGCTTGAACGCGATGTAGGGGATGCCCGACTCGTCCCGTTCGGCGATCAGTGCGAGCGCCTCTTCGAGTTCGGGGATGCCGGCGGTGACGATCAGACCGTCGAGTGCGGCCCCGGACATGCGGGCCTTCTGCACCAGACGCTTGCCGCCGACCTGCAGCTTCCACAGGTACGGGTCGAGGAACAGCGAGTTGAACTGCACGGCCCGCCCCGGCTCGAGCAGCCCGCCGAGTTCGGCGATGCGGTCGGCGAAGATCTCCTCGGTGACCTGACCGCCGCCGGCGAGCTCGGCCCAGTGGCCGGCGTTGGCGGCCGCGGCGACGATCTTCGCGTCCACCGTGGTGGGGGTCATGCCGGCCAGCAGGATCGGCGAGCGGCCCGTGAGCCGGGTGAAGGCGGTCTCGACCACGACCTGCCCGCCGGGCAGGGTCACCGGGCGCGGGGCGAAGTCCGACCAGGCCGGTTCGACCTCGGGCACGGCGCCCGGGGTGAACAGGTGGCGGTGGCCGCCGCGGGTGGCCGCCGAGATCACCCCGACTCCGGTGCCGCGGGCGATGCCGGTGGTCATGCGGGTGAGCAGATCGCCCGGCCCCAGGTCCAGCACCCACCGGGCGCCCGCGTCGACCGCGCGGTCGACTTCGCCGACCCAGTCGACCGGGTCGACCAGCAGGGCGCCGGCGAGCTGTTCGGCGCGGGCCCGATCGAGCCCGCAGCGACCGGCCCAGTCGCCGACCATCTGCACCGCACCGACCATCGCCGGGTGGTGGAAGCCGACCTCGACCGAGACCGGTTCGAAGACCGGGGCCAGGGGCGCGCCGCCGGTGCGCTTGGCCTCCCGGTCGGACTTTTCGGCTGCGGCCAGCCGCTCGCAGCGGGCGCGCACGCGCGCCAGGTGTGCGGGCGTGCCGGCCAGTACCGCGCGGCGCCGGCCGTTGCGCACGCCCACCACCGGGGCGCGCACGACGTCGCCCGAGACCGGGTCGGTGTCGAACTCCTCGGCCACGATCGCGGCCAGCTGCTGCGGGTCGATGCCGGACACCGCCAGCATCGGGGAGTGCTCGGGCGTACCGATCAGGCCGCGGCGGCGCGCGGTGACGGTCGCGGCCGCACCGATCAGCTGGGCGATGGCGAGCAGTTCCACGTCCTGCGCGCCGGCCGCGTCCACCGCGGCCGCTCCCAGCACGCCCTGCGAATGCCCCAGGGCCGCGACCGGGCGCACCGCGGTCAGGTCCAGTCCGGCGTCCGACAGCGAGCGCACTGCGGCCAGCTGGGTGAGGAACACCCCCGGGATGGACACCGCGGCCGAGGTCAGGGCCGCGGCCTGCGGGCGGGTGGCCTCGATGCCCCAGCCGACCGGGTCGAAGCCGGCCGGACGCACCACGGTCAGATCGGTCGCGACCGGGGCGAGCAGCTCCGCGGCCGCGGCGACGATCTCCTGCAGGTCCTCTTCCAGGCGGGCGTCGGTGGCCAGTTCGGTCAGGGCGGGCAGCCATGCGGTGCCCTGGCCGCCGAAGGCGACGGCGAACCGTTCCCCGCCGGAAAGGCGGGCGGCGAGCGTCGGGCTGGCGGTGGTCCGCCCCCGGGCACCGTTGCCGCTCGCGGTGGCGGAATCGTCGTCGAACCCGGATCCGAACGCCTGGGTGGTCACCTGTGGAACTCCTCTCGCAGAGCGCAGGGGCGCGCTCGACACCCGATCAGAGTGGCACAGCGAACATGAGGAAGCCGTCACGTTCCGTGGTCCGCACAGGGGTACCCACCGGTAGCGATTCGGGTACCCGCGGGTAAGAATCCGGGGACGTGGGCAATCAGGAACCCGCTGTGGGGTTGCTCACAGAATCCGCTACGGGCGGGTATACGCGCCGGTAGCTACCTGCACAAATGCTGGTCATGCGTCCATCGGCGCATCGGCCGGCGCCCGGCCTGCCGCCGGGCCGGCCGCCGGGGCGGAGTGCGCACCGCCGCGCCGGGCCGGGCGGCGCCGACGCCCCGGACGCCCGGGCGCATACAGCAACGCCGCCACCGCCCCGACCGCGGTGGCGACCGCGAGCACCGTCGAGGCGTCCGCCGCCCCGACCAGGAAGGCGTCCCGCGCCCCGGCCACCAACTCATCGGCCATCGACCGCATCGCCTCGGGGGCCTGTTCGGCGACCGCGATCGCACCGGCCAGCGAGTCGCCGACCGGCCCGCGCGCCTGGGCGGGCAGGCGGTCGAGTTCGGGGGCGATCTGCGCGCTGTAGCCGGCGGCGATCAGACTGCCGGACAGCGCGATGCCGATCGCGGCCCCGACCTCCCGGGTGACGTCGTTGACCGCGGCCGCGACCCCCTGCTTGTCGGCCGGGGTGCGGGCCAGGATCACCGCGGTGGCCGGCGAGGAGCACAGGCCCAGCCCCGAACTCATCACCAGCAGCGGGAGGAGCACCTGACCGTAGGTCCAGTCCGCGGACAGGTCACGCAGCAGCACGAACCCGAGCGCCACCAGCCCCATGCCCACCACGGTGACCACGCGCAGGCCGATCCGGTCGGCGATCAGCGGCGCGACGACGGCCAGCACCATCATCGGCACCATGATCGGCGCGAGCGCCAGCGCCGCGGTCAGCGGGCTGTAGCCGAGCACGAGCTGGAAGAACTGGATGACGATCATCGCCATGCCGAAGGTCACCGCGAACTGCACGGCCAGCGACACCGCGCCGGTGGTGAAGCCGCGGTCGCGGAACAGCCGCACGTCCAGCAGCGGGGCACGGTTGCGCAGCTGCCACAGCGCGAACACCGCCAGCACCGCCGCCCCGCCGATCAGCGCGGTGAGCACCGCGAGGTCGGTCCAGCCGCGCAGCGGCCCCTCGACCACCCCGAGCACGAACACGCCGATGCCGAGCGCCACCAGCACCGATCCGGCCGCGTCCAGCCGCGGCGGCGTCGCCTCGCGCGATTCGGGCAGGGTCACCGCGGCCAGCAGGGCGGCGGCGCCGAGCAGCATTAGGACGTAGAAGATGGCCGACCACTCGAAGTGCTCGAGGACGAATCCGGCGGCGACGATCCCGGCGATGCCCGCGGCGCCGGCGACCCCGGACCACAGGCCCACCACCGCGCTGCGGCGCTCTTCCGGCAGCAGTCCGGTCAGCAGCGACAGGGTCGAGGGCATCACCATCGCCGCACCCACGCCGGCGATCACCCGCGCGGCGATCACCGCCTCCGGGGAGGTGAAGATCAGCGGCATCCCGGAACCGATGGTGAACACCGACAGCCCCACCAGCAGCAGCGCCCGCCGCCCCCAGCGGTCACCCCAGGCGCCGGCCGGCAGCACCAGGCACGCCAGCGCGAGGGTGTAGCCGTCGACGATCCAGGTCAGCTGCGACTGGGTGGCGCCGATCTCCACCGCGAGCGCGGACATCGCCGAGTACAGCGCCGCCATGGAACCGACCACCAGCGCCAGCGCACTGCAGGCGACCACGATCAGCCACGACTGCCGTGCCGCCGAGAGCCGAGGCCGCTCGCGCGTCCCCACTGCGGTCACCACGACCCACCACCCGACTTTCGCTACGCTCGGTATCGTTTCGAAACGAACCGTACCGCACGGTGGGTTCCGCGCACACAGATGGGATACTCACGGCGATGACCGATACGTCCCGCACCGGCCGCGATGAAGATCCGCGCCGGCAACGCTCCCGCTCGCGCCTGCTCGACGCGGCGTCGAACCTGCTGTCCACCGGCGGGGTGGACGCGGTGACCATCGAGGCGGTCACCCGGGCGTCGAAGGTCGCGCGCACCACCTTGTATCGGCACTTCCCCGATTCCACGGCCCTGATCACGGCCGCGTTCGAGAAACTGCTGCCGCCGCTACCGCCGCTGGCCGAGACCGGCCCGCTGCGCGCACGGCTGATCGAACTGCTCGACCACATCACCGCATCGGTCCAGGACGCGCCCCTGCACACCACGATCCTGGGCTGGCTGGCCCTGGGGCCGGGCCGGGGCACGGGCGAGGTCGACGACGCCGACGATCGGGTCGACTCACTGCGGCTGCGGGTGGTCGAGCACTACGTGGCCCCGGTGGCGCCGATCTTCGCCGAGCCGGCCGTGCGCGCCGAGATCGGCGAGGTGGATCCGGCCGCGGCGATGCTGCGCCTGGCCGGTCCGCTGGTGTTCGCCCGGCTGGCCGGGCTGCCCGTGCCGGGCCCCGACGACCGGGCCGAGATCATCGACGACTTCCTCGATGGTCGGCGTCGGCGCACCCACGGGTAAGATCTCGAAACGATAACGACCTTCCTCCCCAGGCCCTCCCGCACTACCGACAGGACCACCGCCATGCGCGTCGCCGAGCCCCCGGAGCCGTCGGGCGTCGCCGCACCGGCGCACGGCCCGTCCCCGGCCGCGCCCGCCTACCCGCCGCGGCGCCGCCTGCAGCGCCTGGACCTGCTGCGCATCGCCCTGTTCCTGTTCGTGCTGTTCGCCCACGCCGTGGGCACGATCAACATCGACGAGCACCAGCTGCGCGGCATGGGCCTGTATTCGATGCTCAACCACTTCGCCCGGTACGGCTTCGTCTACGTCACCGGGTTCGTGCTCTTCCTCGGCTATCACGACCGGGCCGTGCCGGCCCGCCAGTTCTGGCGGCGCAGATTCGGTCTGGTGGTGATGCCGTACCTGGTGTGGTCGGTCACCTACATCGCCGCCGACGCGTGGATGCTCTCCGACGACCCGTTCCCCGCCCCGGCCGAGTTCCTGCGCGCCGCGGCGGTGGCGATCGTGCGCGGCGACGCCAAATACCAGCTGTACTTCCTGCTGATCTCGATGCAGATCTATCTGGTCTTCCCCGCGCTGAGCGCGCTGGTCCGGCGCACCCGAGGCCACCACGGGAAACTGCTGGCCGCAGCCGCCGCGATCCAGTTCACCGGGTCCTGCCTGCTGACCTATCTGCCGGCGCCCACCGGCCGCATCGCCGCCGAGATCCACGGCTTCTGGTGGAAGTCACTGCCGCTGTACGCGCTGTTCCTGGTCGGCGGCGCGCTGTGCGCAGTGCACTTCGACCGCTTCGACGCCTGGCTGCGCCGCAACACCTTGGCCGTGGGTGTCAGCGGCCTGGCGGTGGCGATCCTGACGATCTGTATCTATTACGGCTACACCTACACCGGTGATCTGCCGAAGGTCTCGCGCGCGGCGACCAACCCGCTGTATCTGCCCTGGCACATCGCGGCTACCGCTCTGCTGCTGGTCGCCGCGACCGCACTGACCGACCGGCGCACGAACCCCGGCCCTCGCAGCGCCCGGTGGATCCAGGCGCTGTCACTGCGCGCGTTCGGACTGTTCGTCGTCCACCCGCTGGTGATCGACCTGATCCACAAGTCCGGTTTCGTGCACCAGCTCTATGAGATGTTCCCCGACTCGACCGTGCCGCGCAGCATCGGGCTGGCGCTGGCGACCCTGGTGGTGAGCCTGGCGCTGGTGGAGGTGCTGCTGCGGCTGCCCGGTGCCCGCTACATCGTGGCCCGCGACCGGATCCCGCTGCCGCGCCGGCGCCGAGGACCCGCGCGGCAGATACCGGAGCAGGTCGCTTCTGCGGAGCGGGCCGATGCCGCGGCGCCGGAGTCCGCGCATCCTGGCGACGACTGACCTACCGTCACGGACGGAAGGGACTCGGCCAGAAAGGACGGGCATGCCATGGCAGACACCGGGCGCGTCGCCGCGTTCTTCGGTGTCGACCGGCTCTTCCCGTTCCTCGCACTGGTGGCGATGGGCGCACTGTTCCCGGTCCCGGCCATCGGGCTGTCGTATGCGGGCCTGTCCGACTTCGCCGTGACCGGGGTGTATCTGGCGGTCGGGGCCGGCATCGGCGTGGGGCTGCGAGCCCGGCGCTTCGTCTCCCACCGTGTGCTGCGCGCACTCGGGATCCTCGCCGCCGGGGCGCTGGTGTTCGCCTGCTCCGGTTCGACGGGGATGCTGACGTTCTCCGCCCGCCACGCCTGGTCTCCGGCCGCCGGCTACGTCGGCGCGGCGGCTGCCGTGCTGGTGATCGTCCTGTTGCTCTCGCGCACGCCGCGGAGGCAGGATCCGGCCCACCGATCCTGAGCGGCAGGGCCCTCGCCGGGATACCTGATCGCCCCTGCCGTGTGGTGCGCGAGGGGGGACTTGAACCCCCACGTCCGAAGACACTGGAACCTAAATCCAGCGCGTCTGCCGATTCCGCCACTCGCGCCTGTCGCGTCGGCCACCTTACGTCACCTGCGCCGGAGCCTGCGCAGCATACTCCGGTAGCGTGGAGACCGTGGCGAAAACGCGTCGGCATAACCGGATCGGCCTGATCATCTTCGTGATCGTGGCCGTGGCCGCTTGCCTGGCGTTGGGCTACTGGCAGCTCTCGCGCTACAGCTCCTCGGCCGGTACCGCGCAGAACCTGGGCTACGCCCTGCAGTGGCCGCTGTTCGCCGCCTTCTTCGTCTACGCCTACCGCCGCTTCGTGCGGTTGGAGGCCGAGGCCGCGGCCGAGGAGGCCGGTGCCGAGGTCGGCGCGGTCGCCGGCGACCCCCCTGCCGAGGACGCATCGGCCGGGCCCGCGGACACGCCGGCCACCACGCGCACCGAGCACGCAGGAAGCGCACCGGTGACGGAGATCCCGGCCCATCTGCTGCCGCGTCGCACCGCACCCGCATCCGAGGCGCAGGCCCCGGCCGAGGACGGTGCGCTGGCCGAATACAACCGATATCTCGCGCAACTGCGCGAGCAGGACCAGGAGGACAGCGGTCGATGACCGGAACCGGTGACACGGGCGCCACCGCCCAGCCCCAGCGGCCCCAGCCCAGCGCGGAGGATCTGCGCAAGATCCGCAGCGCCCTGCTGCGTTTCCGGGTCATCGCCTGGGTGACGGGCCTGTGGCTGCTGTTCCTGGTCGGCGAGATGATCTACAAGTACGCGATCCTCGCCGACTCGTCGACCGCGCCCGGCTGGTTCTTCTACGTCGCCCAGATCCACGGCCTGTTCTACATGCTGTACCTGGTGTTCACCATCGACCTGGCAAT
>JAJYRZ010000233.1 GCA_021793835.1 Actinomycetes bacterium | reverse complement strand
ACCGATCCGGCCCGCGTGCACCGCGCCGATCACCCCGGCCTGGTCGTCGGCCAGCAGGATCGGCACACAGTCGGCCGTGAGCACCACCAGCGCCAGGTCGGCGGCCGCGGTGACCAGTCCGTCGGTGACCTCCACCGGCTCGGGCTGCGGGGCGTCGACCACGGTGACGGTGCGCGAATGGACCTGCTCCATCCACACCAGCCGCTCGGCCGGCAGACCGATCCCGGCCGCCAGACGGGCGCGGTTGCGTGCCACCGCGCCCCGGTCGTCGCCGACGTGATCGCCGAGGTTGAACGAGTCGTAGGGCGCGGCCGAGACCCCGCCGGCGCGGGTGGTGGTCACCCGGCGCACCCGGCCCGGGACCGGGCCGGCGCCGCGCGTGCCGGTCACCGACGCATGAACGGCGGCACGTCGACGTCGTCCTCGAGATCGTCGACCGGCTCACCGCGGGACGGGGCGGGCGACGGGCGGGCCTCGCGGGCCGGTTCGGCGCGCTCGCCGATCACCGGCCGCTCGCCCTCGCCTGCGGATTCGCCGAGCGCCGCGGGCCGCTCACTGCGCCGCACGGCCGCCGGGTCGGTCTGACGGTGCTTGGGCGATCCGCCGTCGAAGCCGGCCGCGATCACCGTCACCCGCACCTCGTCGCCGAGCGAGTCGTCGATCACGGTGCCGAAGATGATGTTGGCGTCCACGTGCGCGGACTCCTGGACCAGGGAGGCGGCCTCGTTGATCTCGAACAGGCCCAGGTCCGAGCCGCCGGCGATCGACATCAGCACCCCGTAGGCGCCGTCCATCGAGGCCTCGAGCAGCGGCGAGTTGATCGCCGACTCGGCGGCCTTCATCGCCCGGCCTTCGCCCCGCGACGAGCCGATGCCCATCAGGGCGCTGCCCGCCCCCGACATGACCGATTTCACGTCCGCGAAGTCGACGTTGATCAGCCCCGGGGTGGTGATCAGGTCCGTGATGCCCTGGACACCGTTGAGCAGGACCTCATCGGCCGAGCGGAAGGCGTCCATCAGCGACACGGCAGCGTCGCCGAGCTGGAGCAGCCGGTCGTTGGGGATGACGATCAGGGTGTCGCAGGACTCGCGCAGCGCGGCGATGCCCTGCTCGGCCTGACCGCTGCGGCGCTTGCCCTCGAAGGAGAACGGGCGGGTGACCACACCGATGGTCAGTGCGCCCAGCTTGCGCGCGATCGAGGCCACCACCGGCGCGCCGCCGGTGCCTGTCCCGCCGCCCTCGCCGGCGGTGACGAACACCATGTCGGCGCCCTTGAGCAGCTCTTCGATCTCGTCCTTGGCGTCCTCGGCGGCCTTCCGGCCCACCTCGGGGTCGGCGCCGGCGCCCAGGCCGCGGGTCGAATCGCGACCCACGTCGAGCTTGACGTCGGCGTCGGACATCAGCAGGGCCTGGGCGTCGGTGTTGATCGCGATGAACTCGACACCTTTGAGTCCCTGTTCGATCATCCGGTTGACGGCGTTAACACCGCCGCCGCCGATGCCGACGACCTTGATGACAGCAAGGTAGTTGTGCGGGGGCGTCATGGGCTCTCGCCTTCCATTCGGGTCGGATACGGCTGGTCTGTACGTTTTTCCGGTGGGTGGCGGGACCCCCACCAGAACCCTTACCCTCAAGTAGAGGGTTATAGTTATGTCAACTACCGGATTACTGCGATGAACGCTATGCACCCGGGCCGGGATATGCCAGCAGGCGCGCCGACAGCGCGGCGATCGGTGTGTCCTGTCCGCCGGATCGGCGGTTATTCCACGGTCGGCAGCGAGGGCACGGTCACGTCGTAGACGCGGCCGGGCTGGGTGAGCACGGCCTGGGCGACCTCGCCTTTCAGGGCCGTCTCGGTCGGCGGACCCCAGCGCAGGACGCGATCTTCGCTCAGCCGGAACTCCAGGCCGCCCCGGTCGTCCACCCCCACCGACTCGAGCTGGTCGCCCACCACCGGCGGCAGTTCGTCGATCACCGCGAGCGCGGTGCGCAGCTCCTCGGGGCCGGCCTGCGGGTCCGGATCCAGCCGCGGGGTGAACATCGGCGGCTCCTGAGCCGCGAAGTCGATGCCCTCGACGTCGATCAGGTGCGGTCCGTCCTCGGTCTCGATGAACGCCACCGGCACCCGTTCGGTCACCTCCACCCGCAGCGTGGACGGGTAGTCGGTGCGCACCCGCACCTGCGCGACCCGCGCGATGCCGGCGATCCGATTGGCCGCGGCCGTGGTGTCCATCCGCAGCAGCGGGGTGCCCTCCACCTCACCGAGGACCGCGGTGACCTCGTCGTGGTCGATCAGGTCCAGTCCTGTCACCCGCACCTCGCGCACCGACAGCAGCGGGGAGAACCAGGCGGTGAGCACCACGGCCGCGAGCACGAGCACCACCGTCGCGGCGATCACCGCCCCGCGGATCCCGGCGCCCAGTGCCCGCCAGCGCCGGCCCAGTGCGCTCACTGCGGTGTCGCCGAGCGGCCGAGCACCGCGACGATCTCGGGGCCGAGCACGGTCACGTCACCGGCCCCTGTGGTCAGCACGATGTCGCCCTCCCGGGCCAACTGCGCGACCTGTTCGGCGGCCGCCGACAGGTCGGGCTGGTAGAAGGTGCGGGTGCCCGCCCGCACCTTCCCGGCGATCAGCGCGCCGGTAACCCCGGGCACGGGCTCTTCGCGGGCGCCGTAGACGTCGAGCACCACGGCGATGTCCGCCCCGCCCAGCGCGTCGGCGAACTCGTCGGCGAACGCCGCGGTGCGCGAGTACAGGTGCGGTTGGAAGACCACGATCACTCGGCCGCCGCCGCTGTCGGCGACGATGTCGCGGGCCGCGCCGAGCACCGCGCGCACCTCGGTCGGATGGTGGGCGTAGTCGTCGACCACCCGCACTCCGCCGACCGTGCCGCGGTCCTGGAAGCGTCGGTGCACCCCGCCGAACTGGGCGAGGCCCTCGAGCACGGTCTCGGCCGGGTGGCCCAGTTCGGTGATCGCCAACAGGGTGGACAGGGCGTTGAGCGCCATGTGCGTGCCCGGCACGGCCAGGGTCAGCCGATGCACCGTCCCGTCCGGTAGATGCACCGCCCCCGTCCCCCCGGGTCCGGTGGGCGTCCACTGCTCGAGCCGGGCGCCGACCGGCACCTCGTCGAGTCCGGGCACCACCGGCCCGCCCGCCCCCGCCCCGCCGTCGACGGTGATCCCGTAGCCGAGCACCCGCACCCCGGCCCGGTGGGCACGCACCGCCAGCGTCGCCGAGCCCGGATCGTCCAGGCAGGCCACCAGCAGTCCGCCCGGTTCGAGGCGCTCGACGAAGTCGTCGAAGACCTGCCGATAGGCCTCGAGCGAGCCGAAGAAGTCCAGGTGGTCGGCGTCGATGTTGGTCACCACCGCCACCGACGGCCGGTACAGCAGCAGCGAGCCGTCGGATTCGTCGGCCTCGGCCACGAAGTCCGGTCCGGTCCCGTGGTGGGCGTTGGTGCCCGACTCGTTGAGTTCACCGCCGACCACGAAACTCGGATCGGCCCGGCAGTGCTGCAGGGCCACCACCGTCATCGAGGTCGTCGAGGTCTTGCCGTGGGTGCCGGCGATCAGCACCGCGCGACGTTCGGCCAGCAGTTCGGCCAGCACGGCCGGGCGCAGCAGCACCGGGATCTCGCGCTCGGCGGCGGCGAGCAGTTCGGGGTTGTCCTTCGGAATCGCGCTGAGCGTGGAGATCACCGCGGTCGGACCACCGTCGAGCGCGTCGAGCGCGGCCGCGTCGTGACCGATCCGGATCTTCGCTCCGCGGGCGCGCAGGTCGATCACCGCGCGCGACTCCTTGGCGTCCGAACCGGACACCTGGCCGCCGCGGGCCAGCAGGATCCGGGCGATGCCGGACATCCCGGCCCCGCCGATGCCGATCATGTGCACCCGCTGCAGCCGCGCGGGCAGATCGGTGGCGAACCCGTCCCGGTCCGCCGTGTCGTGCACGCCGCCCACCGTCACCGCTCCTTCTTCGCCGTCTCGAGCACCAGCTGCGCGATCGTGGCCGCACTGTCGCGGTGGCCGGCGTCGGCGGCCGCCGCCGACATCGCGGCGAGCCGCTCCGGATCGCCCAGCAGCCCCGCGGCGGTCTGCGCCAGCTGCGCACCGGTCAGATCCGCATCGGCGACCAGCAGCCCGCCGCCCGCGTCGACCACCGGCCTGGCGTTGAGCGCCTGCTCGCCGTTGCCGTGCGGCAGCGGCACGTACACCG
>JAJYRZ010000232.1 GCA_021793835.1 Actinomycetes bacterium | reverse complement strand
CTCTTGAGGTGCGGATCGACGTCGTCGCGGTCGCCGAGGCGCCGCGCGGAGACGGCCCGCTGGCGGCGGCCTACCGTTCGCTGTGCGGTCCGGTGCCGCCGACCGGGCCGCACACCACCGCGGTGCTGCTCCACCTCGATCCGCGCCGCTGCCCGGAGGCGATCGCCCGGCGCGGCGGAGGCCGGGCCGGCGCGGACCGGACCGTGCGGACCGCGGCCGAGCGGGTCCGCCGCGCACTGGAGGCCGCAGGTCTGCACGCCGCACCGGTGGACGCGTCCGGGTTCCGCGCCCTGTGGCGGCAGGCGTATCTGGCCCCGGCCGGGGCCGACGATGTCGCGGTGCGCGCCGGTTGGGAGCACTCCGACACCCCGGCGGGGCGCCACCACGTGCGCACCGCCGCACCCGAGGCCCTGACCACCGAGGGGCTGGGCCGGGTCTGGCACACCGCTGCCGCGGGGACCACGGCGGTCGTCCGTCTGCGCCCCGGTGCCGACGGCGCGGCCGTGTTGAGTGCGGCGCACCGTCATCTGACGGACACCGGTGGCGTGCCCGCGGCTGAGCCGGGTTTCCGTCTGCTGCGCGGCGCCGGGCTACGAGGGCTGGAGATGACCGGGCCCGGTCCGGTCTCGGCAGCTTCCGGCCGGACCCCTGCGCGCGCGGTCCCGGTCCGCCGGAGCGACGGCGTCTTACTGCCCACCGGTGGGCGTCCGGTGCTCATCGGCGGCACGCGTTCGGGCGATCCGGTGGCTCTGGTCCTGGCCGGTCCGCCCGTGAGCGCGCTGCATCTGGCGGTCACGGGTGGCACCGCGCTGCGCCTGATCGGCCGCATGCTCGGCGCGGGGCTCCCCCTCGCCGTGCGCACCGACCGCCCGCAGCTGTGGCACCGGTTCCTGGCTCTCGCCCCGACCGAGACCGAGGCCCGGGTGCTCGCCGCCGGCCAGTCACCGGATTCCGGCTGCGCCGGTGTCGTCTACGACGGCATCGCCCCGGATCGGGCGCACGGTCCGGGCCCGACCCGGATCGTGCTGGCCGGTCCCGGCGATCCCGCGCCGCCGACCGGGCCGGGGGTGGTGGTGATCGATCAGCCCGCGGGTTCCACGGAGTTGGTGGTGACCGCGGCGGGGCGAAAGACCACGGTGGTCGCGGTCGCGGTGCCGGACGAGAACCGGCTGGTCGAACAGTTCATGGCCCGTCAGGGCTGAGCAGCAGGCCGTTCGGTTGCGGGGCCACCATGCGTCGCACCCCGTCGGCGATCCGGGCCGCGGTCCCCGGCCCTGCGGTGACCCACCTGACGGCGTCGCCGGCGGTGGACGGCACGGCGACGATGCGTCCGGCCGGGCTGTCGTAGACCACCAGTGCCGCCGGGTCGATCCGGCCGGCCCGCACCACCGCGATCTCCGTGTGCCGCTCGGCTGCGCGCAGCGCGGCCAGGAGCGGATCGGTGTCGGTCTGCGGGTCGGCGACGCCGCCTGCGAGTGCGGCGCGTAGCGCATCGGTGGGCCACCGCCCGCCCGGCAGATCCACCGGGATCCCGGTACCGAGCCAGTGCTGGACCTCTGCGGCCGGAGGCCAGGCGATCGCACCCAACCGGCAGCGGTCTTCCGTCCCGTCACGCACCGCGCCCACCGCGGCGCCGTCGGCGCCGAGAACGGCCGTGGCCCGCCGGACGATCTCCGGCCCCGCATCGCCGGGTCCGATGCTGCGGGCCTCGACGGCCAGCGCGGGACGGACGAGGGTGCCGATCAGCCGGTCCAGCATCGGATCGGTCTCGGCTTCTCTCCCTCGGCCGCCGATCGCCGGGTCGCCGGGCGGCGCGGGGCCCAGCACCGCGGGCGGCATACCGCCGTGGTGTGCAGCGATCCGCCAGAGTCGCGCCAGGTCGATCCGGTGCCAGGTCTGGTCGTGGGCGCCGAGCACCGTCGCACGCGCCGCGGTCACCGGAGCGCCCCGAGCACCGGGGCGGTGACCTCGCGCCCGTCGTCCCAGCCGGGCCGGCGGCCGGGCCCGTCCGGTGTGGCCGCGTCAGTCTCGGCCGGATCCGCGGCGCCGAGCACCCCGGAGCGTGCACCGATCGGAGCCATCGGCATCCCGCCGCGCATCTGATGTCCGCCGCCGGCCGCAGCGCCGCCACCGCTACCGAGGATCGCCGGCCGGGCCGCGTCCGCACCCATCGTGCCGCTGCGGATCCCCGCACCGCCGACACCCGCACCCATCGCACCGGCACCGCCTGCCAGTCCCGCCCCGGACGCGGCGGCCGATACCGATCCGCCGAGGCCGATCCCGGCACCCGCCCCGCCCGGCCCGGCGCCGAGCGGACCGGAGGCGACACCGGCCGGGGTGGTCGCGACCGGCTGGGCGAGCCCCGTGACCGGTGGCCCACCCGCGCTCCCGCCCGGAGACGCCGCCGCACCGGCGGAGGCCGGGGCGGTGGCCGGACCGGACGGACCGTGCGTACCGGCCAGCTGTCCGTCGCGTACCGCACCGCCGTCCCCGAGCGCCGCGTGTGCCGCGCGGGTGGCCGCCGAGGTCTCGGCCGCCTCCGCGTGCCCGATCGGCGGCGGGGGCGGGAACGGTTCGACCACGCTCAGCGGCACCGATGCGGCCTCGTAGCCCTCCATCGCTACGGTGGCGCGCAGGTCGAGTTCGCGTTGGGCGGCTTCGGCGGTGGCGGCCGCCGCGCCCAGTGCTGCTCCGCCCGTCGCGGCGGAGGCCACCGTGGCCGCGGTGACCGTTGCGGCGGTCGCCGCGATCTCTGCCGGGCTCGGCATCACCAGCGCGGAGGCGGTGTAGGCGCCGGCCCCTACTCCGGTGACTCCCGCCGCGCGCCCGGCGTGGGCGGTGGTCTCCACCAGCCACGCCTCGAATCGGCCGAGACCGAGCAGCGCGGTGTCCGCGGCCGGCCCCTGCCAGGTGGCTGTGAGCCCGGCCAGCACGGCACCGACCGTCGCCGCGGTCTCGCCGAGCGCTTCGGTCAGCGCGGTCCACGACGCCGAAGCGCCGGTCAGCGGAACCGGTCCCGGCCCGGCGTACAGCTCGGCCGACATCCGGGTGGCTCCGCGTGGGAACCACACGACCCCGGTGAATCCGACCATCTCTTCGTCCCCCCTCAATCCGCCCCGGTCAGCCCGGGGTCAGTCCGGTCGCATGGGCCAGATCGGCCGCCGTGTACTCCCCCGCCTGGGCGCGCAGGGTCCGTGCCGCGCGCCGCAGCTGTTCGACCGCGCCGGATGCGGCGACGTCGAAGCTGTCCGCGATGCGTCCCTGCGTATGGGAGACCAACCGTGAGACCTCCTCCAGCGCTGCGGGGACCGGGCGGATGCCCGGCCCGTGCACGCGATGCGCCGTCTCCAATCGCGACGCCGCTTCATCGAGTGCCACAGCCGCCGCCACCAGTGCGGCGGGCTCGACCACCACCATCGGATCCACCCCGGGTCCCCCTTATGCGATTCCCCCCAGGCACCGGACCCCCATCCGGCGCCGCATCCGGCCCGCGTCCCACCGCGCACCGAACCGATGGCTGGAAAGTTAGCACGGTCACATCAGGCCCTGCCCACAGTTATCCACAGGCGATCGGGCTACCACGACTACGCTCGCGCCATGGTGGTGCTGGCGGTCGCGTCGATCCTGTCGGTGCTGTGCGCCGGGTCGGTCGCCGCCTGCACCGTTCCGCAGCTGACGACCCGCGGCGTGGTCGAGGTCAGGTCGGGTTTCGAGACGATGGTCGTCTTCCCCACGCTGTTCGGTCTGCTGTTCTCCCTGGTCGCCGCGGTCGCCGGGGTGGTTCTCCTGACCCGCGGGGAGCGTCGACCGGCGACCGTGACGGTGGCCGCCGGCCAGCTGCTCGTCTGGGTGCTCACCGCGGCCCTGGTTCTGTGGACGGCCGCGGCGCCGGGCACCGGGTGGGAGCTGCTCGGGGTGACCTACGCGCTGATCGCCGGTCAGGTGGTCGTCGCCGGCGGGCTGATCGCGATGGCGGTGCGGCGCCACCCGGCCGCGCACTGACCCGCCGCCCCCGCACCGCGCCTGCCTCGCTCCCCGTCCAGCACCGCTCGACCTACTCGAGTACGTCGGCCTCCCAGAACTCGTCGACCCCGCGCTTCGGTCCGCTCTCCTCGGCGGCCCGCAGTTCGACCCGGCGGATCTTGCCGGAGATCGTCTTGGGCAGTTCGGCGAACTGGATGCGGCGCAGCCGCTTATAGGGCGCCAGGTGCGCGCGCGAGTGCGCGAAGATCGCCGCCGCGGAGTCCGCGTCCGGCTCCCACCCGT
>JAJYRZ010000026.1 GCA_021793835.1 Actinomycetes bacterium | reverse complement strand
GCGTGGGGTCGGCGGTGTCGATGCCCGCATCCGACCACGCCTGGCGCAGCGCGTCGGCACCGCGCACCCGCACCCAGGCCGCCTCGGTCGCGGTGATCGGCACCGCACGCAGGAAACGGACCGGATCGCGGGGCGGATCCAGCGGCAGGTCCGCGACCGCCGAGGCCTCGAGCAGCACACCGGTGAACCGCGAGCCGTCCCACAGCGGCTGCCCCAGGTCCATGATCGCGTCCTCGGCCAGCACCACGCCCTCGACCGCGGGGGCTGCGGCCAGCACGGCCAGCGACCGGTGCAGGCCCACCGGCTCGGCGCCGACCATCCGCACCGACATCATCACCTCGGCGCGCGGGCCCCGTTCGGGGTCGGCCAGGATCTCCGACGGGTCGGCCATCGGATGGGCGGCGCACCCGACCGAGACGTACTCCACCACGCCCTGGGCGGGATAGCCGAGGATCTCGATCGGTTGCAGACCGAGGAAGGTCACCGACGCCCGGGCTGCCGGGGCCGCACCGAAGTGGGCGTCGAGATGGGCGATGGTCAGCTGAGAAACCGAATCGGACACGTGCGCCATTGAACCGTGCCCGCTCGCGGGCCGCCACAGGCGGTGCGGTGAGACCGGCTACAGCGCCAGTCGGGCCAGCATGTCGCGGCCGCGCTCGGCCTCACCCGGTTCGCACAGCACGTCGTAGCGTCCGGCGACCAGCTGCATCGTCGAGGAGAAGTCGCGTTGGCCGCGGGTGGCCCCGTAGGGCACCGAGGTGGAGATCACGCCGAAGATGATGCCGCCGATCACGCCGATGACCAAGGGGGCGAGGACCTCGCCGGAGAAGATGCCCAGCAGCAGACCGAAGAACACGCCGAGCCATGCGCCCGAGACCACCCCGCCCATGATCACCTTGCCCCAGGTCAGGCGGCCCAGCACGCGCTCGACCTGCATCAGGTCCACCCCGACGATGGTGACCTTCTCCACCGGGAACAGCTCGTCGGACAGGTGGTCCACCGCACGCTGGGCTTCGGCGTAGGTGTCGTAGGAGCCGATCGGCCACCCGGTCGGCGGTGTGGGCAGCGCGCGACCGCGCCCGGGACCTCCGACCCCGCCCAACGGGTTGCTCATCTGTCCGCCCTTCTGCGTCGGCATGCGATCACCGGTCCGTCCGGCTCGGACCGAGCGGTGTGTCACCGCACCCTCCAGCTTCGCAGCACCGCCGGGTCGCGGCAACAACATCGCCCGAGGCGCGCCGGAGCGCGGCACACGGTACTGTGTGTCCAGTCACAACAGCCGGGTCGGTCAGACCCCGGGGGCGAGGAGGTCCGCAGGTGGGGGCATCACGTCTGGTCACGGGCATGCGACGGGTCATCGCGGGTGCGGCGGCCGGGGCGCTGTGCCTCGGCGTCGCCGCCTCGGCCGGCGCGTCCCCCGAGGACACCGCACCCGAGCCCGCCCCCGCCGAGGTCGCCGCGCCGGATGCGGGTGAACCGGTGCTGGTGCTGCCGTCGGCGGCCCGGGAACTGGTGCCCTACCGGGCCGCGTCCGCGCCGGTGCTGCCGGATCTGTCCGCCCATCCGGGGGCCGGCCCGCTGCTGCGCGGCCTGATCCCCGACGGCCCGCTGGGCATCCCGGGCACCGTGATGAACGCCTACCAGCATGCGGCCGATCTGATGGCCCAGATCCAGCCAAGCTGCGAGATCCCCTGGTATCTGCTCGCCGGCATCGGCAAGGTCGAGTCCGGTCACGCCCGCGACGGACAGGTCGATGCGGCCGGCACCACGCCTCAGCGGATCTACGGTCCCGTGCTCGACGGGCACCTGCCCGGCAACGCCGTGATCCCCGACACCGACGGCGGGGCCCTCGACGGGCACACCGAGTACGACCGTGCGGTCGGCCCGATGCAGTTCCTCCCCGGCACGTGGGCGGTCTACGGCGCGGACGGCAACGCCGACGGCATCGCCGATCCGCACAACGTCTACGACGCCTCCTTCGCCGCGGCGCGGCTGCTGTGCGCCAGCGGCGAGAACCTGGCCGACGTCGAGCAGGCCACCGGCGCGATCCTGCGCTACAACAACTCGATGGCCTATGTGCGCAACGTGCTGGCCTGGGCGATCGGCTATGCCGAGGGCGCGCTGCCGGTCGAGTCGGATCTGCCGCCGATCGGCGACGAGGACCGCGGGGCGCATCCGGATCCGGATCTCGAGCCGGCTCCCACCCCCGACGACCTGCCGCCACCCGAGGAGCCCGAGGCCGACGAGTGGGAGATCCTGCCCGGGGTGTTCGTGCCCGCACCGGACGAGATCTGCCTGATCGACTGCCCGCCGCCCGCACCCTGACCGCCCCCGCCCGGGGCGCCGGCGGCGCGGCGAACGAGTAGGATCTGTTTAAATCGAATGGAAATCCGTTGAAACAGGTCGGCGGCGCGCTACCGCGGTGCCGACGGCTTCGACCCGGCACCCTATGATCGGCAGCGATGTCTGAGCTCACTGAATCCGCAATCCGCGCCGCCCTCGCACGCGTCGACGATCCCGAGATCCGCAAGCCCATCACCGAGCTGGGCATGGTCAAGGGGATCGACATCCGCGACTCCGGCGATGTCCACATCGGCATCTACCTGACGATCGCCGGATGCCCGATGAAGACCGAGATCTCCGATCGGGTCACCCGCGCCGCCGCGGACGTGCCCGGCGTGCGTTCGGTCTCGGTCGAACTCGACGTGATGAGCGACGAGCAGCGCAAGGAGCTGCGCCAGTCGCTGCGCGGCGACTCCGAGGAACCGGTCATCCCCTTCGCCCAGCCGGGCTCGCTGACCCGGGTCTACGCGGTCGCCTCCGGCAAGGGCGGGGTCGGCAAGTCCTCGGTGACGGTCAACCTGGCCGCCTCGCTGGCGGCCAAGGGCCTGTCGGTCGGTGTGCTCGATGCCGACATCTACGGCCACTCGGTGCCGCGCATGCTCGGCACCGACGCCAAGCCCACCCAGGTCGACCGGATGATCATGCCGCCGATCGCCCACGAGGTGCGGCTGATCTCGATCGCCCAGTTCACCTCCGGCAACGCACCGGTGGTCTGGCGCGGGCCGATGCTGCACCGTGCCCTCCAGCAGTTCCTGGCCGACGTGTTCTGGGGCGATTTGGACGTGCTGCTGCTCGATCTTCCACCCGGCACCGGTGACATCGCGATCTCGGTCGCCCAGCTCATCCCGGGCGCCGAGATCCTCGTGGTGACCACCCCGCAGATGGCGGCCGCCGAGGTGGCCGAGCGGGCCGGGGCGATCGCCCTGCAGACCCGCCAGCGCATCGCCGGGGTCATCGAGAACATGTCGTGGCTGACCATGCCGGACGGCTCGCGCATGGACGTGTTCGGTGAGGGCGGCGGCCAGGTCGTGGCCGACCGGCTCACCCGCGCGGTCGGCGCCGATGTGCCGTTGCTGGGCCAGATCCCGCTCGAGACCGCGGTGCGCGAGGGCGGCGACTCTGGCGTGCCGATCACCCTGTCCCACCCCGATTCGCCGGCCGGTAAGGCGCTCAACGAGATCGCCGACCGGTTGGCGGTGCGCAAGCGCGGCCTGGCGGGCATGTCGCTGAGCATCGACCCGGCCGGAGGCTAGACGACCGGCCGGGTGCACCGCCTGGCGGTGCACCCGCACTCACGGCAGCGGCCGCGCACCGGATCTTCCCGGTGCGCGGCCGCTGTCGTCGTGTTCTACCGGGGCCTGCGCACACCGCTGCAGGCACGGCCGGTGATTGACGCCTGCGCAGGATCGGGCACGGGTGAGAGCCGGCGCCGCGGCCGGCCCGGCCGGGGGCTGGCCGCCGGTCTAGGTCGCGTCGGTGTCGTAGCGCGGCGCCGCACCCGGCTGCGGATCGGCCGGCGGGGACGACGGGGGGTCGCCGGCGGTCTCCGGGTGCCCGGAGACAGGTCCGGCCGGCGGCGTGGCGGGGCCCTGCGGCGGGGTCCCCGCGCCCCGGTCCGGGGTGCGGTCCCCGGCGGCGGGTTCGTCGAAGCGGCCGGTGAACAGGGAGTCGTCGCCGTCGAACAGGTGCTGGGTGATCGCAGCCCGCGGGCTGATCCCACGCAGTCTGCCGAGCTCTTCGAGCGGTTCGCGCAACTCGTCGAACTCCGGTCCCATGTGTTCGCGCAGCTGCGACTGGGCGCCGGTGACGTAGTCGCGGGCGGTGCGCAGACCGCGCGCCAGCGAGGTCATCGCCCCCGGCAGACGCTCGGGTCCGAGGATCACCAGCGCAGCGATGACGAGGATGACCAGCTCCGCCCACCCCACATTGCCCAACACAGCGCTGATCCTACCGACTCGGCACCGTCGCCCGCGGGCGGGTCGGATCAGTCCAGTTCGGGTGTGACCTGCAGTTCGACCCGCTGTCCGGCGCGCACGACCTCCACGGTCGCCGCCTCGCCGGCCGGCAGGGCCCGCACCGCCACCACCGACTCGTCGGCGTCGGCGATGCTGCGGTCGCCGATCCGGATGATCACATCGCCCTCGAGCAGGCCGGCCTCCTGGGCGGGGCCGCCCTCGATCACATTGGCCACCTCGGCGCCGGTGACCTGATCGTTGCTGGCCGAGCGGGTGTTGATGCCGATCTCGGAATGCTTCATCTCCCCGTCGGAGATCAGCCGCTGTGCGACCTCGGCGACGGTGTCGACCGGGACGGCGAAGCCGAGGCCGACCGAGCCGCCGGTGGTCGAGTAGATGGCGGTGTTGATGCCGATCACCTCGCCGGCGGCGTTGGTCAGCGGCCCACCCGAGTTGCCGGTGTTGATCGCCGCATCGGTCTGCACGGCGTCGACCACGGTGTCCGGGTCGTTGCCCTCGCCCAGCAGGGCGACCGGGCGGTGCAGGGCGGAGATGATGCCCATGGTCACCGTCCGGCTCAGCCCCAGGGGAGAACCGAAGGCCACCGCCTCCTGACCCACCCGCAGCGAGTCGGCGTCGCCGAGGCGGGCCACGGTCAGCCCCTCGATGTCGTCGACCTTGAGCACGGCCAGGTCGGTCTTCCAGTCCCGGCCGACGATCCGGGCCGGGGTGGACTGCCCGTCGTCGAAGGTCACCTTGACGCTGGACTCGTCCGGGTTCTGCGCGGCGTCGGTGATGACGTGGTTGTTGGTGACGATGTAGCCCTCACCGTCGATGATCACGCCCGAACCGGTGGAGGACCCCCACGAGGTCGACGCCTCGATCGACACCACCGCCGGCTGCACCGCAGAGGCCACCTCGACCACCTGGCCGACCTCGCCCTCATCCCCGTCGGACGGGGTCACCAGGCGCACCTTCGAGCTGGTCAGCGACGAGGTCGATTCGGCGGTGAACCGGCCGATCAGCCCGCCGACCACGCCGACCGCCAGGGCGAGCACGGCCAGCATCGCCAGTGCGCGCGGGGCGACTCGGCGGCCGAAGAGCACCTCGCGCACCCCGAGCGCGGGTCCGGCTCCGCTCGGGCGCGCCTGGGCGTCGGACAGGGCCGGGGCGCCCACCGAGGCCTCCGCCTCCGGATCGCGCCACGGATCGGGTTCCGGCGCCGGGCCGGGTGCGGCCGGGCGGGCCGAGTCGGCAGGTCCGACGGGCAGGCCGCCCTCGGGCGCGGTCGCGGGTCCGAAGGCCTGCTCCTGGACCGGATCGGGCTGCGGGATCTGGGAGGTGAACGGCGCGTCGCGCTCGGCGCCGGAGGCGAAGGATCCGCGGACCCCGGCCGGGCGGGCGAAGGCCTCGTCGCCGGGCCGTGCGGGTCCGGTGGCGCGGTCGTGCGGACCGGACGGTGCGGGCCCGTCCCCGGTGGGCTCGTGCGGATCCACCCGTTCTCCTTCTCGCGGCTCGTTCGATGATGGCCAGCGCCCAGTATGCACGCTGGGCGCCGTGCTGCTGCGGACGACCGGGTCAGCGCCGTCCCCACCAGCGGCGGCGCCGCGGCCGGGGCGGGTCGCCGCCGGAGCCTGCGGGCGGGGGCGTCTGGTTCTGCGGGATGCGGCCGAGCGCGGAGAGCAGGTCCTCGGTCGGCGCCGGGCAGGGCGCGCCGCGCAGTGCGGCGCGCACGTCGCGCTGGGCGGCGACCGCGGCGCGGCACTGCGGGCAGCGGGCCAGGTGGGCGCCGGCGCGCATGTGTGAGGAGGTGGCCAGTTCGCCGTCGACGTAGGCGGCGACGGCCTCGGTGGTCAGGTGGCCGACGTCCATGCCCAGTCGCGGCAGGGGGAATCGGGAGTCGCCGTCTTCGCGCGCCGTCACCTGCACCTCCCGTATCGGGCCGCGGGTCGCGGCCGCCGGACCGGTCACCGGGGCGTGGTCTGGGCCTCGGCGTCTGCACGTGCGGCCTCGGCCTGGGCGAGGTGTTCCCTCAGCGCCTGGCGGCCGCGGTGGATCCTGCTACGGACGGTACCCAACTTCACGCCGAGGGTCGTCGCGATCTCCTCGTAGGACAGTCCCTCGATGTCGCACAGCACGATCGCGGCCCGGTAGTCCGGGTTCAGTCCGTCCAGTCCGGCCTGCAGATCCGGGTCCAGGCGGGTGTCCTGATAGATCTGCTCGGGGTCGGGCGCATCGCCGACCACCCGCTCGGTGTCCTCGGGCAGGGCCTCCATGCGGATCCGGGCCCGGCGCCGGACCATGTCTAAAAAAAGGTTCGTGGTGATCCGGTGCAGCCACCCCTCGAAGGTGCCGGCCTGATACTTCGACAGCGACCGGAACACGCGGATGAACGTGTCCTGGGTCAGGTCCTCGGCGTCGTGGGCGTTGCCCGACAGCCGGTAGGCCAGGCGGTAGACCCGGTCGGCGTGCTCACGCACCAGTTCGTCCCAGCTCGGCATCGTGGACCGATCGCCGGTGGCGTCGAACACGGCGGTGCCGCCCTCCCGGTCCTCCGGGCGGGCCTGCGGGGCGGTGGACTGTGCGATGAGGGGCCTCCTGTACCGGTGTGTCGTCGGACCTTCCGGTCCTGCGGGTCCGCTACCGGACCCGACACTTCCTACAACATCGCCGGCGCTGCCGATATTCCCTGGTCATCGGGACCACGACGGGATGGATGACCCCAGTGTGACGGTCGCGGGTGTGGCATCGATGAGACGCACCTGAGCGGCACCTGAGAGTCGGACCGGCGCCCGCCCCGGGACCGCTGCGGTTATCCTCGGCTCGTGACCTCTTCCTCCGCCTCTGCACAGCCGTCGCCCGAGACGTTCGTCGAGTCCTGGTTGGCCGACACCGTCACCGCCGAGACCGATCCGATCTTGGCCGCCCTGGCGCCGGCGCGGGAACGGGCCGCCGATCTGGGCGTGCCCGGCTGCTCGGCCGCGGTCGGCGCGCTGCTGGCCGGCGTGGCCCGCATGCTCGACGCCCGCACGGCCGTGGAGATCGGCACCGGGGCGGGCCTGTCGGGGCTGTGGCTGCTGTCGGGGATGCGGGAGGACGCGGTGCTGACCACCATCGACACCGATCCGGAGCATCAGCGCGCAGCCCGCGCGGCCTTCACCGACGGTGCGGTGGCCACCTCGCGCACCCGCGCGATCAACGGCCGGGCCGGCGAGGTGCTGCCCCGGTTGGCCGACGACTCCTACGATCTGGTGTTCTGCGACGTCGACAGCCCCGAACAGCACCGGTACGTCACCGAGGCGGTGCGACTGCTGCGCAGCGGCGGCGCGTTGATCGTCCACGGCCCGGCCCGGGTGGACACCCACCGGGTGCTCACCGGTGATCCGGCGCTGCTGCCGCTGGCGCTGCCGCTGGCCGACGGTGTGGTGTGCGCGGTCAAGCGCTGACCGGTCTGCGCTTTTAGGTCAGGGGCGTGCGCGGAAGATCGACACCTGCGCGCTGACCGTCACGGTCACCTCGGCGGGCAGGGCCTCGAGCGCGGCCGTGCGGTCGCCGCCGTGATGGGCGGACGGCCCCATCGCCGCGGCCAGCCCCGCGTGGTCCCGGGTCATCGCGGCCTCGTAGCGCACCGGGATCGTGGTCACCGGGTCCAGTACCGCACCGAGCCCGTCCTCCAGTCGGCGCGTCTTGTCCGCGTCCACCCCGATCAGCCCGAGCGGCCCGGCCAATTCGCCCAGGTGCGCCGCATCGGGTGCGACGACCACGGCCAGACCGCCGGGGCGCAGCACACGGGCGGTCTCGGCCGGATTGCGCGGGGCGAACACCGAGACCACGACGCCGACCGCCGCGTCGGCCACCGGCCAGGTCGACCAGGCGTCGGCGATGATCGCGGCGACGTCCCGGTGGGCGCGCGCGGCGCGGCGGGCCGCGGCCTTGGACACGTCCAGTGCGATGCCGCGGCCGCCGACGGTCTTGACGATCCCGGTCAGGTGGTATCCGGTGCCGGCGCCGAGTTCGACGGTGAGCGGATCAGCCCCGGTCAGGTGGTCGGCGATCGCGGCTGCGGCGGCGTCGCGCAGCCCCGCGAAATGCCCGGCCGCCAGGAAGTCGGCGCGGGCGGCGATCATCTGACCGTCGTCGCCGGTGAAGCGCAGCGGCGCCGCCAGTAACGAGACCTGGCCCTGGCGGGCGATGTCGAAGCGGTGTCCGGCCGGACAGACCAGTGCGCCGGGTCCGGGCGGGGCGGGCAGACGGGTGAGCCGGTCGGCGCACACCGGGCACGCCAGTGCCGGTGTGACCGCCGCCAGTGCGGCCCCGCGATCCGGCGCGGCAGGCGCCCGGTACGCATGCGACGGCCCCGGGGCGATCGATCCTCGATCGTCCCCGGGGCCGTCTACGTGCGGAGAAACTGTCGCGTTTCCGGTCAGGTGCGTCAGGCCACGACGGCGCTGAGCGCCTCGCCGAGCTCGCCGGCCTCTTCCGGGGTCAGCTCGACGACCAAGCGACCGCCGCCCTCCAACGGAACCCGCATGACGATCCCACGACCTTCCTTGGTCGCTTCGAGGGGACCGTCTCCGGTCCGGGGCTTCATGGCCGCCATCGTGTGCTCCCTCCTGATCAACGCCACCGGCCGAAACAGCCGATGGGCGTGTGCATCGATTCGTGCGGCAATGTGCCGCTGATCGCCATTATCCCCCGAACGTGGCCTGGAAGGGTAATCGGGAGGGTCCGGCCGGGCGTGGCGACCTGGCGCGCGGGGCCTGCGCACGCCCTGTTCCGCCCCTTTCCCGAGCTACCGTTCGGCGTCGTCGCAGCCGTCCGGGACCGGGTCCGTTCCGGGCTCTGGCCCACCCCCCGGCCCGCCGTGCGGGTGCCCGGTCGCAGGCTCCTGCGCGGTCTCGGCTGCGCGCAGCAGATCGATCTCGGCGGCCAACCGGGCCAGGGCCCGGTCCACCTCGGCCTGGCGGTATCCGCGGAAGGCCAGGGTGAAGCGCAGGTCGCGCACGGAGTCGCCGGTGACCGGTCCGGGGGCGGGCTCGGCCACGCGCACCCGGCGCGGCAGCGCGGTGAGCTGCTCTCCGCGGCCGAACACCACCGTGGTCAGCAGGAACAGCAGCGCGGCCACCAGCGCGAGCAGCAACACGTACAGCAGGGCGGTGGTCATCGCGCCGCTCCCCCGCGGTCGGCGCCGGCCCCGACCGTGCCGAGCTCGGCCAGGGGCGGACGGTCCACCAGTTCGACCGGGTGCTCGCGGCCGCTGAAGCTGCCGGCCTCGGGCAGATACTGGATCAGCGGGGCGGCGGCGTCGTCGATGCCGCAGCGGCGCAGGAAGGTGCCCATGATCTGCCGACTCATCACACCGAGTTCGAGCAGGTCCCGGTTGCGGTGTTTACGCACCGCCAGGTTCACCTGCGCCAGCGCCGACACCCCGTGGCGGGCGAAGGTGTCGAGCAGCAGTCCGACCTCGACCCCGTAGCCGGCGGCGAACGGCACCGACTCGAGCAGTTCCCGGGTGCCGGCGTACTCCCCGCCGAGCGGCTGGATGATCCCCGACAGTTCGGGGCGCAGCGCGGTGATCAGCGGTCGGGCGACCAGTTCGGTCACCCGTCCCCCGCCGACCGGGTCCTCGGTGCCGGTGATGCGCAGCGGCCGCCGATAAAAGCCCTTGACGTGGTGCACGCCGGGCCGGGTCAGCAGCGGTCCGACCAGGTTCGGCACATACGACGGGTCCGGGTCGATCAGGTCGGAGTCGATGAACACCACCACGTCGCCGGTGGTGGCCGCGACCCCGCGCCACAGCGCCTCGCCCTTGCCGGGCCGCGGCGCCAGCCCCGGTATCGCCTCCTCCCGGCTGATCACCGTCGCTCCGGCCGCCCGGGCCCGGGCGGCGGTGTCGTCGGTCGAGCCGGAGTCGAGCACGACCAGCTCGTCGACCAGCGAGCCCAGCAGCGGGGTGATCGTGGCGACCACCCCGGCCACGGTGTCCTGCTCGTCGAGTGCGGGCAGCACCACCGACACCGTGCGCCCGGCCTTGGCGGCGATGAGCTCGTCGACCGTCCAGTCGGGCGCGTGCCAGGTGGCCACGCCGTGTTCGTCCACCGGGCCGGCAGACCGGCCCGCCGCGGTCACGCCAACCCCCGCACCGTACGGTGCGGCGCGGCCCGGCCGGCGATCGCGGCGGCCGTCTCGACGACCCGCCGAGTGGGCCCGACCTGGTGGGCGCGGAAGACCCGCGCACCGGCCGCGGCCGCGACGGCGGTGGCGGCCAGCGTCCCCTCCAGGCGCTGGTCGACCGGGGCGCCGAGCGTCTCGCCGATGAAGTCCTTGTTGCTCAGCGCCATCAGCACCGGCCAGCCGGTGGCCACCAGTTCGTCGGTGCGTCGCAGCAGTTCCAGGCCGTGGAAGGTGTTCTTGCCGAAGTCGTGGGTCGGGTCGATCAGCACCCCGTCGCGCGGCACCCCGGCGGCCACCGCCGCCTCGGCCGCCGCGGTGACGTGTTCGATCACATCGGTGACCACGTCGTCGTAGCGCACCCGGTGCGGACGGGTGCGCGGGACGGCCCCGCCGGTGTGCGAGCACACCAGGCCCGCACCGATCCCCCCGACCACGGTGAGGAGTTCGGGGTTGGCGCCGGCCCAGGTGTCGTTGATCAGGTCCGCCCCGGCGCCGTGGGCCGCCTCGGCGACCTCGGGTCGCCAGGTGTCGACACTGATCAGCAGCTCCGGGAAGGTCTCACGCACCCAGGAGATGAACGGCACCACCCGCTCGATCTCGGCCGCCGCGTCGACCTCTTCGCCGGGGCCGGCCTTCACCCCGCCCACGTCGACCAGGTCGGCGCCCTCGTCGACCGCGCGGCGCACCGCGTCACGTGCCGGGCCGTCCTCGAAGGTGGCGCCGCGGTCGAAGAACGAGTCGGGGGTGCGGTTGATGATCGCCATCACCAGCGCCCGGTCGGCGGCGACGGGCCGCCCGCACAGGGTCGGGCCGAAGGCCTGCGTCGCGGCATCGGTGGAGACGGTGTCCTGGCCGTGAGGGTCCATGCGCCCCATCGTGGCATGGCCTGCGGCCCGGGCGCATCGGGGGCTCACCGGCGCGGGCGCGCAGCCTCCCGCCCCGATCAGTCCTGGTCACGCACCCCGGGGAATCGGGGCGGATCGGCGCACAGGTTCAGCGCCTCTTCCACCGTGGTGACCACCGGCAACGCGTCGAGCATGGCCTGGCGCACGAAGCCGGTGTCGACCATCGCGGCCAGCCAGTCGAGCAGGCCGCGGTAGTGCCCGTCCGGGTCGAGCAGGACCACCGGCTTGTCGTGCATCCCCAGGCCCAGCGAGGTCCACACCTCGGTGAGTTCCTCGACGGTGCCGAGCCCGCCGGGCAGCACCAGGAAGGCGTCGGCGTGCGCATCCATCAGCGCCTTGCGTTCACGCATGTTGTCGGTGATGAACAGTTCGTCGGCCTCGACGTCGGCGACCTCGTGTTCGACCAACGCCTGCGGGATCACCCCGACGGTGTGCCCACCGGTCTCGCGGGCCGCGCGGGCCACCGCGCCCATCATCGACACCCGGCCGCCACCGGAGACCAGGGTCCAGCGGCGCCGGCCGATCTCCGCACCGACCTGCGCGGCCAGGGCCTCGTAGCGGGCGTCGACCGGTCCGGAGGCGCAGTAGACGGCGACCGCGAACCGCGCCCAGCCGCCGGTGCGTCCCGGCTCGGCGGCGGAGGTCACTGCCGACCCAATCCGCGGGTGCGCACGTCGGCCTCGGTGTCGGCACGCGAATCGACGACGATCCGCACCACCTCGTCGACCGAGTCGGTGACGGTCAGCAGGTCCAGGTCCTCGGGGTCGACCATGCCCTCGCCGACGAGCCTGTCGCGCAACCAGTCCACCAGCCCCGACCAGAACTCGGTGCCCACCAGCACGATCGGGAATCGGGTGATCTTGCCGGTCTGGACCAGGGTGAGCGCCTCGGCGAGTTCATCGAGCGTGCCGAACCCGCCCGGCATGCACACGAAGGCCTGCGAGTACTTGACGAACATCGTCTTGCGCACGAAGAAGTACCGGAAGTTGATGCCCAGATCCACCCAGTGGTTCAGGCCCTCCTCCATCGGCAGCTCGATCCCCAGCCCGATGGACCGGCCGCCGCTCTCCTGTGCTCCGCGGTTCCCGGCCTCCATCAGCCCCGGCCCGCCACCGGTGATCACGGCGTAACCGGCCTTGACCAGTGCGGCCGCGATCTCGCGGGTCTGCTCGTAGTGGGGATCGCCCGGCGCGGTGCGGGCCGAGCCGAAGATCGATACCGCGGCCGGGGTGTCGGCCAGCGCGTCGAAGCCTTCGATGAACTCGGCCTGGATGCGCATCGCCCGCCACGGGTCGGTGTGCTGCCAGCCTCCGGGCCCCCGCCGGTCGAGCAACTGCTGGTCCTGGGTCTGCACATCGGGACCGCATTGGTCCTCGCCGCGCAGCAGCACCGGACCGCGATACCGAGAGGGTCGTCGATTCGCCATGGCGCAACCCTAGCGCCCGTGTGACGGGCGGCCGGGCGGAGTCTGCGCCACTGGTACATGATGGCCCTCGAAGACAGCGGCGCACCGGGCGCCGGTGGACGATCACGGAGGTGGCAGGTGCACGACAGCGACGAGGCGCCCCGCGCATCGGCCGCCGACGGTGCGGCAGAACCGGAAGGCGGTCTGGCCACCGGCCTGAAGACCCGCCACATCACCATGATGGGGCTGGGCTCGGCGATCGGGGCTGGACTGTTCCTCGGCTCCGGCCAGGGAATCGCCGCGGCCGGACCGGCGGTGCTGCTGTCGTATCTGATCGCCGGACTGCTGGTGATCTCGGTGATGCGCATGCTCGGCGAGATGAGCTCGGCCCAGCCGAGCTCGGGTTCGTTCGCCGAATACGCCCGCTCGGCGATGGGCGACTGGGCCGGTTTCACCATCGGCTGGCTGTACTGGGTGATGCTGATCCTGGTGCTCGGGACGGAGATCACCGGCGCCTCGGGGATCATCGCGGCCTGGGCGCCGTGGCTGCCCCAGTGGGTGCCGGCCCTGGTGTTCGTCACCTTCTTCGCGATCGTGAACCTGTCGAAGGTCGCCAACTTCGGCGAGTTCGAGTTCTGGTTCGCCGCGATCAAGGTGGCGGTGATCATCGGCTTTCTGATCATCGGTGTGCTGCTGGTGCTGGGCTGGCTGCCCGGCTCGGGCGGGCCGGTGGGCTGGGACCACCTGCTCGGCGACGGCGACGGGTTCATGCCGATGGGGCTGTCCGGGGTGGCGGCGGGTCTTCTGGTGGTGGCGTTCGCCTTCGGCGGGATCGAACTGGTGACCATCGCCGCGGCCGAGTCGCCGGATCCGGCGCGCGGGATCATCGTCGCGGTGCGCAACGTGATCTGGCGGATCGGGATCTTCTACTTCGGTTCGGTCGCGGTGATGGTGCTGGTGCTGCCGTGGACCTCCGCCGAGCTGCACGACAACCCGTTCGTCGCGGTACTCGACGTGGCCAAGGTCCCGTTCACCTCCGGGATCATGGACGTGGTCATGGTCCTCGCCCTGCTGTCGGCCTACAACGCCAACGTCTACGGCTCGACCCGGATGGCGTTCATGCTCGCCCGCCGCGGCGAGGGCCCCAAGGCGCTGACCAAGGTCGCCCCCAACGGCACCCCGCGGGTGGCGGTGCTGGTGTCGGTGTTCTTCTCGTTCGTCGCCGTGCTGCTCAACTGGCTGCTGCCCGAGCAACTGCTGGGCATCTTGATGAACGCGGTCGGCGCGGTGCTGCTGGTGGTGTGGATCTTCGTGTGCATCGCCCAGCTGCGCCTGCGCCCGCGCTTCGCCCGCGAGGGCAAGCTGCGCCTGCGCATGTGGCTGCACCCGTATCTGACCTGGCTCACACTCGCCGGGTTCGCTGCGCTGATCGGGCTGATGCTCACCGACGGCGATGCGCGCAACCAGCTCATCTCCACCGCGGTGCTGTTCGCGATCGTGGTGGCGCTGTCCCAGGTCAACGCCCGTTACCGGCGCCGCGAAGCTGCCGCACAGACGACCGCGGCCGACGCCTCGGAGTAGTTCTTCCCTCCGAGGCGCCGGCCGCGGCGCGGTACGGATCCATCAGGGCCGGCGGAGCCGCCGGCCCGCGGGCTCGGCTCAGTCCACCGCCAGGATCGACAGCGCGAACACCAGGGTGTCGCCCGGCTCGATCGCCCCGTCCGGGGTGCCCTGCGGGTAGCCGTCCTCCGGGCTGATCGCGACGGCGACCGTCGCGCCCTCCTGCTGGCCGACCAGCGCATCGGCGAAGCCCGGGATCACCTGGGTGGCGCCGAACTGGGCCGGGGCGCCCTGCTCGAAGGCGGAGTCGAACACCTCGCCGTCGCGGCCGTTGACCCCGGTGTAGCAGACGGTGACCATCGACGAATCGGTCACCTCGTCGCCGTCGCCGGGCACGAGGGTCTCCACCACGGTTTCGTCGACCTCCAGCGGGGTGTCCACGGCGATCAGCGGGGCGGTGTCCTCGGTCGGGCCGACGACCTCGAGCGCACCGGTGACCCCGGTGAGCTCCCAGTCGACGGCGGTGCCGGTGGACGGTTCGTCGACCGGGCAGGTCAGGGCCGCGGTCACGGCTCCCGGCGAGTCGTCCGCGGTGGCCGCGGATCCGGTGGTGGTCGTCGACGCGGCGGAACCGGCGTCGTCGGAGGACGAGCAGCCGGCCAGCAGCAGGGCGCCGGCGGCCACGGGGGCGAGGAACATCATGGTCTTCTTCACGGTCGCCGACGGTAATCCATCGCCGCGCGCTGCGCGAGGGGCGCCCCGAAGAAGGACGGCTCTAGTCGGCCAGGCCGTAGAACCGTTTCACCGTCACCGTCAGCAGCAACCTGCGCTCGCGCACCATCGACTCGCGGAACTCCACCCAGTCCGGGTGCTCACCGGACAGCCGCTGATACAGCAGCACCAGGGCCTCCACGGTCGGGTCGTGCGGGTCGGCGGCAGGCGGGGACAGTTCGGCCACGCCCTCGGCCACGGCGTAGGACCAGCCGCCCTCGCCGGAGACGTGCAGGCTCACCCGCGGGTCGCGCCGGATGTTCGCGGTCTTGGCGCGTGTGGCGGTGATCGACACCCGGAATCGGTGCGCCGGGGCGTCATAGGCGTAGAGCACGTTCGACAGTTGCGGACGGCCGTCGGATTTGAGGGTGACCAGGGTGCCCACACCCTGATCACCGAACAGGGTGGCGAGCCGGGTCTGATGCGGAGTGGTCATGGCCCGACCGTAGCGCCGGCGGAGCAGGTGCGGGGTGGGTCTGCGAAGACGGTCGCTGCGGTGTCATCCGGCCGCCGCCGCGGAGGTGTCGCCGGCTTCGGCCGGGTCGCAGTGGCCGAGCGCGGCGAGGTCCTTGATCCACTGCGGGGTCGCGCGCCCGTCCTCGAGGTCCGTCTCCACCCACTGCTGCGCGGCCATGATCTGCGAGCGCCTGACCCGAACCTTCTCAGTCATCGCCATGCTCCGTCCCCTCCGGCGGGGAGTCTGCGGCTTCATCGGCGCGGGCCGTCACCGACCCGTCTTCATCATCCTGAGCAGGGCCGCCCGCACCGCGTCTCTGTCCGGGGCCTCTGCCGATGGACCGGCGCGCAGCAGGCCCAGGAGTGCTCCGTCCGTCTGCGCCCGCCCCCTGGGTGTGACAGGCCGGCTCTGTCGACCACTGGAATCGGCGCCACCACTCCTCGCGTCGCCCCTCGGGCCTCGTGCTGCGCGATCGTCCGCATGCCGGAACGCCACACCGACACCGCGGACTCCGACGTCAAGTCGCGACCGCGCCAGGGCGAGGGCCGGGGCCGCTGCGAAGCAGGCCCGAAGCTACGCGTATCCCCTACCCCGGTACCGAGGGTCGGCATCTCCTGACCTACCGACAGTCCACGCGAATGTCGATCGCACCCGCGCCACATCGTCAGTGGTCTCGCGCACTCGACACTGTCCGCACCGTCCGGATGACCACCGTTTCGCCGGGAATACGGCCGTGGCCGACCCGGCGACGGCCCAACCGGCGCCGAGCCCTTTCTGCGCGGCCGCGGCCGCGCATCTCTAGAGTCCGAGCATGACGCGCAGCCGCTTTGCACTCATCGCACCGGGCACGTCGGCTTGGGGGAAGGAGTCGAGCAACCGGATCAGATCATCGCGCCGGGTCGGATCGGCGGCGCATTCGCGCGGCGTGTGCCCACCCAGCGCGGGGATCTGCTCGTCGATCCACGCCTGCTCGTGGCCCCGGATGAACTGCGCGACCGCTTCCATCACCTCGGGCGGCAGATCCTCGGCCGGCGCGGGCCCGCCGGGCGCCGCCACCTCGGGGCTCGGCCCCGACAGGTCGGGGACGTTCCGCTCCTCGCCGAGCAGCCGCGCCTCGGGGTCCATCTCGTGCACGGCAGCCAGCAGCGCATCGAAGCGCGGCTCGTTCATCGCCTCCACGACCAGTTCGAGACCGCCGTCGGGCCTGGTCTCCAGGCCCAGGTGCCCGCGCACGCTCGTCCCCTCCAGCCACACCCACTGGTCGTCTTCGCCCTTACCGTAGCGGCGGCTGAGCCGGCGCCGGATCCCGGCGGTGTCGACGACCTGGAAGCGGGCGGAGCAGAAGATCAGTTCGTTGCCGCCGACCAGGACGTGGGGCGGGGCGAGCCGCCGACTGAACAGCTCGACCAGCGCCTCGGGTCCGTCGGGATCGTCGAGCAGGGTGATCAGTTCGCCGCGCAGCGCCGCGGCCACCGGTTCGAGCCCGCCGTAGGCGCGCAGGGCGTCCCCGGCGGTGACCAACCGGGTGCACACGAATTCCCCGGCCGCGGGCTGGTGGTGGTACGGCTCCGCGGTCAGTTCCACCCGGTCGCCGCTGCGCACATCGCGCAGCGACAGCACCGCGCCGGCACCGACCGCCTCGACCTCGTAGACCGAGCGCTCACCGAGCAGCCACTGCGCCGCCATCAGCTGTTCGTCGGCGGGCAGCAGGTCGCCGACGCGCTCGACGAAGGCGGCGAACACCCCGCCTTCGAACAGCAGCGCATCGAAGACCACCCCGTCGTCGAGTACGGCTTCGACCGGCATGTAGTCGCCGAACCCGGACCGGAACTCGGCCAGATCGAGCAGATCGTCGACGAACTCGCTGGTGCGCACGAACTCCAGTGCCTTGTGGTGCAGTAAATCGGCCTGGCCGGCCGCATCCAGGGCGGGTCGGCCGAGATGGCACACCTTGTATTTGCGGCCCGACCCGCACCAGCAGCGCTCGTTGCGTCCGAGCGCCGGTCCTTGCTGCTCGGTGATGTCGGTGAGCAGTCGGTAGACGCCCTCGTCCGTACCGCCGGGCACCCGGGCGAAGAGGGCCATGGCCCCGGTGAGGTCGCCGCGGAACATCGCGATGCTCGCCGCGTCGCGATAGGCGGGCGCCCAGCTCTCGTCGGCGGCCACGGTGTCCCGGAAGTGCAGGTCGGCGGCGTCGCCGCGGCCAAGCCGCAGCGCCGTCCGGCCGGCGAGATGGTGCGCACCGGCGCGCGCACGGCGCGGGACCCGGCGGATGAGCTCGAGAGCAACCGCGTGCAGATCCGCCATCGTCGGCGGCCGCATCGAAGCCGGCAGATCCAGGTGATCGAACACCTTCCCGCCGTCGATGTCACCCAGGAGCGCCGGGATCGATGCGAATTCGTCGAGCCCGTCGAACGCGTGCGGATCGGCGTCCAGCACCGCGCCGATCGCACCGGGCAGCTGCGGCGGCGCGAGTTTCGCCAGCCGGACGATCTCGTACACCGTCGTCGCCGTGGGCCGGTCGAGGCCAGCGCTGACGGCGTGGTGCGTGATCGCCCGGTTCCGCCTTTCAGCCTCGAAGTCGAAGCCGGCGTGGGCCACGAAGTCCACCCGCCGGTCCAGTCCGGCGCGGGCCAGCAGCTCGGTCAGCGGCGCCGTGGGGGTGGAGAAGGTCGTCGGGTCGTCGGCCATCGCCTGCCAGACGACCCAGTCGAGCATCTCGCTCGTATCGGCCGGGACGATCGCGCCGAGCGCCGCCGCCAGGTCCGCCGGATCGGCGAGGCGCTCCTCGGCCGGGAACTCCAGGCGCACCCGGCCGCCCTCGGCCCGTAGGCCGATCAGGTCTCCTGGCCGCCGCCCGGCCAGGGTGCCGGGCTCGAGGAGCACCGCCCCGTTGCGGAACCGGTCTTGCTCCGGCCCCCCGCGTTCGTCCAGTGCCTGAGCGTCCAGACCGGGGTAGGCTAGGGCGAATCCGGGTGAGGGTTCCACCAGGTCGGTCAGCGGATCCAGGTCCGGTTCCAGGGCGAGGATGTCGTGGTCGATCTCCGGCGCGGACAACCGGTGGGTGAGCACACGCTCGTCGACCAGGCTATCCACCGCGACCATCCGGCCGTCGACCAGCCCGCCGACCATCGGATGATCGAGGTGTTCGACCAGATCCTCCGCATCGCCGAGGTCGGTGATGCCGCGCTTGACGATCAGTTCGATCCAGCGCTGCTCGGCAAGCGGACCGGTCTCGCGCAGCAGCGCGACCGCCGCCTCCGTCACGCGCTTCTCGAAGTCATCCATCGACGCACAGTATCAGGGGGTCGGCCGGGCTGATTCCGCCGCGATGACGCAGCTCGGTCACCGCTAGGCCTACGACGAGAAGTCCAGGCCGGGGTGGGTCACGAAGCTGCCACTCAGTTGCAGATCGGCGGCCGCCAACAGCTCGGTCAGCGGCGGGGCCGGATCCGTGAACGCCGCCGGATCGTCCGCCATCACCTGCCAGACCACCTCGTCGAGGATCTGCCGAGATCCGAGCCCGATGGTCGCGGCCAGCCGCGCCGGAAGGTCCGCGGGCGCCGACACCTCCTCCGCATCCACGGTCTCGAGGAACAGTGCGCCCCACGACGCGCGCACACCGATGAGGTCGCCCGGGTGGCGGCCGCTCAGCGCCCCGGGTTCGAGGAGGAGGCCGACCTCCGGGCGCCACCGGGGATCGTCGATCCCGCGCTCGGCAAGTACGGCTGCACCGGTCGCTGGGAACACCAGCTCGATTCCCGGCGAGCGTTCCTCCAGGTGCAGGAATATCTCCAGATCCGGTCCGGCGTCAAGGACGTCGGCGGCGATCTCGGCGACGCTCAACCGGTGGGTGAGCACCCGCCCCTCCGCCAGTGCGTCCACCACCCCGACCCGGCCGTCGGCCAGACGGCAGGTGATCGGATCGTCCCCGGTCTCGGCCAGCTCGGCGGCACGTACCGGATCGGTGATGCCGTACTCGGCGATCAACTCGGACCAGCGCGACACGGTCTGCGGTCCATGCCGGCGTAGAAGCCCGACGGCACGGTAGATCGTATGGTCGTCCAGGTCGTACACAGGCGCGACGTACCAGCAGTTCTGGTCACGGCCTCAGACCGGAATGCAGCCCCGACCGACGGCTATGCCCGGGCCGCTGCGCGCCCCGCAAGCGGGGTCCGAGCCAGACGAATGATCGGTTCCGGCGTCGTGCGGCCCAATCGATCGTTGATCTCGACCGTCAGTCTGGCCGCGAGGATCTCCGCCTCAGTCACCTGGACTTTGGCCATGGCTCCCCTCCTCTGCTTCGCCGAACCCGGGTGAACCCGCCGCGTCCTCAGCGGCCAGCGCACTGCCATACATCGCCGCCAATACTTCGAGGATAGCGTCCAGTTCTCCCGGCCCGGCCAATTCGCTCCGTGAGATGCTGCCGAGCAGCGTGACCCCGACCCGCGCTCGACCCGGATCCGGGTCGAGGGCGAGTTCGGTCACCCACTGGAATCTTCGCCACCATTCCTCTCGGCGCCCCTGGGACTCTCGTTGTGCTGTGGCTCGAGTTCCCGCTCTCCAGGCCGGCAACACGGACACCCATGCCCCGAAGACCGCGAACCCCGTCAAAGTGATCTAGCAGCGCCCCCATGGGCGCAGTCAACCCGGCACCACCGACACCGGGCCTCGTGCACACGGAGTCCTGCGGCGTCGACACACCGACGACGTCCACCGAGGCGGTGGGCCACACTGGCCACATGAGCACTTACTCCCGTGAGACCCTGCTGACCGGACTGGCCTTCCCCGAGGGGCCGCGCTGGCAGAACGGCGCCCTGTGGTTCTCCGACATCTACGCCGGACAGGTGCACCGGTTCGATCCGGTCGCCGGCACCGACGAGATCGTCGCCGAGATCGCGGGCGGGCCGTCGGGCTTAGGATTCCTGCCCGACGGCCGGCTGCTGATCGCCAACGGCGCCGACAAGACCGTGTACGTGCGCGGCCACGACGGCGCGCTGACCGCCCACGCCGATCTGTCCGAGGTGGCGACCTGGACGGTCAACGACATGGTGGTCGACAATCAAGGGCGCGCCTATGTCGGCAACTACGGCGACGACTCCGCTCCCCCGGCCCCGCCGCGGCCGAGCGCACTGGCTCTGGTCGACGTCGACGGCACCGTCTCGGTCGCAGCCACCGAGATGATGTTCCCCAACGGGATGGTGCTGACCAAGGACCGGGGCACGCTCATCGTCGCCGAGACCCGGGCGACGCCCGGGAGGCTGACCGCGTTCTCGATCGCCGCCGACGGCACGCTGTCGGATCGGCGCACCCTGATCGAGTTCGGCCCGACCGTGTTCCCGGACGGCATCGCGATCGACGATGAGGACGGGGTGTGGGTGGCCTCCCCCTTCGACGGGGCGGTGATCCGCGTCGACCAGGCCGGTGAGATCACCGAGCGGATCGAGGTGCCGGGCGCCTTCGCCGTGGCCATCGACACCGCGGCGCCCGCCCTGTATGTCACGGCCTCGGCCGACTGGGTGCCGGAGAAGGCGCTCGCGGACCGGACCGGACGGATCGACCGGATCGCGCTGGGCTGACATCCGCCCTTGCGGCCCGTCCGCGGCATCGTCGTCGACGACGATGCCGCGGACGGGCCGCATGGTTTTCAGGCCACCGGTCTGCGGTCGATGTCGGAGACGTCGGCGCCGGCCGATTCGAGCAGGTCGAACAGGGCCTGCCGCCCGTGGGTGTCGGCGTAGGCGAGCTCGGAGTCGGAGATCGGCACGGCCTGGAGCCGGGTGCGCACCGTGCCGTCGGCGGTGTCCGGTTCGGCGAGGATCTCCAGTTCCGGCCACAGGAAGGGCAGTACCAGCAGCAGGTGGCGCATGGTGCGGTCCGGGTCGGCTTCGGCCACGGCCGAGGGGATCACCGCGAGCGGGACCACGTGGATCGAGCCGGCGGCGATCGCGAAGGCGGCACGGGCGAGCACATCGGCCGCCGCCCGGTGTGCGGTGCGGCCCACGGTCACCAGTTCGGTGGCCACCTCGCGGCCGTCCGCGTCGGTGACGTTGGTCGGGAACCGGCCCATGTCCACGGTCGCGTAGGAGGTGAAGCCGGGCGCCGGCACCCCGTCGGCGAGGGCGATGACGACCTCGTCGGGCACCTCGGTCGGCTCCTCCGGGTTCACCGGGGCGCGGAAGCGGGCCAGCGAGTCGACCGCGCCGAACCCGCTGCGCAGTTCGGCGACCCGGTCACGCAGCGCGGCGTCGTCCAGCGGGACGGCCGCCGCGGAGTCGGCGGTCTTCCCGGCCCCGTCGGTCCGGTCGGTCATGCGGTGATCCTCTCGGCGGCGGCGGCGATGCGCTCGTCGGTGGCGGTCAGCGAGATGCGCACGTGACGCGCGCCGCGCGGGCCGTAGAAGTCGCCGGGGGCGACGAGCACGCCCCGCTTCGCGAGCGCGTCGACCGTGGCTCGGCCGTCCTCGCCGCGGGTGGCCCACAGATACAGGCCGCCGCCCGATTCGTCGATGGTGAAACCGGCCTGCTCCAGCGCCGGATACAGCACAGCGCGCCGCGCCCGGTAGCGCTCACGCTGCGCGGCCTCCTGCGCGTCGTCGGCCAGGGCGACGGTCATCGCGGCCTGCACCGGTCCCGGCATCATCATCCCGGCGTGCCGGCGCACCTGCCGCACCTCGTCCAGCAGGGCCGGGTCGCCGGCGAGGAAACCGGCACGGTAGCCGGCCAGGTTGGAGGTCTTCGACAGCGAGTGCACGGCGATCAGCCCGGTGTGGTCGCCGTCTGACACGTCCGGGTCGAGGATCGACAGCGCCTCGGAGTCCCAGGCCAGGCCCAGATAGCACTCGTCGGCGACCAGGATCGCCCCGCGTGAGCGGGTCCAGTCGACCATCTTGCGCAGGTGGTCGATCCCGAGGATCTTGCCGTGCGGGTTGGCCGGGGAGTTGATGAACACCAGGTGGAACGGCATCGGCCCCACCTGGGCGGTGCCGTCGGCGCGCAGCATGCGGGCCCCGGCCAGTTTCGCGCCGACCTCATAGGTCGGGTAGGCCAGCTCGGGCACCACCACGGTGTGGTCCGGGCCCAGGCCCAGCATCGTCGGCAGCCAGGCGATGGCCTCCTTGGTGCCGATCACCGGCAGGATCGCCGACGGGTCGGCCCCGATGACCCGATACCGCCGCGCAAGCGCCGCTGCCGCGGCCTCGCGCAGTTCTGCCGTCCCCTCGGTCGGCGGATATCCGCCCGCTCCGGCCGCAGCGGCCAGGGCGTCGCGGATCTGCGGCGCGACCGGGTCGACCGGTGTGCCGACCGACAGGTCCACCACACCGCCCGGGTGGGCGCGTGCCACGGCCGTGGCCGCGGCGAGCGAATCCCAGGGGAAGTCAGGAAGGTTTCGGGCCACCGGGGTCCGGATCAACTCAATCCTCATCCATCGGCGGGAGGTCCTTGATCCACTGCGGATCGTGTTCCACCACGCCGATCTTGGCGGCGCCGCCCGGCGAGCCGAGCTCATCGAAGAACTCGACGTTGGCCACGGTGTAGCGCTCCCACTCGTCGGGGACATCGTCTTCGTAGAAGATGGCCTCGACCGGGCAGACGGGCTCACAGGCACCGCAGTCGACGCACTCGTCGGGGTGGATGTAGAGCATCCGGGAGCCCT
>JAJYRZ010000025.1 GCA_021793835.1 Actinomycetes bacterium | reverse complement strand
CCAGACGGTAAAGTACCCCGATCACGGGATCTTCCTGCCCGGCGGCTGCCAGGACTACTCCGGTCCGCTCGCCCTGGACTTCGTGCGCGAACGCTACGGGCTGCCGAACTCGGACCTGGACCGGATGGACAACCAGCGCCAGTTCCTCGGCGCCCTGGTCGACAAGACCACCTCGGCGTCGACGCTGGCCAACCCGATCCGCTGGTGGGACGTCACCCGCTCGATCGGCGGGGCGCTGACCGTCGACGAGGACACGCACGTGTGGCATCTGGCCCGGTTGGCCTGGACGATGCGCTCGTCACCGGCGACCACGACCGTGCCGATCGGCGGTTTCGCCGACACCGGGTCGGGCAACGTGCTGCTGTGGGACGACACGCTCGCCCCGCAGTTCTGGCAGACGATCGCCGCCGGCAAGGCCCTGCCCGAGGAGCTGCTGACCACCGGGTTCTGACCCCGGGCCCCGGCCACCGACGGAAGAGACCGCCCGGGCGCGTGGGCCCGGGCCGGCGAGGATCAGCGCAGGGTGACCTGGCGGGCGCGCAGCCCGTCGCGCGAGCGCCGCTCGGCGGAGGTCATCGGGCGATCGTCGGCCAGCGCCTCGTCGAGCCGGGCGCCGAGCGCGACCGTGGCCTCGGTCCACTCCTGCGGGTGCTTGTCGCGATCGAGGTCGAACACCGGTACCAGCAGCCCGTGGGCGCGGAAGCTGCCGGCGAACCGGGAGCCCTCCCCCAGGGTCAGGCCCTCGGCGGCGTGCACGCGCGCCAGCGCCAGCATCAGCGCGTCCTCGTCCTCGGGGCGCACCCAGCGCAGGTGGGCGCGCTCGCCGGCGTCGACCCACCAGGCCGCGCGCACACCCTCCAGACGCGCCGACGGCATCATCAGCTCGTTCGCCTGCGTGATGGCCTGCTCGATCTGCGGGCTGGACTCCACCGCGCGCTCGAGCCACCACTGGAAGTCCGAGTGCACGGTGATGTCCAGATCGGCGTCGGCGCGCAGCACCTCGGCCACCGGGCGGGTGTCGGAGTTGTATTCGGCCGCCATCAGCGACTCGCCGTCCTCGGCGCCGGCCGCCCACAGGGTCGCGGCCGAAAGCTCGGCGCCCGGATCCTCGGCGTGCGCCTGGACCTGCATGCCCACCAGGCCGGTGCCTGCCACGCCGTCCTCGCCGGGGCGGGTCAGCGCCGAGACGGCGCCGGGCAGCACGGTGACCACGGACAGCTCACGTGCGGTGTCGATCCCGTCCGCCAGCGGCAGCGGTGCGGTCGCCGACGGCACGAACTCGCGCATCGCGACCAGATCGCATTCGGCGGCCAGACCGGCGAACGGGCGGGCGGGGACCGCACTGGCCTGTTCGCGTTCGGCGCGCCGCTTGGCCAGCAGCTCGGCACGCTTGGAGTCGGACCGGGGACCGGAGTTTCGCTTGCTCTTCTTCGCCACGACAGATCAAGTTACGGCACCGCGGGCCCGGCTGTCAGCTTTCGCGGGGCGGACGCGGGTCGGCGCCCGGGTCGCCGAGCACCCGGCGGGCCTCGGCCGGCCGATTCGTGGCCATCCAGCTCACCCCGGACTCGCGGCACAGCAGCATGTCGTCCGGGTCGTCGACCGTCCAGCAGTAGGTGGCCCGCCCGGCCGCCGCGGCCCGGTCCACCAGCAGCGGATCCTCGCGCAGGGCCTGGACCGACGGGCCGATCGCGGTGGCCCCGACCGTGGCGGCGGCCCCGCCGCCGAGGATCGATCCGGTCGAGCCGAGCAGCACCGTCGGCAGCATCGGTGCCTTGCGCCGGATCCGCCACATCGCCGACGGTGCGAAGGACATCACCACCGCGCGCGCATGCGAGGGCGAGGCCGGGTTGGTCAGCCCGCTGCGGCTGAGCGCCGCGAGCACCGCGTCCTCGATCCGGCCGCCGTAGCGCACCGGATGCTTGGTCTCGATGAACAGCCGCAGCGGCTCGCGCTGGTCCAACGTGAACTCGATCAGCCGGTCCAGGGTCAACACACCGGCCGGGGCCGGGTCGCCGTGCCAGGAGGCGAAGTCCAGTTCGGCGAGCTCGGCCAGGCTCATCTCGCTGACCACGCCGGTGCCGTTCGAGGTGCGGTCGACGGTGCGGTCGTGGACGCACACCACCTGGCCGTCGCGGGTGAGCCGGACATCGCACTCCAGGGCGTGCGCCCCGTCGGCGACGGCCCGCTCATAGGCGGGCAGGGTGTGTTCGGCCCGCACCGCCGAGGCTCCGCGGTGGGCGACGACGAACGGTCCGGCGGTCATCGCGCCGCCGTCGTCGATGCAGCCGCCTCGGCATCGGCCTCGGCACCGGTGTCCGCCGGATCGGCCGGGCCGTCGGCGTCTGCCGGGCGGTCCGGCGCGGGCCGGGCGGCCGGACGGTCGACGTGTACCCAGCGCCGGTCGGCCGATCGGACCTGCCCCGACAGCCTGCGCATGGTCGCCGCGGTGACGGCGATCGCGACCAGACCGGCGCCCGCGGCGACGATGGTCGCCAGGATCGCGTCGGCGCGTCCCTGCGCGGAGGTGTCCAGGCGCATCAGCACCGCGCCGAGCGCGGTCAGGTTCGTCCACACCCACACCAGCCACCACCAGCGCACCAGTGCGGCCGCGGTCAGGCCGCGGCCCGCCTCGGGCAGCAGGGGGCGCGAGACCGGCTCGGCCAGAGTGATCTCCTCGGCGGTGCGGGCGCGCTGCACGGCCTCGAGTTCGGTCAGCGCCACCCCGGCCCCGATCATCGTGAACCCGGGGATCAGGCACAGCGCCAACTGTCCGCCCGGCGAGCGCGGATCGTGGGCGCCCAGGCGCCGGTAGGCCCGGGTGCGCGCCCGGATCAGCCAGGCCGCACACGCCACGGTGGCCGCGGCCGCGGCCGGGACGGCCACCACCCCGGCGGTGTAGACCATCGCATCGGACAGCCACACCACCGCGGCGGGCAGCGCGCGCCCCCGGTTGATCAACAGCAGCAGATAGCGGAAACCCTCGGCCGCGATCACCGCGACCAGCACGGCGGTCAGCACCCGCAACAGGTCCGGTGCGGCCGCGGCCCAGCGTGCGGTGCGCGCACCCACCCCGGGTTCGGTGGCCGGGCGCGGGGAGATCGGCAGGCCCCAGCGCGGGGTCTCGGTGTAGCGCGGGGTCGGCCCGGCCGGCGGCGGCGGGCCCACCGGCGGCGGATCGGCCGGATGTTCGGGGCTGCGCGCCCACCACCGATAGCCGCGCGGCAGCCGCGGGGCCTGGAGCCGCGGCGCCGCCCCGCGGGGCGCGGGAGCAGACGGCGCGGGGGTCTGCGGCGTGGGAGTGCTCGGCGCCGGGGTCTGCGGCGCGGCGGGCGGCGCGGCCTGCGACCCGGGCACGGGCGGCGACGCCGGGGCGGTGCCCGGCCCGGCGTGCGGGGCGGGTGCCGGTGCGGGCTGTGAGGCATGCGGCGGCGTCTGCTGCCGGGCCGGCTGCGGCGCAGCCTGAGGCGCAGGCGGGGGCGCAGTCGGGGGCGTGTGCGGCGGTGCGGCGGGGGCCGCGGCCCGGATGGGGCTCGGTGCGTACAGGTCGCCGTTGCAGTACGGGCACCAGCGCGCGGTCACCGGCCCGTTCGCGCCCAGCGCTACCGGCCAGGTCGTGCCGCATCGGCTGCACACCTGCATCAGCCCCGGAGCAGTCACCGGTCCTCCTCCCGCCGTCGACGCCCTACCAATAGTGCACGATCACCCGCCGCGGCACCGACACCCACGGGTTGTCCACACGGTTGTCCACAGTCTGGGGAGAACCGCGACCGCCATGACCTGCTTTCCCGCCGATCCGTCCACCGCCTGTGGACAACCTCCCCGCGCCCGGTCCACAACCGGTGGACCGATTCCTCGCTCAGGTGTCGGCGAACTGGGTCCGATACAGCTCGGCGTAGCGGCCCCCGGCGGCCAGCAGCGTGGTGTGCGTGCCGCGCTCGATGATCCGCCCGGCCTCGAGCACCAGGATCTCGTCGGCCGCGCGCACCGTGGCCAACCGGTGGGCGATCACCAGGGCGGTGCGTCCGGTCAGCGCCTCGGCCAGCGCCGCCTGCACCGCGGCCTCGGAGGTCGAGTCCAGGTGGGCGGTCGCCTCGTCGAGGATCACCACGCGCGGGCGGGCCAGCAGCAGCCGGGCGATGGTCAGACGCTGGCGTTCCCCGCCCGACAGGCGGTAGCCGCGCTCCCCGATCACCGTGTCGAGCCCGTCGGGAAGCGCCCTGACCAGATCCGCGATTCGTGCCCGCTCGAGCGATTCCCACAGCTGCCCGTCGCCGGCCTCCGGGGCGGCCAGCAGCAGGTTCTCGCGCACCGAGGAGTGGAACAGGTGGCCGTCCTGGGTGACCATGCCGACGGTGCCGCGCAGCTCGGCGCTCGCTGCATCGCGCACGTCCACCCCGCCGATGCGCACCGCACCGGAGTCGACGTCGTAGAGCCTGGGCACCAGCTGGGCGAGGGTGGACTTGCCCGCCCCCGAGGAGCCGACCAGGGCCACCATCGTGCCGGGCTCGACCGTCAGCGAGATCTCGTGCAGGATCTGCCGGCCGGCCCGCGGGTCGAGCACCGCCACCGATTCGAGCGAGGCCAGCGAGACCTGATCGGCGGCCGGGTAGGCGAAGTCGACCGCGTCGAGCTCGATCCCCACCGGGCCGGCCGGGATCGGCACCGGATCGGCCGTCTCGGTCAGCAGGGGCTCCAGGTCCAGGACCTCGAAGACCCGGTCGAAGCTGACCAGTGCGCTCATCACGTCCACCCGGGCGCTGGCCAGCGCGGTCAGCGGCGCATACAGCCGGGTGAGCAGCAGCGCCATGGTCACCACCGAGCCGGCCTCGAGTCGGCCGTCGATGGCGAAGTAGCCGCCGAGCCCGTAGACCAGGGCGAGCGCGAGCGCCGAGACCAGGGTCAGTGCGGTGACGAAACCGGACTGCACCATCGCCGAGCGCACCCCGACGTCGCGCACCGCCGCGGCCCGGCCTGCGAACGCGGCCGATTCGGCTTTGGGCCGGCCGAACAGTTTGACCAGCATCGCGCCGGGAGCGGAGAAGCGTTCGGTCATCTGGTCGCTCATCGCCGCGTTGTATTCGGCCGCGGCCAGGCTGTAGCCGGCCAGGCGCCGACCCAGGTAGCGCGCCGGGACTAAGAACACCGGCAGCAGGATCAGCGCGGCGAGCGTGATCTGCCAGGAGATCGACAGCATCACCACCAGCGTGATGACGAGGGTGACCAGGTTCGACACCACTCCGGACAAGGTGGTGGAGAAGGCGCGCTGGGCGCCGATGACGTCGTTGTTGAGCCGGGAGACCAGGGCGCCGGTGCGGGTGCGGTTGAAGAACGCCACCGGCATCGTCTGCACGTGGTCGAACACGGCGGTGCGCATGCGGAAGATCAGCTGTTCGCCGATCGTGGCCGACAGCCAACGCGAGGCGAGGGTGACCGCCGCCTCCCCGAGCGCGATCGCCGCGATGATCGCGGCCAGGGCGCCGACGGTGCCGGCCGGGCCGCCGTCGACGATCGCGTCGACCACCCGTCCGGCGAGCACCGGGGTGGCCACGGCCAGCACCGCGGTGACCACCGACAGCGACAGGAACAGCAGCAGCCGGGCGCGCATCGGCCGGGCGAACACCGCGATGCGCCGGGCCGTGGCCCACGACACCGGCTGCTGCTCGCCGCGGGCGTGCATCGCCCGGAACATCTCGGTGCGGGCCACCGCATCCATGCTCACCGGCCGTGCCCCCTACCGATCGGTGCGCGGTGTGTGCGGCGCACCGTCTCGATCACTCCAGCGATCGGTAGTGCTCCTCGGCCTTGGTGCGCAGGTCCTTCTCGGTCTGCCGCATCGCCTCACCCACCAGCGGTTCGATGACCTTGGCCAGGGCCTTGCCGGCCAGTCCGCCGCCGAACTCGTAGCGGAAGTCCACGGTCAGCTCGGTGTGCTCGTCGTCGACGGCGCGGAACTCCCAGCGCGAGCTGTTGACCATCCCCTCGAAGGAGGTCAGCTCGATCACCGCGTCCTGCGCCCAGTCGGTCACCCGGACCTTCGAGCGCAGCGCCTTCGGTCCGAGGTTGACCACCGTCTCGTACTCGGCGCCCAGGCCCGACACCTGCTCGGTGAGCGGATCGAACTTCGACATGCCGAACATCCAGTCGGGCACGTACCGGTAATCGTCGACGTAGGCGAAGGCCACCGACAGCGGCACGGCCGCCGTCGCGGAGATGTTGATCTGCCCCATGGTCCGTCCTCGGATCGGCGAATATGGACGCAACAGACAGTACGGCACCGACGTTCGTTTTTCTGCCGCAGACGGGCGGCGGGCGCGCCGGGTCAGGGAGGACAGATGGCCGGACACACTCCGGGCACCGACGATCGGTCGGCGCCGAAGATCGCGATGGACCGTCGCGGCGCCGGGGCGCCGATGGTGCTGCTGCACGGGGTCGGCAGTCGGCGCGGGATCTTCGACCCGATCGTGCCCGCTCTGGCCGCCGGGCACACCGTTCACGCGATCGATCTGCCCGGTTTCGGCGACTCCCCCGCCCCGGCCGGGCTCGACGCCAGCATCGACGGGCTGACCGATCAGGTGGCGGCCCTGTGCACCCGGCTCGGCCTCGACCGCCCGCACGTGGTGGGCAATTCGATGGGCGGGGCGATCGCCCTCGAGCTCGGCCGGCGCGAGGTCGCCGGGGCGGTGACCGCGTTCGCCCCGGCCGGTTTCTGGACCCCGGGCGAGCTGCGGCGCACCCGCACCCTGCTCTCGGCCACCCGCACGCTGGCCCGCGCCCGCCCGGCGGTGGCGGCGGCCGCGCGCAGCCGGCTCGGCCGCGCCGGGCTGGTGGGCCTGTTCTACGGCCGGCCCACCGAGGTCCCGGCCACGCGGGTGCGCGCCGACGCGGACGCGCTCGTCCGGGCCCCGGCCTTCGCCGAGGCGCTGCGCCGGTTCACCGACTACGACCTGGTGGCCGGTCCGCGCCCGCCGGCCGGGCTCGAGACCATCCCGGTGACCGTGGTGTGGGGCCGACGCGACCGGGTGCTGCCGCACCAGCAGGCGGCCCGCGCCCGGCAGGCGCTGCCCGGCGCCCGGCACCTGATGCTGGCCGGGGCCGGACATCTGCCCTTCCACGACGATCCCCGGGCCTGCGCGGCGGCCGTGCTCGGCCACTGACCCGGCGCGGGTGTTACTCGGTCGCCTCTTCGGTGACCACCACGATCGGGTGGTCGGTCAGGGTGCGGTGCACCGGGCACCGGTCGGCGATCTCCAGCAGCCGGGCGCGCTGCTCGGCGTCCAGGTCCCCGCTGATCGCGATGGTGCGCTCGATGCGGGTGATCTGCCCGTCCTCCTGCTCGCACTCGGCGCAGTCGCGGGCGTGCATGCGCTTCTGGCTCAGCAGCACCTCGACGTCGTCGAGCGGCCACTTCTTGCGGTCGGCGTACATGCGCATGGTCATCGAGGTGCAGGCCCCCAGCGCGGCCAGCAGCAGGTCGTAGGGGCTCGGGCCCGAATCGACCGCGCCGGGCACCGATTCCGGTTCGTCGGCCAGCAGCCGGTGGGTCGCGGTGACCACGTCCTGACCGAACTTCCCGCGCCCGTTGGGCCGGACCAGCACCGCACCGTCGGCGAGGCCGGACGGCGCGGGATCGGGCAGGTAGGCCTGCGCCCAGGCGCCGATCATCGCCCCGGCCCGCTCGGCCGCACCGGGCGCGGTGAGCAGATGGTCGGCGCCCTCGAGCGAGAAGAGCGACTTCGGTTCGGCGGCCGCCTCGTACAGCGTGCGCGCCTCGCCGTAGCCGACCTGCTCGTCGTCGGGCGAGTGCACCAGCAGCAGCGCCCGGCCCAGTCCGGCGACCCGGTCGACGATGCTGTGCTCGGTCAGGTCGTCGATGAACTGCTGCCGGATCGGGAACGGCCGACCGGCCAGGGTCACCACGGCCTCGCCCTCGCGGGCGATCTGCTCGGCCTTCGGCGCCAGGTGCCGGGCGATCTCGGCGACGTCCGAGGGCGCCGAAACGGTCGCCACAGCGCGCACCTCCGGCACGAATTCGGCGGCCGCGATCACGGCCGCACCGCCGAAGGAGTGGCCGACCAGCAGGGTGGGCGCCTGATGGTGCTCGCGCAGGTGGTCGGCGGCCAGCACCAGGTCTTCGATGTTGGTGCTGAAGGAGGTCTCGGCGAAGTCGCCGCCGGACTCCCCCAGCCCGGTGAAGTCCAGACGCAGCACCGCCACGCCGGCCTCGGCCAGGGTGCGCGAGATGCGCGCCGCCGCGATGGTGTCCTTCGAACAGGTGAAACAGTGCGCGAACATCGCGTATGCGCGCACCTGGCCGTCGGGCAGGTCCAGCATGCCCACCAGTTCGTCACCGGTCGATCCGGTCAGTGTGATCCGCCGACTCACCGTCATATCGGGTCGATCCCCTCTCCGCTCGGGCGCACCGGTGTTCCCGGCCCGTTCGGGCCCGCGCTGCGATGCGGCGCCGATGGCGCGGTCATCCGCAGCGGACGCCGGTGGCATGTACCGGACAATACCCGTGGGGGTTCTTGTGCAGGTACTGCTGATGCACCGGCTCGGCGTAGTAGAACCGTCCCGCACCGGTGGTGTGCAGGTCGACGATCTCGGTGGTGATCTCGCCGAATCCGGCCTTCGCCAGCGCCGGCGCGAAGATCTCGGCGGTCTCGCGCGCGGTCTCGGCCTGGGCGGGGGTGTCGGTGAGGATCATCGACCGGTACTGGCTGCCCACGTCGTTGCCCTGCCGATACCCCTGGGTGGGGTCGTGGTTCTCCCAGAAGTGCACGAGCAGCTCCCGGTAGGAGATCTGCGCCGGGTCGAAGACCACCAGGATCACCTCGGTGTGTCCGGTGCGCCCGCTGCACACCTCCTCGTAGGTGGGGTTGGGGGTGAACCCGCCCGCATAGCCGGCCGCGGTGGTGTGCACCCCGGGCATCTGCCAGTATTCGCGCTCCACACCCCAGAAACAGCCCATGCCCAGCACGGCGGTCTCCATCCCGGCGGGGAACGGCGGGGTCAGTGCGGTGCCGAGCGCCGCGTGGTGCTCGGGCACGGGCATCTCCGTCTCGCGCCCGGGCAACGCCTGCTCGGCGGTCACCATCGTCGCGGGGCGACGGAGCATCGCGGTGAAATCATCCATCCAGGCCATGGCCCGATGCTACGCGCGCCCGCGGCCCGCCGCGGGGCCCGCGAGCACCGGATCAGCGCCATTTACCGACACCGACGTTGCGAAAATACGTTCTATCCACAAAGCTGGAGGGCGGACCACTTCACTGCTGATAGCGGGCCGACCGTGTTCGAAGCAAGGGCCGACCCGCGGGAAAGGATTTTCCATGGCGGAATACACGCTGCCGGAACTGCCCTACGACTACAGCGCCCTCGAGCCGCACATCTCGGCCGAGATCATGGAGCTGCACCACTCCAAGCACCACCAGGCCTACGTCAACGGCGCGAACGCCGCGCTGAAGGCCCAGGCGGAGGCGCGTGAGGACGGCACCATCGGCGCCAAGGCGATCCTGCTGTCGCGCAACCTGGCCTTCAACCTCGGTGGCCACACCAACCACTCGATCTTCTGGAACAACATGTCCCCGGACGGCGGCGACAAGCCGACCGGCGAGCTGGCCGCGGCCATCGACGACACCTTCGGTTCGTTCGACAAGTTCCAGGCGCACTTCACCGGGGTGGCCACCACCATCCAGGGCTCGGGCTGGGCCGTGCTGGCCTGGGACCAGATCGGCGAGCAGCTGATCATCGAGCAGATGGAGGACCAGCACAACGGCATCACCGCCGGCATCATCCCGATCGTCATGCTCGACATGTGGGAGCACGCCTTCTACCTGCAGTACAAGAACGTCAAGCCGGACTACGTCAAGGCCTGGTGGAACGTGGTGAACTGGGCCGACGCGCAGGCGCGCTTCGACCGTGCCCGCACCAAGACCGCCGGTCTGATCGTCGGCAACTGATCCCGCGCTAGCGATGCGGCCCGCCTAGGCGGACGGCCATCGCCCACGGATCGACCACCGGACCCGCACCGAGCCTGCTCGGTGCGGGTCCGGTCGTCTGTGCGGCCGCACCTACCCGGTGATCGCCCCGGCGATCGGGAACGCGCCGTCGACCGCGTCCCGGAACTCGATCAGGGCCCGTTTCATGTGGTCCGGACCGGTGATCAGCACCGCACCGCCGGCGCCGCGTTCCCGCAGGATCGGCACGCTGTGGGCCGCGTTCGCCGCGGTCGAACCCGAGGTGTCCTCCACACTCACCCGGGCCGGATCGATCCCGGCGCCGATCAGCCAGTCCCGCATCGCCGCGGCCTCGGTGCGCCCGTTCTTCGGCGCCCCGCCGGTGACCAGGATCGGCGCGGACGGGTGCTCGGCCGCCAACCGCCGGGCGGTATGCAACCGGTCCTCGAGCACCGGCGCGATCTGCCCGTCCTCGGTCAGCCCGGCGCCGAGCACGACGAGGTAGGTGCCGGCCGGATTGAGCCGCAGCATCAGCGGGCTGACCGTCCGGTGATTCTGCATCTGCGTGCAGGCCGCCACCGCGTCCCGGTCCGGGCTCATACATCCCCCGACCAGCGACAGTGCGCCGTTGACCATCTCGCTCCGGTCCGTCTCGGCGGAGTCGGCGCCGGCCACGCCACCTCCGACGAGGCAGACGGCAGCGGCCAGGGCGGAGATCGTCATGCGGGCGGCTGCGTGCACAGGGGGTCCTCTCGACGGCGGAACGGTTCCACCGTCTGAGTGTGCACCCCGAGCCGCCCGCGTGCACGGGTGATCGGCCGAAGACGCAGGCCCCGGCGCCGGGCGAAACCGCCCCGGCACCGGGGCCTGCGTCGTGCGCGCCTGTGGCGCCGGCCGGTCTAGACCAGCACCGGCGGGTAGAGCCGCTCCATGTTGTACTGCCGGTTGCGCCGCGCCGACAGGGACGTGGCCACCAGCGACACCAGGATCAGTCCGAGCAGGACCGCACACGCGATCCAGAACCTGGCGTCCACCCCGCCGACGGTCATGGCGCGCAGGCCGTTGACCGAATACGTCATCGGGTCGGCCGGGTGCAGCCACTGGAAGACCTTCGCGGTGGTCTGGTACGGGTAGATGCCGCCCGAGGACACCAGCATCACCATCAGCAGCGCGAGGGTGACCACACGCCCCACCGCCGGTCCGAAGACCGCGTTGAGCGCCTGGATCATCGCCAGCCAGGTCGCGGCCACCAGCATGAGGAAGAAGATCGTCCCCGCGGTGTAGACGGGTTTGAGTCCGACCCCGAAGTGCACCACCACGTACATCACCAGCACCTGGCAGACGCCGATCAGCAGCGCCGGCCAGTAGGAGGCCAGGGCCACCCGGATCGCGCCGAGCCCGTTGACCACCGGGCGCGACTGCACCGGGGTGATCAGCATCCAGGTGATGATGCCGCCGACGAACAGCGCGAGCGAGAGGAAGAACGGGGCGAACCCGGTACCGAAGGTCTCCGCCTCGTTCAGCGTGGTCTCCTCCAGCTCGACCGGACCGGCGACGGTGTCGGCGATCTTCTTGCCCTGGGCGTCGGTGATCTGGGGGATCGAGTCCTTGGCCTGCTCGAGACCGGAGGCCAGCTCATCGGCACCGGCCGACAGCTCACCCAGGCCCGAGGCCAGTTCGGTGGCACCGTCGTTGAGCTCGGTGCCCGCGGCCTGCAGCATCTTCAGGTCCGCCTCGAGCTGCCCGGAGCGCAGCAGCTCCAGGGCCATCGACACCGGGCTGGACGGGTCGCCCAGTTCGGCGGCGATCGCCCGCGAATCGGACTGGATGGCGCGCAGCTCGGTGACCGTGGACGGGTCGATGCCCGCCTGCTCGGCACCGCGGTCGGCCGCGGCCTCGAGCAGATCGGCCGCCTGCGCGGAGATCGGGTCGCCGTTGCTGCGCAGGTCGAGCACCGTGCGGTCGATCGCCGACAGCGCCTGGGCGCCGGTGCCGGCCACCTCCTCGACCGCGCCGGCGACCGATTCGAGTCGGTCGCCGATCGCGGCGACCTCGTCGGCGGGCAGGCCCTGGATGCGCCCGGCCAGGCCCTCGAGCGGGGTCACCGCCGAGTCGATCGCGCCCGAGAGCTCCCCGGTGCCGGCCGCCAACTCCTCGGAGCCCTCATGGGCGGTGACCAGACCGGCCGCCAGTTCCGCGGCGCCGTCGACCGCCTGGTCGACCTTCGGCAGCATGCTGATCACCGTGGTGATCACCTCGTCGAGGGTCTGCGCGCCGATGGTGGTGCTGACCTTGTCGAGCACCTGGGCGGCCGCATCCTGCGCGATGATCGTCGACAGGTAGTTGTTGGCGTCGTTGAAGGTGAAGATCAGCTTCGCCTGGCGGGGGTCGTCACTCATCGGCGAGACGATCGCCTCGGAGAACTCCTCCTCCAGCTCGATCGTGAAGTAGTACTTGCCGTGCTTGAGCCCGTGCATCGCCTCGTCGTGGTCGACCACGGTCAGGTCCAGCTGCTTGGACTCCAGCAGCGCGTCGACCACCTGGTCGCCGGCGTTGAGCTCCTCACCCTCGACCTCGGCGCCGCGGTCGGAGTTGACCAGGGCCGCGGGGATCTGGTCGACCTCGTTGAACGGGTTCCAGAACGCCCACAGGTAGAGCGCGCCGTACATCAGCGGCAGGAAGATGATGGCGATGATCGCCACGCGGGGCATCACCCCACGGGAGTACCGCTTGATGTCGGTACCCAAAGACATGCCCGCAAGCATCAGTGCCGCCGTCCCTTCGCATGTTCGGCCTTCGCGAGCGCCTCGACGTCCGCGGTGTGCAGGTGGTGGACGTGGATGACCTCGCGCACGCCCGGCATGCCCGGGTAGGCGTTCTCGTCGGCGGTGACCACGGTCTGGGTCCGGGCCAGCTCGGCCAGACGCTCGTAGGCCTTGGCCCGCTCGTCGTCACTGGTCATCTCGTCCAGGCCGCCGACCACCAGCAGCGGCCTGTGCCGGGTGTTGGCCACGGCCACGCGCAGCAGCACGTTGTCCAGTTCGGTGAGCCGTTCGACGAACTCGTGCATCGGCGGCAGCGGCAGATCACCGAACACCGGGCGGCACATCTGCTCGAGGTGCTCGTGCGTGGCCTGCTTGATCAGCTTGTACCAGGGTGCGTCCCAGCGCCGCTGTTCGGTGATCAGGTCGCGCACCCGCACCGACTGCTCGATCTCGTCCACCGCGTCGAGCGCCGCGACCGTGGAGTGCTTGAACGCCGAGCGGGCGTCGTCGTCGAAGCCGAGGATGGAGATGTGCCCGGAGGTGGGCCGCATGCGGCCGGCCAGGGTCAGCAGCAGCGCGTTGCGCGCCCGCCCGGACGGACCGACCAGGACGGTCAGCCCGCCCTCTTTGATCTCCAGATCGATCGGCCCGTAGGTCGGGCCCCACGGGCCCTTCACCCGGATCTGCCGCGCGGCGACGACCAACCGGTCGGGATGCTCGCCGGTCGGCGCGGCCGCCTCACTGTCCTGTGCCATACATCGGCCCTTCCTTCGGGTCCGGCGTCCCGCCGCCGAATCGCACCGCATGTGCACGCCGGCGCGGAGACGGTCCGCTGCGGTCTGTCCGGTTCCAGAATCCCGGTTCCGCCCGCTCTGCGGACGTGAATGCACACGCCGGAACCCGGCGGAACCCTCCGGCGGATGGTATCAGCGGCCTCATCCCGGGTCATAACACCCGTCACACCGTGCCCGCTGTACGGGACGGCCGTCCCGACCCGCGTGGCGGCGCCGATCGCGCCCGCCGGCTCGTACGCACGGCAAACACCGGATCGGTGTCGCGCCGCGGCCGCCCGACCCGCCCCGCACGATTCCGTCGCCCGGGGTGAGACCCGACTTCGTCCGGGGCGGCCCCGGTTATGCTCCCCCCATGATCTTCCGACCAACGTTGCGGATGCAGTCGTGGGGTTTCGTCATCGGCGCCCTGCTGTTCGCGATCCCGTCGATCCAGCCCATCGCCAAGGCCATGGGGTCCCAGGGCGCGAACATCACGTTCTTCGTCGGCTCCTGGTTCTTCACCGGTGCGGGCCTGATCCAGCTGATCCTGGCGGGCTCGCCGATGGTGCCGTATCGCGGCGGCAAGGCGCTCAGCGCGGCGTGGACGGTGGCCTTCACCCAGACGATCGGCACCCTGCTGTTCAACGTCAGCACCGGCTACGCGATCCATCCGGCGAACGTGGCCGTGGAGAAGCACCTGGTCTGGACCCCGGACGCCACCGGTTCGGTCGCGTTCCTGGTCAGTGGTTCGGTGGCGATGCTGGCGATCGTCCGCTCCGGTGAGCTGTGGACGCTGCGCACCAAGGACTCGTTCAGCACCTGGACCAACCTGGGCGGCTGCATCGCCTTCGGTTTCTCCGCGATCGGCGCCTTCGTGCTCGACGACGGCGCCTCGATCGACTCGGTGCTGGCCAACATCGGCACCCTGATCGGCGCGATCTTCTTCATCCTGGCCTCGATCCTGTTCCTGGGCCCGCGCTACGGCGCCCGGGGCGACCAGGTCGACGACCACCCGAAGGTCCCCGACTGGAAGTGATCCGTGGCGCCCGCGGTGGCGGGTCCTGACAGGTCGGTAGGCGCCCCGGTGGGCCCGGACCCGTGCGGTCCGGCCCCGCCGGGGCGTCGGCGCCTCTACGGTCGGTAGGCACGGGGCGGGCCCGGACCGCGGCCCGTCCACCGACCTCGGCCCCGGCGGGGCCGGAGGAGGAGACGGCATGGAACTCACCGGCATCACCGCCCTGGTCACCGGCGCGGCCTCCGGACTCGGCGGCGCGACCGCCGGGCTGCTGGCCGAGCGCGGGGTCCGGGTGATCGGCCTCGACCTGGCCCCGGCGATCGAGCGGATCGACCAGGCCCGCACCGGGATCACCTACGTCGCCGGCGACGTCACCGACACCGCCGCGGTCGCCGGCGCGATCGAGCGGGCGACCGATACGCCGCAGGCCCCGCTGCGGCTGGTGGTCAACTGCGCCGGGGTGGGCTGGGCGGGCCGGGTCCTGTCGAAGAACGGGCCGCACGACCTGGACCTGTTCCGCACCGTGGTCGGGGTGAACCTGGTGGGCACCTTCAACGTCATGCGCCTGGCGGCCGAGGCGATCGCCGCGACCGAGCCGGTGGATCCGTCGGGGCAGCGCGGGGTGGTGGTCAACACCGCTTCGGTCGCCGCCTTCGAGGGGCAGATCGGGCAGATCGCCTACTCGGCGTCCAAGGGCGGGGTGCATGCGATGACCGTGCCCGCGGCCCGGGATCTGGCCCAGTGGGGCATCCGGGTGAACACGATCGCGCCGGGCATCGTCGACACCCCGATGCTGGCCGGGGTGGCCGCGGAGTTCCGGCAGAACCTGGCGGCCGAGGTGCCCTTCCCCCGCCGGCTGGCGGATCCGCGGGAATACGCCCTTCTGGTCACCATGATCGCCGAGCACGACTACCTCAACGGCGAGACGATCCGGATGGACGGCGCCTTGCGCATGGCACCGCGCTGACCGGGCGATACGTCGCCGTGCATGTACCGAAAACGTGTGTGCGCTGGAGCGCAGGACGTGCCGCGTGGAGGCACGACGATCGGATATCCGATATTATCGGACGTTGGTGCAGTTCTTGGACTGCGGAAAAATGAACTGAAACACGCCCGTTACGCACGTTTTCCACACATGACCACGAGGAGACACATGACCCCCCGGATCGCGATCCTGGGTGCCGGACCGAGCGGTCTGGCCCAACTTCGAGCCTTCGAATCCGCCGCCCACAACGGGGCCGAGATGCCCGACGTGGTCTGCTACGAGAAGCAGGACGATCTGGGCGGGATGTGGAACTACACCTGGCGCACCGGACTGGATCAGTACGGCGAGCCCGTGCACGGCAGCATGTACCGCTACCTGTGGTCCAACGGCCCCAAGGAGTGCCTGGAGCTGGCCGACTACTCCTTCGAGGAGCACTTCGGGCAGCCGATCCCGTCGTACCCGCCGCGTGCGGTGCTGCGTGACTACATCATGGGCCGGGTCGACAAGTCCGATGCGCGCAAGTACATCAAGTTCAATCACGCGGTGCGCTGGGTCGAGTACGACGAGAAGACCGAGAAGTTCACGGTCACCGTCGCCGACCTCAAGCGTGACGAGCTGATCCACGAGGAGTTCGACTACGTGGTCGTGGCCACCGGCCACTTCTCCACCCCGAACATGCCGCACTTCCCCGGTGTGGAGTCGTTCCCGGGCCGGGTGCTGCACGCCCACGACTTCCGGGACGCCTGCGAGTTCGAGAACCGCCGCGTGCTGCTGATCGGCTCGAGCTACTCGGCCGAGGACATCGGCAGCCAGTGCTACAAGTACGGCGCCGCCCGCGTGCTGATCAGCTACCGCAGCGCGCCCACCGGCTACACCTGGCCGGAGCGTTTCGACGAGGTGCCGCTGCTCCAGCGTCTGGAGGGCAAGACCGCGCACTTCGCCGACGGCACCAGCGAAGAGGTGGACGCGGTGGTGATGTGCACCGGGTACCTGCACCACTTCCCGTTCCTGCCCGACGAGTTCAAGCTGCGCACCGGCAACCGGCTGTACCCGCGCGGGATGTACAAGGGCGTGGTCTCCCAGGCCAACGACAAGCTGATGTTCCTGGGGATGCAGGACCAGTACTTCACGTTCAACATGTTCGACGCGCAGGCCTGGTTCGCCCGCGAGGTCATCACCGGCGGGTACGAGCTGCCGTCGGCCGAGGAGCAGGCCGCCGACATCGAGGCGTGGGCCGGCCGCGAGGAGGCCCTGGCCGAGCCGAACGACGAGATCGACTTCCAGGCCGACTACATCCGCGACCTGATGCGCTTCAGCGACTACCCCGAGTTCCACGTCGAGGAGCAGGGCGCACTGTTCAAGGCCTGGCTGGAGCACAAGGCCGAGGACATCATGGGCTACCGCAACCGCAGCTACCGTTCGACGCTGACCGGGTCGATCGCCCCGCGGCTGCACGAGCCCTGGCTGGAGATCATGGACGACTCCAAGGAGTACTTCCTGGCCAATAACCTGCCCAAGCGCAAGGCGCGCACCGACGAGCAGGTGCTCTCGCGCAGTGAGCGCACGGACAAGCAGACCGTGCGTCCGCGCCAGCGGACCGCCACCCGCACCCGCTGACACCGGCGCCTTCCGGTCTCCGCTCCTTCCGGCCCGCCTGCACCCCCGTGGTGCGGCGGGCCGGAAGTTATCCACAGGCCGGTGCCCAGATCGGCCTGCCCGGGCGCCGTTGCGGCTACGGTGACCTCCACGGCGCCTGCGGGGGACAGGCGAGCCGATGACCAGTGCCGGTCCCTGCCGGGATCGGCACGCTTCCCGGGGGGGTAGGGGCACATGGCTGGACGAGGCGATGCCGCGATCCGCATCGAGGACTTCCACGCGTTCGACTCGGCCGACCTGTTCCGGCGCACGGTCGCGCTGGCGGTCGCGGAGATCCGCACCCAGGCCGAGGGGTGGCGCCGGATCGGTGCGGCACTGGCCGCGGAGCGCGAGCTGCTCGCCCGCGCGCTGGCCGCGATCGACCGCACCGAGTTCCGCGGCCGGATGCCCGCCGAGGCGCTGCGCACCCATCGCCGGCTCGACGAGCGGCTGACCGCGCTGATCGACGGGATCGCCGCGCCCGCGGCCGCGCTCGACGATCTGGCGGTCGGGGTGCAGCAGGCGGCCACCCAGGTCGAGGGCTCCCGTGCCGGCTACGGAGGGCTGCACCGGGTCGCCGGCGGCTTCGACGCGCCCTACGTGCCCCATCCGGCCCCGTATCTGGAGGCCTCCTATCGTCCCGTCGCGCTCGCCGCGGCGGAGCCCGCCCCGCTGCCCGGCCTCGAACGCCCGCACGCCCCCGCCGGGACGGTCGCCGCGACCTCCGGCCCGGCGGCGGTCACCGGGCCCGGCACGGGCGCGACCGGACCGGTGGGCGGCGACGACCTGGCCACGGTCTCCGCGGCGACCGCCGCGCCGCCCGCCCCGACCGTCCCGCCTGCGGGTGCGGCCGTGGGACCGGGGCCCGGCACGACCGCGGCCGGCGCGGCACCCGGAGCCGCACCGGCCGCGACTCCGGCGATCGGCTCGGCCGCGGCACGGGCCTCGGCCGAGCCCTCCGGTCGTGCCGGACCGGGTGGGCGCGGCGGGCCCGGCGCGGGCTCGGCCCCTGGGGTGGCCGGTGCGGCCACCGGCGGGCTGCGGCCCGGCAGCGCGGGACGTCCGGGCACGGGTCCGGGGGTGGGCCGGGGCGGCGCCGCCCCGGCGGGCGGTACTGCGCGCGGCAGCGCCGGGTACACCGGGACGCCCCGGACTCCCGGCGGCGCGGCGGGCTCCGGCGCCGGTACGGGGACGGGCGCCCGGCCGCCGGGTTCCGGCACCACTCCGGGTGCGGGTGGTTCCTCCCCCACCGCCGGGGCGGGCCGCCCGCCGGCCGGTGATCCGGGGCCGCAGGGGATGCGGCGCGGACCGGGTGCGGGGGCGGTCATGCCGATGGGCGGGGCGCGCGGGATGCACGGCACCGGCACCGGCACCGATGAAGAAGCCCCCGCGGAGTATCTGACCAGCGCCGACAACGGCGAGCAGATCGTCGGCCCGCTAGCCCGGGTGGTGTTCCCGGTGCTCGGCCGGCGGCCCGGTTCGGACGGCGCCGCGCCCGACTGAGCCGCGCCCGCTGCCCCGGTCCCCCGTGGGGCCGGGGCGCGGAGTGCGCCTTGGTCGACCGGTGTCTAGGTGATCGGGCTGCGCGGCAGTTCGTCGGCCAGCGGCACCGACTCCACCTGCGGTGAGGACATCCATTCGCGCAGCACCCGGGTGGCCTGTACGTCGTCCTCGTTGTATTCGAGCAGGCGGCGCCGCTGGGCCAGCGCCTCTGGCCCGTCTCCGGAGACGGCCTCGCGGTACCAGACCATCGAGGCCTCCCCGCCGGCCTCGGCGTCACGCCAGTCGAAACCGGCCAGCCGGGCGATCACCTTCAGCCCACGTCCACGCGGGGTGACGAAGTTGGTGTCCACCGCCTTGAGCACGTCCACCCAGTGGTCGGAGGCGATGAACTCCTCGATCTGCTGCTGCGACGGGATGCCGGGCAGTCCGGAGAATCGGCGGGCCGAGGCCATCAACCACTTGTTCTCCGCCTGCTCGGAGTAGCAGTAGGCGGCGAACGTCCGGCCCGAGTCGACCGTCTGCCGGCGCAGCCGGTCCAGCCAGGCCCAGAACTCGGCGAAGGAGCGGGCCTCGTCGGCCGTGGGCAACGGATCCCAGGTGACGAAGGACTTGTAGCCGCGGTCGATCCCGTCGACGGAGGTCAGGGTGCCCCACAGGTAGGCGCCGTCCTCCTGGAACGACTCCATGTCCACGTCGACCTCGACGTCGGCGCGCGCGATGGTCACCTCCCGGGTGCGCCGGGCCAGCGGGGCGTCGGCGAGCCAGGAGCGCGCGGCCAGCACCGCGTCGTCGAAGCCGGCGCCGCGCCAGTGCTCCGGCGCCTCACCGGTCCACGCGGCGAGTCGGTCGATGGTGGTGATCCGGTCGGTGCGCAGCATCGTCGCCTGCGCCCCGCGCACCACCAGGGACACGTCCCGGGCCCGGCCGAGCACCGTCTGGCAGCCCTCGAGCCCGCCCAGGTCCGTCCACCACGGGCAGTTCGCGCACTCGGCGACCCGGGACGGGACGGTGGCCGTCTGCCCGTCGATCACGGCCAGACGTTCGGCGAAGCGGATGTCGTAGGTCTCCAGCGGACCGTCCTCGCCGCCCAGGTCGTGGACGACCAGGCAGTCGGCGTCGAAACCGATCGCCCCGCCGCGCAGCTGCGGGGAGGCGAATCCCAGGTCCTGCAGCATGCGGGTGAGGTGGCTCAGCCGCAGCAGGTCGCGCGGCTGGCTGCGCACCTTGCGGCGCTCATCGGGCGCAGGCGCCCAGCGGCCGGTGGGGCTGGTGACCGCGCCCCGGCCCGGATCGGTGACCTTGTGGTTGACCACGATCACCGGCAGGTAGCCGCCGCGTTCGGCGTCGCGGATCAGCAGTTCGGCCCCGCCGGCCCGCCGGCCGATCGGGGCGAACGTCGCACCCCAGATCCGGTCGGCTCCGGCCGCGACGGCGGCCATGGTGGCGGCCACCCGGTCGTCGGCGCGCGAGACGTCCACCCAGCCCTGCCCGGTCTCGGCGGCCAGCACCGCGGCGACCGCACGGCGCCGGTCGGCGGCCCCGTCGCGGCGGCGCCGCACCGCCGGCGTCTCCTCCGGCCAGTCCACCTCGGCGACCGTGTGGGTCTGCTTGTAGAGCCGGTGGGCGCAGCCCGACAGGTCCGAGGCGCGCACGTGCACATGTGGCTGCGCGCCGGTGGTGGGCGGGTCCGGATCGGGGGAGGTCACGGTACCGAGGGTAAGCCGCGGCCGGGGCCGGGCCGCGCCCCGGTGGCCGGTCGCCCCGCCGCCGGGACCACCGATCCGGCACGGATCGGTCGGCGCCGGTTCCGGGGTGGCCACGGGCATCGGGCCGGGCACTGCCATAAGCTGGCCCCGAAGCCCCTCCGCCGCCGGCGGAATCGGTGAGACCGCCGTCCGCGACACGAAAGGCCACGACATGGGTCTGTTCCGGAAGCAGAAGACCTCGCGCCGCGCGCGCCGCAGAGCCGAGGCCGCCGCCCTGAAGCACAAGGCCGGTCTGGAGGCCAAGCTGAGCGCGAAGAACACACGTAAACAGGCCAAGCGCCAGGCGAAGGCCGAGGTCAAGTCCGCGAAGATCGCCGCCAAGGCCCAGAAGGCCGAGGCGAAGGCCTTGGCCGAGGCCAGCCGCAACGAGGTGAAGATCGCCGAGGCCGAGCAGGCCGCGGCCGAGGCCGGGAGGTTCAACGCCCGCACCGTCACCCGCTACCTGGGCGTCGCCCGCGTGCTCGCCCCGGTGCTGATGCCGGTGGCCTACCGCGGAGCACAGCTGCTGCGCGGCGAGCTCGACAAGCGCCGCGCCGACCGACTCGGTGTGCCGGTCACCCGGCTGGCCGACTTCTCCGGGCACGGCGCCGAGCTCGCGGCCCGGATCGCCGGGGCCGAGCGGGCGCTGGCGCAGCTGTCGGCCGACAACGGCAGGGATCCGGCCACCCAGACCTTCGTCGCCGACGCCACCGGCAGGCTGGCGGATCTGGCCGCCGCGGTGTCGGCGGCCGAGCCGATGTCGCCGGACCGTCGCCGCGCCGCCTTCGACGCGGTGTCCACCGAACTGGACGGGCTCGAAGCCGACGTCCTCGACCGACTGGGAGTCCGATGACCACCCGCAGTTTCCGTCGTACCGGCCTGTCCGGTCTGATCATCGCCGTACTGGTGGCGCTGACCGCGCTGCTGGGTGCGGGGCCGGCGGCCGCGCACGCCCAGCTGATGCGTACCGATCCGGCCGACGGCGCCGAACTGGCCACCGGCCCCGAGCAGGTCACCATGACCTTCAACGAGAACATCTCGCCGGAGTTCGCGACCATGAACGTGGTCGGCCCGGACGGTCGGCTCTGGCAGTCCGGCGACGCGGTCGTCGACGGCCGTGAGGTGTCGGTCCAGGTCGGTGAACTCGGCCCGACCGGCGAGTACACGGTCGCCGCGCGCGTGATCTCCGCCGACGGGCACGCGATCACCCCGCTGTCGCGGTTCACCTTGACCGAGGAGGGCACGGGCACCGGCGGCGAGCTGGCCGACGACTCGGTGCTCGACCAGTCCGATGAGGGCGGCGTGGCCATGTGGGTGTGGTGGCTGGTCGGTGTGGCCGGCGTGATCGTGGTGCTGGTGCTGGTCTGGCTGCTGGTGCGCAACGATCCGGGCGACGACGACCGGGCCTGACCTACCCCTGCGCCCCGCTCCGGGGCGCGTCGAAGCTCCGAGACGACAAGCACTCGACCCCGGCGGATCTTCCGCCGGGGTCGAGTGCTTCGTACGTCTGCGCGTCGGCCGCGGCCGACGCGGCGCCTAGCGCAGGGCTACTCCGCCGACAGGCGCGGCAGCCGCACCAGTTGGCCGGCATAGGTCAGGCCGGAGCCGAAACCGATCAGCAGCGCCAGATCGCCGGGCTTGGCCTGGCCGGTGCGCAGCATCTTCTCCATCGCCAGCGGGATCGAGCCGGCCGAGGTGTTGGCGGTGTCGACGATGTCGTCGGCCACCGCGACGGTCTCGGGGAGCTTGAGCGAGTGCACGATGACCTCGGTGATGCGCTGGTTGGCCTGGTGCGGGATGAACGCGTCCAGGTCGTCCACGGTCACGTTCGAGGCGGCGAGGATCTGCCGGGCCACCTTGCCCATGGAGAACGCCGCCCAGCGGAACACCGACGGGCCCTCCATCTGCAGGGCCGGGCGCCGGTAGTCCTCGGAGATCACGATGTCCGACCAGCTGGGCTCCTGGCGGATCGCCGCGCCCTGCTCGCCGTCCGAGCCCCACACCACCGGCCCGATCTTCGCCTCTTCGGACGGGCCGACCACCACGGCGCCGGCGCCGTCACCGAAGATGAACGCCGATCCGCGGTCGGTCATGTCCAGCCCGAGCGACATCTGGTCGCCGCCGATGAGCAGGATGTTGCGGGCGCTGCCGGCCTTGACCAGGTCCGAGGCCACGGCCAGGCCGTGGCAGAAACCGGCGCAGCCGGCCACCAGGTCGAACGAGCCGGGCTTGTCGATGCCCAGGCGCACCGCGATCTGCGGGGCCGAGTGCGGCACCTGGGTGAACGTCGAGGAGGAGGCGACCAGGACGGTGTCGATCTGGTCGGCGGTCATCCCGGCCGCGTCCAGCGCGCGCTGCGCGGCGATCACGCCCATCTCCACGATGGACTCCTCGGGCTCGGCGAAGTGCCGGTTCTTGATCCCTGAGCGGGTCTGGATCCACTCGTCCGAGGAGTCGATCTTCTCGCAGACCTCGTCGTTGCTCACCACGCGGGCGGGGCGGTAGGCGCCGAGCCCGAGCATGGCGGTGTTCGTGGCATGCGTGCTCGCGAGCGAGACAGACATACACCTCATCCGATCTCCCGCTCCCGGCACAGCGGCCGGACCGGGTGCTTCCGGTGGTGCCGACGGCGCGGGGATCGCGGCGCACCACGCAGGTATTGGTCACGGTCAGATTACGCCTCGCCGAGCCCCGCGCCGTCCCGGCCCGCCTCGACACGCCGGTACCCGCCGGTAGCTTCGGTGGGCGCGCGCCCCCGCGCCCGCGCTAGCTGTACTCGGCCAGGAGGTTGGTGACACGGCTGGCGGGTGGTTGACGTAGCGAAGACCTCCGGGTGCGGTGGGCGATGCCTACGTCGTCTACCGTCCGGAGGTCTTCGTGTCCCACCGTAACGCGCGTCTGAATTTTCATGGACGCCTCCTGCTCGTCGAACGCATCGACGAGCAGGGCTGGCAGGTTGCTCACGCGGCCAAAGCA
>JAJYRZ010000231.1 GCA_021793835.1 Actinomycetes bacterium | reverse complement strand
GTTCTGCGGCAAGAGCCAGAAGCAGGTGAAAAAGCTCATCGCCGGCCCCGGGGTGTACATCTGCGACGAGTGCATCGATCTGTGCAACGAGATCATCGAAGAAGAGCTCGCCGACACCGGTGAGACCCAGCTCGACGAACTGCCCAAGCCGGCCGAGATCCACGACTTCCTCGACCAGTACGTGATCGGGCAGTCCGATGCCAAGCGCACCCTGGCCGTGGCCGTCTACAACCACTACAAGCGGGTGCAGGCCAAGGAGCGTTTCCGCGAGTCCCGCGGCGAGGAGGCCGTGGAGCTGGCCAAGTCGAACATCCTGATGCTCGGCCCCACCGGCTGCGGCAAGACCTACCTGGCGCAGACCATGGCCAAGATGCTCAACGTGCCGTTCGCCATCGCCGACGCCACCGCGCTCACCGAGGCCGGCTACGTCGGTGAGGACGTGGAGAACATCCTGCTCAAGCTGATCCAGGCCGCGGACTACGACATCAAGAAGGCCGAGACCGGGATCATCTACATCGACGAGGTCGACAAGATCTCGCGCAAGGCGGAGAACCCGTCGATCACCCGGGACGTCTCGGGCGAGCGCGTGCAGCAGGCCCTGCTGAAGATCCTGGAGGGCACGCAGGCCTCGGTGCCGCCGCAGGGCGGGCGCAAGCACCCGCACCAGGAGTTCATCCAGATCGACACCACCAACGTGCTGTTCATCGTCGCCGGCGCCTTCGCCGGGCTGGAGAAGATCGTCGAGTCCCGCTCCGGTGCGCGCGGCATCGGCTTCGGCGCCGACGTGCGCTCGACCGACGACGCGGTCGACACCGACCGGTTCGCCGACGTGCTGCCCGAGGACCTGATCAAGTTCGGGCTGATCCCCGAGTTCATCGGCCGCCTGCCGGTGATCGCCTCGGTGACCGACCTGGACAAGGACTCGCTGGTCAAGATCCTCTCGGAGCCGAAGAACGCGCTGGTCAAGCAGTACACCCGCATGTTCGAGATGGACGATGTGGAGCTGGAGTTCAGCGACGACGCGCTCGAGGCGGTGGCCGATCAGGCCATCCTGCGCGGCACCGGGGCGCGCGGTCTGCGCGCGATCATGGAGGAGGTGCTCCTGCCGGTGATGTACGAGATCCCCAGCCGCGACGACGTGGCGCGGGTGGTGGTCACCGGCGAGACCGTGCGCGAGAACGTCAACCCCACGATCGTGCCGCGCGAGGACGAGCCCCGCGAGAAGTCGGCCTAGTACCCGGCCACGCTCATCGACCACGCCGGCCCGCCCCGATCCTCGGGGCGGGCCGGCGTCGTCGGTGGGGGAGGACCTATTCGAGGATGCGGTCGGGGTGGGAGTAGACGTTCATCCGGTCGTCGCGCACGAACCCGGCGAGCGTGATCCCCGACTCGGCGGCCAGATCGACCGCGAGCGAGGACGGGGCCGAGACGGCGGCGACCACCGGGACCCCGGCCATCGCGGCCTTCTGCACGAGCTCGAACGAGGCCCGGCCGCTGAGCATGAGCACCCCGTCGGTCAGCGGCAGCAGCCCGGCCGTCAGCGCCCAGCCGAGCACCTTGTCCACCGCGTTGTGCCGGCCCACGTCCTCGCGCACGGCCAGCAGTGTGCCGTCGGCGCGGAACAGGCCCGCCCCGTGCAGGCCGCCGGTGGAGTCGAACACCCGCTGGCGGGCGCGCAGGGCGTCGGGCAGGGTGCGCAGCACCTGCACGGCCACGGTGGTGGGCGCGCCCGCCGGGGGGAAGGCGCTGGTGCGCTGGAGCTGGTCGAGCGAATCGGTCCCGCACACCCCGCAGGAGGCGTGCATCGGCCCCGAACGGGTGCGCGGCCGCCCGCGCACCGCCTCGTCCAGGTCGATCTCGAGCACGTTGTAGCTGTTGCGCCCGTCGTCTCCGGCGCCCGCGCAGTAGCGGATCGTGCGCACGTGCTCGGGCGCGGAGATCACGCCTTCGGTCAGCAGATAGCCGTGGGCCAGATCGATGTCGGCGCCCGGGGTGCGCATGGTGATCAGCATCTGATCCCCGCCGGTGCGCATCTCCAGCGGCTCCTCCGCCGCGACGGTGTCCACCCGCCGGTCGACCCGGTCGGCGGTGATCCGGCGCACCGGCAGCCGCCGCATCACCCGGCCCACGGTGCACCTCGGTGACGGGCCGGCAGGGGCCGACCGGGACGATCCAGCGCGCGTTTCATGCCTCCCATAGTGCACCCGGCGGGCGGGAGTTGTCCGCTCGCCGCCCGCCGACGGGGCCCCGGGGAGGCGCCGGCGGGCGGTCGGGGGTGTGGGATCGTGTACCGGTGCCCGCCACCGATCGCCCCCCGCTGACCCTGCGTCCGGCCGTCCGCGCCGACGTGTCCGCCGCTGCCCGTGTGCTGGCCGCGGCCTTCGACGACGATCCGGCACTGGGCTGGCTCACCCCGGACCCGGCGCAGCGGCAGGTGCGTCTGGCGCGCCTGTTCGCCGCCGAGATCCGTCATCACCATCTGACCGGCGGCGGGGTCGAGGTCGCGGTCGGCGCCGGCGGTGCGGTGCTCGGGGCGGCCGTGTGGGATCCGCCGGGCCGGTGGCGCTGGAGCCGCGGTGAACAGTTGCGGGCCGCACCGGCCCTGGCACGCGCGCTGGGCCGGCACCGCGGGCGCGGCGCGGCGATGGACCGGGGGCTGGGCGGGGCGCACCCGGACCGGCCGCACTGGTACCTGGCCACGCTCGGAGTCGCACCCGAGGCCGCCGGTGCCGGGGTGGGCGGGGCGCTGCTGCGGTCGCGGCTCGAGCGCTGCGATGCGCGCGGCGAGGCCGCCTATCTGGAGTCGTCCAAGCAGGCCAACATCGCGGTCTACGAGCATTTCGGGTTCGCCGAGACCGGCCGGGTCGATCTGCCGGACGGGCCGAGCCTGTGGACGATGTGGCGCGACCCGCGGTGAAAGGTGGCGGCGGGGCCGGTCGCCCGGCCGGGCTGATCCTGGCCGGCGGCGCCTCCCGGCGGATGGGCCGGGACAAGGCCGGCCATCCATGGGGGGCGACCACGATGCTCGGCGCGGTGAGCGCGGCACTGGCCCCGCACTGCGCGGAGCTGATCATTGCGGCCGCCCCCGACCAGTCACTGCCCGCGACCGCCGGCCCGCCGCCGCTGGTGGTGCGCGATCGGGTCGGCGGGCAGGGGCCGCTGCGCGGGCTGGCCACCGGACTGGCCGCAGCGGCCGCCCGCGGGCACGAAACCGTGCTGACCGTGGCCACCGACATGCCGCTGCTGTCTGCCGCGGCCCTGGACCCGCTGCTCGAGGCGGCCCGCCGGGCCGGGCCGGCCACGATCGTCGCCCCCCGGGTCGACGGGATCGTGCAACCGCTGTGCGCGGTCTATCCGGTCGCCGCGGCCGCAGAGGCCGAGGAACTGCTCGCCGCCGGGCGGCGCAGCCTGCGCGCCCTGCTCGCCCGCGGCGAGGTGACCGCGGTGGACCTGACCGGCGCGGCCGCAGACCCGGTCCGCGACTTCGACACCCCCGCCCAGGTGCGCGACCGGAGCCCGGGCCCCGGCACCTGCTGACCGCCGCGCCGCCGGCGGGCACCGCGACGCGGCGGTGACCGCCGGGTCGGCCGGTCCGGCACTGTTACGCTGCCCACATCGAATCGGCCCGGGAGTCGTCCGCCGCGGAAGGGCGGGACACCGATCCGCGCCGAAGACGAGCGAGAGGCGAGGACAGATGAAGCTCACGACCCGGCCGATCATGGCGATGGGGGCGGTGATCGCCGCGGGGGCGATGATCACCGCGTGCGGCTCCGACGGCGGGGGCGCCGTCACCGGTGACGAGGCGCAGCAGCTGGTGCGCCAGGCGGTCGAGGACGACAAGGCCGTCGAGTGCGCCTTCGCCGACGACGACATGGCAGGCGTCTTCTACGTCAAGGGCCGCGACCTGATGCGGATGGACGGGCAGCTGACCGAGACCGTCGCGGTCGAGGACGCCGACGAGTTCGACATGTTCACCGACAGCGGCGAGATCTCCATGCTCACCGCCGACGGGATGGCCTACATCTGGGAGCCGGGCGGCGCCGAGGGCATGGTCATGGACATCAGTCAGTTCCAGGACGAGGAGATGCCCCTGGACTTCGACGAGCTCGAGGACTCCGAGGAACTGGAGTGCAAGCCCTACAAGGGCGGCGACAAGGTGTTCCAGGTGCCGGACGACGTGGACTTCATGGACTTCGGTGCGATGTTCGCCGACATCTTCGGCGGGGAGGGCCTGGGCGATCTGTTCGACGATCCGGAGCTGTCGGAGCTGTTCGACTCCGACGAGGTGGTGGACCTGTTCGAAGAACAGGAATAGCAGGAGCTG
>JAJYRZ010000230.1 GCA_021793835.1 Actinomycetes bacterium | reverse complement strand
TCGTCGAGGCCGAACAGGAACCGGCCCGACAGCGCGGTGAGCGCCCGGTCGGCGCGCAGGCGCCCGTCCAGTTCGGCGGCCAGTCCGCGGATGTCCGCGCGTCCGCCGGCCAGCCCCGACAGCGGGGAGGCGACGATGTTGCGCACCCGCTCATGGGCCGGGCTCGGCAGCAGACCGAGCGCCGCGGCGTCGGCGGCGAGCCCGCCGACCGCGTCGTCGCCTGACAGCCCGCGGATCTGCACGTTCGCCCGCGAGGTCAGATGCAGGTCCCCGTCGCCGTGGCGGGCCGCGGCGGCCGCGAGGTCGCGCAGCAGATCCGCGGTGGTCGCGCCGCCGGGCAGGCGCAGCCGCACCAGCGCGCCGTCGGCGGCGGTGTGCGGGCGCAGCAGGCCCGGACATCGATCGGCGGGCCGATCGAAGTCGGGGGCGGTCGGAGCAGGGGGCATCGCGGCACATGCTTGCACATCGGCGCGCGGGAGCCCGACGGGTGTCCCTGCGCTAGGCTGGCCGAGCCGTGGTGTTCGGGAAGCCGGTGCGATACCGGTGCGGCCCTCGCCACTGTGAGCGGAGATGCCCGCGCATCACCGCCCGTCGCACACGCTGCGGCGGGCAGACCACTGGACCGATCCCGGTCCGGGAAGGTCGATGCGCGCGGCGCTCGATCCGCGAGCCAGGAGACCGGCCACGGCAGCTGATGTCCACGAGGGTTTTGGAGTCCTGTCATGTCGCGTGATCTCGCGCCGTCCGCCGGTGAGTCGCCCCGGATCCTGCTGCTGTCCACCTCGGACACCGACCTGCTGTCGGCGCGCGGATCGGGCGCCGACTTCCTCGTCGGCAACCCCACCCGGGTGCTGCCCGACGGTCCCGGCTTCGCCCCCGACACCCCGGCCGGACGCACCGCACGCGCCCGCCTGGCCGGCATGCTCGACGAGGCCGACCTGGTGATCGTGCGGATCCTCGGCTCGGCCCGCTCCTGGCAGGAGGGCCTGGACACCGTGCTGGCCTCCGGCAAGCCCACGGTGGTGCTCGGCGGTCAGCAGACCCCGGACGCGGAACTGATGAGCCACTCGACCGTGCCCGGCGGCACCGCGGCCGAGGCGCACACCTATCTCGCCCACGGCGGGCCGGACAACCTGGCCGGTCTGCACGGCTTCCTGTCCGACACCGTGCTGCTGACCGGGGTCGGCTTCGAAGCGCCCGCCCCGCAGCCCGAATGGGGGATCGTGCCCCCGCGGGAGGGCGCCCCGGCCCCGGCCGAGCTCGCCGAGGGCGACCGGCCCGCCCGGGTGGGCGTGCTGTTCTACCGCGCTCACCACGCGTCGGGCAACGTCGGGTTCGCGCACGATCTGGCCGAGGCGATCACCGCCACCGGGGTGGCCGAACCGGTGCTGATCCACGCGGCCTCGCTGCGCACCGTGCCGGACGATCTGCTCGACGAGCTGCGCACCCTCGACGCCCTGGTGGTCACCGTGCTGGCCGCCGGCGGCACCAACCCGGCGAAGGTGTCCGCGGGCGGAGACGACGAGGCGTGGGACGTCGGGGCGCTCGCCTCCCTCGACATCCCGATCCTGCAGGGACTGTGCCTGACCTGGGACCGCGAGACCTGGGCGGGCAACGAGGACGGGCTCTCACCGATGGACGCGGCCTCGCAGATCGCGGTGCCCGAATTCGACGGCCGCATCATCACCACCGCCTTTTCGTTCAAGGAGTTCGACGACGAGGGCCTGCCGCGCTACGTCACCGACCCGGAGCGGTGCGCGCGGGTAGCCGGGATCGCCGTGGCCCACGCCCGCCTGCGGGTCGTGCCGCCGGCGAAGCAGAAGATCGCGGTCATGCTCTCGGCCTATCCGACCAAGCACGCCCGGGTGGGCAACGCGGTCGGACTGGACACCCCCGTCTCGGCGATCCACACCCTGCGCGCGATGGCGGCGGCCGGCTACGACCTCGGCGACGGTTTTCCCGGCATGGACCTGGAAGACGACGCCGAGGCCGGGGACGCGCTGATCCACGCCCTGATCGACGCCGGCGGCCAGGAGGAGGACTGGGCGGTCGGCGGCGACGACGCACACGTGGTGCGCGTCGATCCCGAGGACTACCGCCGCTGGACCGCTCACCTGCCCGCCGAGCTGCAGGATCAGATGCGTAAGTCCTGGGGCGAGGCGCCCGGCGAGCTGTACGTCGACGATGAGGGCCGGATCTGTGTGGCCGCACTCCAGGCGGGCAACGTGGTGCTGATGCTCCAGCCGCCCCGCGGGTTCGGGGAGAACCCGGTGGCGATCTACCACGATCCCGAGCTGCCGCCCTCGCACCACTACCTGGCCTCCTACCGGTGGCTGGCCGAGGGTTTCGGTGCGCACGCGATCGTGCACCTGGGCAAGCACGGCACCCTGGAGTGGCTGCCGGGCAAGAACGCCGCCCAGTCCGCCTCCTGCGGTACCGACGCGGCCCTGGGCGATCTGCCGATGATCTACCCGTTCCTGGTCAACGACCCGGGTGAGGGCGCGCAGGCCAAGCGGCGCGCGCACGCCACCATCGTCGACCACCTGATCCCGCCGATGGCCCGGGCCGAGTCCTACGGCGAGATCGCCAAGCTCGAACAGCTCCTCGACGAGCACCAGCACCTGCAGGCGATGGACCCGGCGAAGCTGCCCGCGGTGCGCGCCCAGATCTGGACCCTGATCCAGGCCGCCCAGCTCGACCGCGACCTCGGCCTGGACGTGCGCCCCGAGGACGAGGGCTTCGACGACATCCTGCTCGACATCGACGGCTGGCTGTGCGAGATCAAGGACGCGCAGATCCGCGACGGGCTGCACGTGCTCGGCGCCGCGCCCGAAGGCGAGGCCCGGGTGAACCTGGTGACCTCGATCCTGCGGGCCGGCCAGGTGTGGGGCGGGACCGTGCAGGCCCTGCCGGGCCTGCGCACCGCGATCGGGCTGGCCGACGACGCGCCCGGCCGGGCGATCGACACGGTCGAGACCGTGGCACGCACGGCCGTGGGCCGGCTCGAAGAGCGCGACTGGGACCCGGGCACGGTCGACGCCGTGGTCGCCGAGGTGCTCGCCGAATCCGCCGAGGCGCTCGCCGCGGTGGGCGCGGTTCCGGACACCGCGGCGGTCACCGAGGTGCTGCGCTTCGCCGCCACCGAGGTCGTGCCGCGCCTGGCGGGCACCGGTGCGGAGATCACGCAGGTCCTGCACGCGCTGCGGGGCGGCTACATCCCGGCCGGGCCGTCCGGTTCGCCGCTGCGCGGTCTGGTCAACGTGCTGCCCACGGGCCGGAACTTCTACACCGTCGACCCGAAGGCGGTGCCCAGCCGGCTCGCCTACGACACCGGGGTGGCCCTGGCCGACGACCTGATCGCCCGGTACTTGGACGAGACCGGCGAGTACCCGGACTCGGTGGGGCTGTCGGTGTGGGGCACGGCCGCGATGCGCACCGCCGGTGACGACATCGGCGAGGTGCTCGCCCTGATCGGGGTGCGCCCGGTGTGGGACGCCGAATCCCGCCGGGTCACCGACATCGAGGTCATCGACCTGGAAGAGCTGGGCCGGCCGCGCATCGACGTCACCGTGCGCATCTCCGGATTCTTCCGCGACGCCTTCCCGCACGTGATCGACATGCTCGACGACGCGATCCGCATGGTCGCCGCCCTCGACGAGCCGGACGAGCAGAACTATGTGCGTGCCCACGCCCGTCGCGACGAGGCCGAGCACGGGGACACCGATCGGGCGGTGCGCCGGATCTTCGGCTCCGCCCCCGGGTCCTACGGGGCGGGCCTTCTGCAGCTGATCGACGCCGGCAACTGGCGTTCGGACGCCGACATCGCCGAGGTGTACACCGCCTGGGGCGGCTACGCCTACGGGCGCGGGGCGCACGGGGTGCCGGCCACCGACGACATGCGGGCGAACTACCGGCGCATCGCGGTGGCGGCGAAGAACACCGACACCCGCGAGCACGACATCGCCGACTCGGACGACTACTTCCAGTACCACGGCGGCATGGTCGCCACCGTGCGCTCGCTGACCGGTGAGGATCCGCGCGCCTACATCGGCGATTCGACCTCGCCCGACCGGGTGCGCACCCGGTCGCTGACCGAGGAGACCGCCCGGGTGTTCCGCTCGCGCGTGGTCAACCCGCGCTGGATGGCGGCGATGCGCCGGCACGGCTACAAGGGCGCGTTCGAGATGGCCGCCACCGTCGACTACCTGTTCGGCTACGACGCCACCGCCGGGGTGGTCGAGGACTGGATGTACGACCGGCTCGGCCACGAGTACGTGCTCGATGAGCAGAACCAGGAGTTCCTGCGCGAGTCCAACCCGTGGGCG
>JAJYRZ010000024.1 GCA_021793835.1 Actinomycetes bacterium | reverse complement strand
ATCTCCTCCGGCGACCGGCTGGTGCCCGAGGAGACGATCCGGGTGATCCGCGAGGAGCTGGCACCGCTGTGCACGGTGATCACCCCGAACCTGCCGGAGACCGCCGCGCTGACCGGCGGGGCCGAACCGACCGACCGCGCCTCGATGATCGCCGCGGGCCGGGAGCTGCTCACGCTCGGTCCCGCCGCGGTCCTGGTCAAGGGCGGGCACCTCGGCGGCGAGACCAGCGATGACGTGCTGGTCACCGCAGGCGGCGTGCACGACCTGCCCGCCGACCGGGTCCACACCCCCAACACCCACGGCACCGGCTGCACCCTGTCCTCGGCGATCGCCGCCCGGCTCACCTGCGGCGACGACCTGCCGACCGCGGTCACCGCGGCGAAGGACTATCTGACCCGCGCCCTGCGCGCCGGGGCCGCACTCGAGTTCGGCGCCGGGTCCGGGCCGGTCGACCATCTGTGGCCGGTGCGCTGAGCGGGGTGTGACACGGTACGCAGGGACCGTCGACCGAAGGGATCCGCAGTGGACATCCGCCCCGTATCGTCGCCCGCCCACCCGGCCGAGGCGCTGATCGACACGTTGTTCGCGGCGCTGGCCGCGAAGGATCCGGCCACGGCGCTGGCGATGTTCGACGACCGTATCGTCTACACCAACGTCGGGCTGTCGACGCTGCGCGGGCGGGCGAAGATGCGCACCGTGATCCGACTGCTCACCAGTCCCGCGGTCGATTTCCGCGTCTACACCCGCACCTCCGCGGTGGTCGCGGGCGCAGACGGTGAGCTGCCCGCGGACTCACCGGTGACGGTGCTCAACGAGCGGGTCGACGAGATCGCGCTGGGCCGGCTGGTGATCCGGTTCTGGGTGTGCGGCCGGTTCGTCGTCGACGACGCGGTGATCACCCGGTGGCGCGACTACTTCGACATGGTCGACATCGCCCGCGGCTTCGGCCGCGCCCTACTCGGGGTGGCGGTGCCGCGGTGGAACCGGCCCGCTCCGCGCTGATCCGGCTGCCGGTGCGGCCCCCGCACCACCCCGCCCCTCCCCTCGCACACGGGGCCTACTCGCTCAGGTGTCCGCGCAGGGTGGCGGCGCTGTATTCGGTGCGGAAGAGCCCGCGCCCCTGCAGTTCGGGCACCACGTGGTCGACGAACTCCTCCAGCCCCGACGGATACAGCGGGGCCATGAGGTTGAATCCGTCGGCGGCGCCGGCCTCGTACCAGCGTTGGATCTCATCGGCGATCTGGACGGGGGTGCCGATCATCGTGCAGTGCCCGCCGCCTGCGGCCAGGGTGCCGAGCAGTCCGCGCACGGTGGGCCGCTCGGTGTCGATGATCCGCAGGATCGTCTGATAGCGGCCCTGCGGCCCGGTGAACTGCTCGATCGGCGGCAGCTGCGGCACCGGTCCGTCCAGGTCCCAGTCGCTGCAGTCCTGTCCAGTGAACATCGACAGCTGTGCCAGTGCTGCGGCGTCGGGCAGCAGCGCGTCGGCCTCGGCCTTCTTCGCCCGCGCCTCGGCCTCGGTGGCGCCGATGTAGGTGACCAGTCCCGGCATGATGACGATCTCGCGTCCGTCCCGGCCGTGGTTGCGGGCCCGGGCGCGCACGTCGTCGGCGTAGGCGCGGGCCGAGTCCAGGTCGTAGGCCACCGCGTAGACGCCCTCGGCGTGGCGGGCGGCCAGGTCGCGGCCCGGCTCGGAGGCCCCGGCCTGGAACAGCACCGGCCGGCCCTGCGGGGAGCGCGGCACGGTCAGCGGCCCGGCCACCCGGAAATGTTCCCCGCGGTGGTCGATCGGGTGGATCTTCGCCGGGTCGGCGTAGACACCGTCCCGGTCGCGCACCAGCGCATCGGGCTCCCACGAGTCCCACAGTCCGTGGGCCACGTCGATGAACTCGGCGGCCCGGCCGTAGCGCTCGGCGTGCGCGGGCATGGCATCGAGCCCGTGATTGCGCGCCTCGGCGTCGAACATCGAGGTGACCACGTTCCAGCCGATGCGTCCGCCCGAGATGTGGTCGAGCGAGGCGAGCTGGCGGGCCGCGTGGAAGGGGGTGTAGAAGGTCGACGAGACAGTGGTGACCAGGCCGATGCGGCTGGTCGCCCGGGCCATCGCGGTCAGCGCGGTGACCGGTTCGAGGAACCACCAGGAGCCGTCGGCCGGATCGACCACGGCGTGCCCGTCGGCGAGGAAGACCGCGTCGAACCTCCCACGCTCGGCGGTGCGGGCGAGCTGTTCGTAGTAGGTGATCTCGCCGAGCCGCTCGACCGGAGAGTCGGGGTGGCGCCAGGCCGCGGTGTGGTGTCCGCAGCCGAAGAGGAAGGCGTTCAGGTGCAGCATGAGAGGGACATCCCTTCGCCGGTGCTAACCGGAGCAGGTTCGACGGGTCTGTTCTCAGCCGCCTCTCCTGTCCGGGCGGCACCCCGTGTCACCGACCGACAGTACTGCCTCGCCGACCCTTTGGCGAAGGTCGCAGGTCACCCTCGGTGGGTCGGCGCCGCTCAGTCCTCGCCGAGCCGCCCGGTGAGCCGGTCGAGCCGGGCCCTACTCGCCCCGCCGAGGCCGGTGATCTCGGCGCGGGTCCCGCGGGCCGCGTATTTGCGCACGATCACATCGAGGGTGGCCACCGAGGAGGCGTCCCACACCTCGGCCGCCGACAGGTCGATGCGCACCTCGGGCGGATCACCGCGGTAGTCGAAGCGGTACACCAGATCGTTCGACGAGGCGAAGAAGAGCTGTCCGCGGACCCGATAGGTGACGGTGTCGGTGCCGGCCTCCGGATCGGCCTCCACCCGCTCGACAACGGTCAGGTGCGCGACCCGGCGGGCGAAGAGCACGGCCGCGACCAGCACTCCGCCGATCACTCCGATCGCCAGGTTCCCGGTGGCCACGGTCGCCACCACGGTCACGATCATCACCGCCGTCTCCGAGCGCGGCATCACCCGCAGGGTGCGCGGGGCGACCGAATGCCAGTCGAAGGTGGCCGCGGCGACCATGATCATCACCGCGACCAGCGCGGCCATCGGTATCGCGCCGACCAGTTCACCCAGCCCGAGCAGCAGCACCAGCAGGAACGCCCCGGCCGCGAAGGTGGACAGGCGGGTGCGCGCCCCGGCCGCCTTGACGTTCATCATCGTCTGGCCGACCACCGCGCAGCCGCCCATGCCGCCGAAGAGGCCGGTGATCAGATTCGCCACGCCCTGGCCGATGCCCTCGCGGGTCTTGTTCGAGTGGGTGTCGGTGATGTCGTCGACCAGTTTGGCGGTCAGCAGTGACTCGAGCAGCCCCACCAGCGCCATCGCCAGCGCATAGGGGCCGATGATGGTCAGGGTCTGCCAGGTCCACGGCACGTCCGGGACCATCCAAGTCGGCAATGTGGTCGGCAGTTCGCCCTCGTCGGCGACGTCGGGCACCTGCCAGCCGAAGATCGCGACCACCGCGGTGAGCACCACGATCGCCACCAGTGGTGCGGGCACGGCGGTGAACACCTTCGGCAGGGCGAAGACGATCACCAATCCGGCCGCCACCAGCGGATAGACCGGCCACGGCACCGAGATCAGGTGCGGGAGCTGGGCGAGCAGCACCAGGATCGCCAGCGCGTTGACGAAGCCGATCATCACGCTGCGCGGGATGAACCGCAGCAGGCGCGCCACCCCGGCGGCCGACAGCAGCACCTGGATCACCCCGCCGAGCAGCACCGTGGCGATCAGGTGATCGAGACCGTGTTCGGCCATCACCGGGGCGATGACCAGGGCGACCGCGGCGGTGGCCGCCGAGATCATCGCCGGTCGTCCGCCGGCGATCGCGATGGTGATCGCCATGGTCACCGAGGCGAACAACCCGACCTTCGGGTCCACCCCGGCGATCACCGAGAACGAGATCGCCTCCGGGATCAGCGCGAGCGCCACCACGAGCCCGGCCAGCAGTTCGGTCTTGATCCGCCGCGGGGAGCGCAGTGCCGCGCGCACCGAGGTGCTGCGGTCCTGGTCGGCCTCGGGCACCACCGACGACGCGGGCTGGGATTCGGTCACCACGGCACCCTAGACCACGGGCGATACGATGCCCTTTCCGTCCGCGCGCATCGGTGAGGAGTGGCCCGCATGACCGCCGTGCTGTCCGGGTTCGCGGTGATCTTCCTGGTCATCGCGGCCGGCTATCTGCTCGGCCGCACCGGGGTGTTGGGCGCGGACGGTCAGCAGGTGATCACCCGGCTGGTGTTCTATCTGGCCACCCCGGCCCTGCTGATCGACGTGGTCTCACGCGCCGATCCGGCGCAGCTGTTCTCCGCCGGTCTCGGGGTGGCCGCAGGTTCCGCCGTCCTGGTCGGCGCCGCCTACGCGCTGGCAGCCCGCACGGTGTGGCGCCGGCCCTGGCCGGAGACCACGGTCGGCGCGCTGTCCGCCTCGTATCTCAACGGCGGCAACCTGGGCATCCCGATCGCGGTGTTCGTGCTCGGTGACGCGGCGCTGGTGGCCCCGGTGATGCTGTTCCAGATCATCGTCTACGCACCGGTCGCGCTCACGGTGCTGGACGTGACCACCACCGGCCGGGCCGGTGCGGCAGGCCAGGTGGCCCGGTCGATCCTGGCCAACCCGATCGTCTGGGGCGGGCTGATCGGACTCGCGCTGTCGCTGGCCGGCACGACCGCGCCCGGCCCGCTCGGCGAGGCGGTCACCCTGGTGGGCGGGGCCGCGGTGCCCGGCGCGCTGGTGGCGTTCGGGCTCTCGCTCGCCGGGGCCCGGGTGCTCCAACGCGGGGTCTCCCCGCGCCGCGACGTCGCGCTGGCAGCGGTCGGCAAGGCGCTTCTCCAGCCCGCCGTGGCGTATCTGCTGGCCCGGTTCGGCTTCGGGCTCACGGGCGGTGAACTGTCGGCCGTGGTGGTGGTCGCCGCGCTGCCGACGGCGCAGAACGTGTTCGTCTACGCCTCCCGATACGGCCGCGGCGAGGTGCTCGCCCGCGACACCGGTCTGGTCACCACGGTTGCTGCGGTGCCGATCATCGCCGGGATCGCCGCCGTACTCGGCTGAGCCGGGGCACGAGCGCCGGGCGGGGCCGGACGACCGCCCTGCGGCCCGCCCGGCCCCGCCCACACCCCCCCGGACCGGGTGCGCGCCCGCCCCGACTGCGGGCCGCACCTTCCCCCCTCGCACCGGCCGCCGAGGCGGCGGCCGGGTCAATCGCGCGGCAGACCCAGCATGCGCTCGGCGATCACGTTCAGCTGCACCTCGGTGGTGCCGCCGTAGATGGTGGTCGCCCTTCCGGCCAGCAGCTGTTCGATGGCCTTGTCGCTGGGCTGGCCGGGCACCGCCGCCACCGCGGCCGGACCGAGCTGGTCGACCACGAACTCGGCGATCGACTGACCGATGCCCATCGCCAACAGTTTGCCGACCGAGGAGGTGGTCGAGGCGTCGGTGCCGGCGAGCTGCTGGAGTACCGCGCGCGAGCCGATCAGGTCGATCGCCTGACTGCGTGCGATCAGTTCGCCGAAACGGTGCCGGGCCACCGGGTCGAGGGGGCGGCCGGTGGCGAACTCGATCAGATCCGCATCGGTGGCGTAGGCCTCCATCTTCTGGCTCAGCGCCACCCGTTCGCCGGCGAGCGTGGTGCGGGCGACCTGCCAGCCCCGGTTCACCTCGCCGACCACGTGTGCGTCGGGGATGAACACCTCGTCCAAGAACACCTCGTTGAACAGTGCCGATCCGGTCATCTCGCGCAGCGGGCGGACCGTGATGCCCGGGGTGGCCATGTCGAGGACGAAATAGGTGATGCCGTCGTGTTTGGGCGCGGCCGGATCGGTGCGCGCGATGAGCATCGCCCATTCGGCGAACTGCGCCACCGAGGTCCAGATCTTCTGGCCCGTCACCTGCCAGCCGCCGTCGACCTTGACCGCCTTGGTGGTCAGCGAGGCCAGGTCCGAGCCCGCGCCGGGTTCGGAGAACAGCTGGCACCACACGGTCTCCCCGCGCAGGGTGGGCACGACCAGGTCGCGCTTCTGCTCCTCGGTGCCGTGCGCGACGATCGCCTGCACCGCCCAGTTGCCCATCAGCAGCTGCGGCATCTCAATGCCGGCCCGGTCGATCTGTTCGGCGATGACGATCTGCTCGAGCGGTCCGGCCCCGCGTCCGTAGGGGCGCGGCAGGTGCGGCAGCACCCAGCCGCCGTCGCCGAGGGCGGCGAGTCGATCGTCCTCGTCGTCGATCGCGGCGATCTCGGCGAGCTCCGCCGCGATCGGCGGGCGCAGCGCGTCGGCCTCATCGGGCAGATCGATCCGGGCCCCGCGCAGCGGCGCGGCCAGTGCGGAGGCGGCGACGCGTTCGATCCGGTCGGTGTGCGGACCGAGCGCGGCCCGGATGGCGAGCGCGCGCCGGTAGTACAGGTGTGCGTCGTGCTCCCAGGTGAAGCCGATGCCGCCGTGCACCTGGATGCACGACTCGGCGGCCTCGACGACCAGTTCGGGCACCAGTGCCGCGGCGACCTCCCCCGCCCGGTCCGCGCCCTCGTCGCCGGAGTCCAGGGCCGCGGCCGCGTCCCACACCGCAGCCCGGGCCTGTTCGAGCCCGACCCCCATCCGCGCGCAGGCGTGTTTGACCGCCTGGAAGGCGCCGATGGGCCGGCCGAACTGCACCCGGGTGCGGGAGTATTCGGACGCGGTGGCCGTGCACCAGGCCAGCACGCCGAGCGCTTCGGCCCCGTAGACGACTGAGGCGAGGGCGCGCACCCGCGCCGAGGCCACCGCGAGCACCCGGGCCGCGGGCACCGGCGCCTGATCGGCGACCAGGCGGCCGGCCCGGCGCAGCAGGTCCAGCCCGTCCTGCTCTGTGCAGGTGACCGCGTCGCCGGCGAGCACCGTCCACACGGTCTCGCCGGTGTCGGTCGTCGCCGGGGCGATCACCGACCGGGCCTGCGCCCCGCCGGGCACCGCCTCGATCGTGCCGGTGACGATCCAGCCGCCCGCCCCGTCCGCGGTAGCGGTCAGGCCCTGATCGAGGGTCACCGCGGCGGTCTCGGTACCGCCGAGCAGCCGGCCCAGCAGCCCGTCCGCCGTGGTGTCTGCGGCGCCGAGCACGGCTGCGGCCAGGATCGTCGGGATCGTGGGGCCGGGCACGGCGCGGCGCCCCAGCGCCTCGAGCGCGACGGCCGCGGCGAGCATCCCGCCGCCCGCCCCGCCGAGCGGTTCGGGCACGGCCAGGCCCATCAGGTCGTGGGCGACCAGATCGGCGTGGAAGCCGGGGACCTCGCCGGCCTCGCGCGCCTCCAGGGCTGCGCGCACCGCCTCGGCGGTGATGGTCTTGTCGGCCAGCCCGGCGACCGCGTCGGCCAGGTCGCGGTGCTCCGCCGACAGTCCCAGGCCCAGTTCGTAGTCGGTGCGTGCCACGGCGCTCACCCGATCCGCTCGGCGATGTCGGCGACCGTCCACGGCCCGTCGGTCTCGACCGGTTCGCCGCCCTGCCAGCCGATCAGTTCGGTGATCGCCCCGCCTTGGACGGCGAAGACCTTGCCGGTGACCGCGCAGTCGGCCGCGGCCAGGCGCACCACCAGCGGGGAGATGTTGGCCGGGTCGAAGGGGTCGAACTCCCCCTCGGGCACCTCGGCGGCGAACAGAGCACTCATCCCCGGGGTGGCCAGGGTGAGCCGGGTGCGCGCGATCGGGGCGATGGCGTTGACCCGCACCCCGTAACGTTCGAGCTCGTCGGCCCCGACCTGGGTCAGGGCGGCGATGCCGGCCTTGGCGGCGCCGTAGTTGCCCTGCCCGGCGTTGGGCATGAACGTCCCCGAGGCCGAGGCGGTGTTGATCACCGACGCGGTGACCTCGTCGGCGGCCTTGCTGCGCTCCTTCCAGTGCGCTGCCGCGTGGTGCAGCATCGCGGCGTGGCCCTTGAGGTGCACGTCGATCACCGCGTCCCACTGCTCCTCGGTCATCGAGGCCAGGAACGCATCGCGCAGGATCCCGGCGTTGTTGACCAGCACGTCGAGGCGACCGAATTCGGCTACCGCCTGGTCGATCAGACCGGCCGCCCCCGACCAGGCCGAGACCGAGTCGGTGTTGGCGCTCGCCCGCCCGCCGGCCGCCACGATCTCGCGGGCGACGTCGTGGGCCGGGCCGGAGTCGGCGCCGGTGCCGTCGTTGTCCCCGCCGAGGTCGTTGACCACGACGGCCGCACCTTCGGCGGCCAGTGCCAGGGCGTGTTCACGGCCGATGCCGCGGCCCGCGCCGGTGACGATCGCCACCCGTCCGTCCAGAGTTCCCATGATGGTGCTGTGTCCTTTCGACAGAAAGAGGTCCCGCGCCGCGCGCGGCTCAGAAGAGCGGGCGCGGCGGGTCGATGGTGATGCGCGGGGCTACCGGTCGGCGATCACGGCGAGCCCGTCGCGGATGACGGCCACGGCGCCGGCGTCCGGGTCGTCGACGATGGTCTCGTAGGCGTAGGTCCGTGCCCTGTCGGAGGAATACGGCCCCGGGTCGGCGTGCCAGGCCCGGGTGACGATCTCCTGTCCGGGCAGTACCGGCCGGGCGAAGCGGACCGCGAGTCGGCGCAGCCGCGCGGTGTCGCCGCCGGCGAGCTCGGTCAGCACCGCCCAGGAGGTGAACGCCATCGTGCACAGCCCGTGGTTGATGATCCCGGGCAGTCCGGCCATCCGCGCCAACTCGTCGTCGAGGTGGATCGGCACCGGATCGCCCGAGGCCGGTGCGTAGCGGAAGGTCTGGTCCTCGTCGATGCGCTGCACCGCGGTCAGCGCCGGTTCACTGCTGCGCAGCGCCTCGTCGAAGCCGTGCCCGGGCGCGTGCTCGCCCTCCCCGGGCCCGGCGTCGACGCCGCGGAAGAACGCGGTCAGATACTGCTCGTTGACCAGCTCTCCGGCCGCGTCCCGGGTCTCGGCGTAGACGGTGACGGTCGAGCCGGTCGCCAGGGACCGGTACCCGGTCGGTTTCGCACGCGCGGTGAGCCGGTCGCCGGGCCGGATGGGGCGGTGGAACCGGAAGTCCTGTTCGCCGTGGACCAGCCGCATCAGCAGCTCGACCGGTGCCACCTCGAGTGCCGCCGGGGCCATCGAGGTGAACACCGGCACCACCGCGAACACCGGCGGTGCCACGTCCCCGGCCCGGTGGGCGGGGATCGGATCGTTGGTCGCCGCCGCGTACTCGGCGATCCGCTCGGCGGTGACCTCGAAGACCTCCGATTCGGTCCACTGCCCGAGCCCGGAGCCGTCGAAGGTCGCTTTCGCGGTGGTGTCGGTGCTCATCGCCGCCCCTTATCCGTAGAGCTCGGCGAACTTGGCCAGCGAGGTCTCCAGGTCGGCCTTGGCGTGCTTGGCCACGGCCTTACCGATCGGGCCGACGATCATCGTGCCTTTGAACTCGGCCTCGATCGCCGCGATCGCGGAGTCCGGTCCGTCGCCCTCGGACACCCGCAACACGAACTGCACCTTCACCCCGGCCATCCCCACGCCGGCGATGGTGACCATGTGCGGGGCGTCGACCTCGGTGACCTCCCAGTCGATCTTGTTGGCCATGCCCATCACCGAGACGACCTCGGTGAAGCGCACGCCGACCGCGACGTCGGTGGGCAGTTCGGATTTCCACCCCTGGTGGATGGTCAGCCAGTCCTCCCAGCGGGACAGGTCCGACAGCGCGTCCCAGGTCTTCTCGGGCGCCAGCGGCAGGGGTGCGGAGACGGAGACGGAAGCCATGACGGTTACTCCTTCGATAGATGTGTCGTGCAGAGGTCGGTGGTCCGGGCGCGGTCAGCGCTCGGCAGGTTGGAAGGCGGTGACGACCACGGCCCCGCCCAGGCCGATGTTGTGAGCGAGCGCGGCGCGCGCCCCACCCACCTGGCGGCCCTCGGCGTCGCCGCGCAGCTGCCAGGTCATCTCGGCGGTCTGGGCCAATCCGGTCGCGCCCAGGGGGTGACCCTTGGAGATCAGCCCGCCCGAGGGGTTGACCACCCAGCGTCCGCCGTAGGTGGTGGCGCCGTCGTCGACGAGCCGGCCGCCCTCGCCCTCGGCGCACAGCCCGAGCGCCTCGTAGGTGAGCAGCTCGTTGGTGGAGAAGCAGTCGTGCAGTTCGATCACGTCCAGATCGTCCGGACCGATCCCGGCCTGGGCGTAGACCTGTTCGGCCGCGGCCCGGGACATCTGTGCCCCCACCAGCGACAACGCGCTCTGGTCGGCGAAGGTCGACTCCATGTCGGTGACCATCGCCTGACCGGTGATCTCCACCGCGCGATCGGCCAGATCGCGGGCGGCCACGAAATCCTCGCCGGCCACGATCACCGCGGCCGCCCCGTCCGAGGTCGGCGAGCACTGCAGCTTGGTCAGCGGCCCGTGGATGGCACGCGATTCGGTGATCTGCTCGAGGGTGTAGACGTCGCGGAACTGGGCGTACGGGTTGTGCTCCGAGTGGCGGTGGTTCTTCACCGCGATCTGCGCGAACTGCTCGGCCGTGGTGCCGAACCGCTCCATGTGCTCCAACCCGGCCGCGCCGAACATGTAGGGCGCGGGCGGCATCGCGAACTCCTGCAGTTCGGCCAGCGCCAGCAGGTGCCGCATCAGCGGCTGTTCACGGTCGTCGTAGGTGGTGCCGAGCGAACCGGGCTGCATCTTCTCGAAGCCGAGCGCGAGTGCGCAGTCGACCGTGCCCCCGCGCACCGCCTGGGCGGCCAGGAACAGCGCCGAGGCCCCGGTGGAGCAGTTGTTGTTGACGTTGACCACCGGGATGCCGGTCAGGCCGAGCTCGTAGACCGCCCGCTGACCGGAGGTCGATTCGCCGTAGACGTAGCCGGCGTAGGCCTGGCCGACCTTCCGGTAGTCGATGCCGGCGTCGGCCAGGGCGGCCTGGCCGGCCTCCCGCGCCATCTCCGGGTAGTCCCATTCCCGTGCACCCGGTTTGACGAAGGGGGTCATCCCCACCCCGATCACGAAGACCCGTGCTGCCATGCGCTCGTCGATCCTTCCCACTCAAAGTTGGTGCGACACGTTGTCACAACAAGTTAAGTGAGACAGCACGTCTCGTCAACACCGGGCCGTCTACTGTGGGGGGCGTGTCCCGCTCAACCCGCTCCCGCGCCGACGACGACGGCGCCGGCTCCGCAGACCACGCAGCCGCCCCGCCGGCCACCGACGACAAGGGCTCCCGGCCCGGAACACGCGGCCGCACCGGCCCGCCGGACGGCCGGTCCACCCGCTGGGACGCGCACAAGGCCCGCCGGCGCGAACACATCCTGACCTCGGCGATCGCCGCGATCGACCGGGACGGTTCCGCGGTGGGGGTCGGCACCATCGCCGCGCAGGCCGACCTGCCGCGCTCGGTGGTCTACCGACACTTCGCCGACCGCGGCGACCTCGACGAGGCGATCCGCGCGCGCATCCTGACCGACCTGCTCGAGGTGCTCACCCCGGTGTTCACGCCCGCGGGCACCGTGCGCGAAGCGATCACCGAGGCGGTCGACACCTACCTGACGTGGATCTCCGACCATCCGCGACTGCACCAGTTCCTGTCCCTGGGGTCGGCGACCCGGCGCACCACCGACTCCAAGGCGGTCACCGGCACCAAGACGGCGCTGGCGGTGCGCCTGGGCGCGATCATCTCGACCGTGCTCACCAGCCACGGCGCCGACGACGACATCGCCGAGACGCTCGCCTTCGCGCTGATCGGCATGGTGGACGCCCCGGTCAACCGGTGGATCGCCCGGCCGGAGAAGAGCATCGGCGCGGACGGGCTCGGCGCGCTGCTCGGGCGCAGCATCTGGCTGCTGCTCGACGGCAACCTGCGCGCTCTCGGCGTGGAGATCTCACCGGACACCCCGGCGGCCGAGCTGTGGTGAACCGGGCCGCGGCGGCGCCCGGCCCGGCCGGTCAGTAGCGCTGCACCGACGCCCAGGCGGTGGTCAACAGCCGTCCCCGGTCGGTGGAGATGCGCGCCTCGACCAGCTCGATGCGCCGGCCGGCCCGCACCACATCGGCTTCGAAGCGGATGTCGGGACCGCTGACCTCGGGGGAGCGCACGAAGTCGGTGCGCAGATCCAGCACCCGGTACCGCTCTCCCGGATCGGTCGCGGTCTCGGCGGCCAGCCCGCACACCTGATCGGCCACCGCCAGCAGCACCCCGCCCTGCAGTGTGCCCATCGAGTTGGCCATCCACTCCTGCGGGGTGAACACCCCGGTCACCGAACCGGTGCGCACCAGCCGGACCTCCAGGCCCAGCAGGTCGGCCAGCGGGCCGCGCGGGATGTCGCCGAAGGCGATCGCCTGCACCACGTCCAGGCCCAGGCGCTCGGCCAGTTCGTCGCCCGACGGCCCGGTCTGCACGCCCGGCCCGGTCTCGACGTCCAGATCCTGCACCGGTGCGGTGGCCCCGGAATGGTCGACGGGACGTTCGACCACGACCCCGCGGGCGGAGACGGTCGCGCACACCGCACCCGCCGAGTCGCGCACCACACCGGAGGCCAGTCCGGTGCCCGCCTGCAGGTCCACATGCCGGCTGCGGCCCTGTGCCACGACCTCGTCGGCGTCGGGCAACGGCTGGGCGGCGTTGACGGTCAGCGAAGCGGCCACCGAGCGGCGCCCGCCGGGCAGCGCGGCGTACACGGTGCCGGCGATGGCGGTCTCGACCAGCACGCCGACCGAGGCCAGGGTCGATTGGCCCCGGTGGTCGTGGAAGCGTCGACCGAGCAGTTGCGCATAGGTCAGTCCGTCCGCCGCGTGGCTGTGCAGCCGCACTCCCAACGCGGTGTTGACTGGGTCGTCGAGCAGAGCCTTACCGTCCTGGGTCACACCCCCATTAAAGTCGGCGCCACCCGCCGCGGACGACCCGGGTCGCCGGACGACCGTCCAAGTCGGACCGACGCGCCGCCCCGTCCCGGGCGGGGGATCAGTAGGAGTGCGACAGGGTCGCCTCGGCCAGCCCCCACGCGGCCGGGCACGGATCGGGGTGTCCGGTGACCCACCAGCCGACCACTCCGGCGCCCGGGGCCCGCACGGTCGCCCCGCAGGTCTGCGGGTCGTCCGGATCACGCATGACGTAGACGACCGCGCCGCCGATCTTCTCGTTGTCGACCGTGTAGCCCATCTGTTCGGCCGCCGACTTCTCGGTGCGCATCGAGCCGCGCTCGAACCAGTTCAGCGTCACCGACGCCTCCGGGCCGGCGCCGGCGACCTCCCAGCGGCACACCGCGCCGTGGAAGGTGTTGCGCACCCCGTCGACGCCGACGATCTGCGCGATGCGCTCGTCGGAGACGATCTCGCACTCCTCGAGCAGCCGCACGTACTCGGCCGCCTCGTCACGCTCCGCCGGTTCCGGATCGGCGGTGCCGGATCCGGACGCGCAACCGGTGAGCAGCAGTGCCGCGGCCAGCACCGCCGCCCCGCCGCCGGCACGCAGCCGCCGCCCACGCGCGGTCACCGCGCGCCCTCGACCGTGCCGGTGGCCAGCTCGGTGGCCGCCGCACACAGGTCCACACCCGGATACGCCCCGGCCACCGACCACAGGAAGAAGTCCTCCTCCACGCCCAGCGCCACCTCGCAGATCCATCCTTCGCCCTGGCGTGCGACATAGCCGTCGAAGTCCCCGATCGACAGCTCCTGCACCCGCCGGCCCGTCGCCTCGACCAGGGCACGTTCCCGTCCGATCGGGCTGCCCCGGTACCAGGTGAACGATGCGCCCTCCCCGGTACCCGGTGCACGCCAGTCGCAGCCGACCCCGGTGCGCACCTCGACCAGTGCGGGACCCGGCAGCACGTCCGCGACCCGGTCGGCGGTGGCCGATCCGCAGGTGCCGAGGAACGGGCCCGGCACTGCCGCATCGAACTCGCTGTGCCCGGCCTCCTCCTGCTCGGCGGGCGGCGCCTGGTCCGGGCTCGATCCACAACCGGCCACCAGCGCAGCGACGAGCAACGCCAGGGCCGCCGGCCGATACCGCGGCCGGCTCCGCGTCAGACGGTCACCGGTGTGCACGCGCGGACTGTATCAACCTAATGGTCCGCCGCGCCGTCGGTGGCGCCGACCGGCTCCGCCCCCACCGGGGTCGGGGTGACCACCTTGCGCGGCAGGAAGAACGCGGGGACCAGGGCGCAGGCGATCAGCACGGTCGCGACGATGAAGGTGTTGCCGAACGAGGTGCCCATCGACTCCTGGATCCCGGCGGCCACCTGCTGGATCTGCAGCTGCAGCTCTTGGGGCAGGGTCGCCGCGGTCTCCGGCGGCAGCAGCACCAGCGACTCGACCGGCATCTCGGCCAGCTGCTCGGGCGGCAGGGCCGCCAGTTCGGCGGCCGCATCGGCGGCGTCGACCGGGTCGGCCCCGTCGGCCGCGTCCTGCAGCCCCTTGCCGATCAGCTGCCCGGTCAGCACCACCGACATGGTCGCGGTGCCGATCGATCCGGCGGTCTGCTGGACGATGTTCATCAGCGTCGATCCGCGCGCGACCTTCTCGTCGGTGAGCGTGGCCAGTGCGGCGGTCATCAACGGCATCATCGTCGATCCCATGCCCAGGCCCATGATGAACAGCGAGGACAGCAGGTAGGCGTAGGAGGTGTCACCGCCGACCCGGGTGAACATGCCCATGCCCACCGCGATCACGGTGAGGCCGACCAGCACGATCCGGCCCGGTCCGATGCGGTCGACCAGGCGGCCGGCGATCGGCATGGTGAGCATCGCGCCGATGCCCTGCGGGGCGACCAGCAGGCCGGCGGCCAGGGTGGTCTCCCCGCGCACCTGCATGAAGTAGCTGGGGATCAGCAGCCCGGTGCCCATGAACGCGATGATGAACACCGCCGTGGTGATCACCGCGAAGGTCAGCTGCCGGTTGCCGAACAGGCCCAGGTCGATCAGCGGGTTGCGGGCGCGCAGCGCGTGGAGCACGAACAGGGCCACCAGCGCCAGCCCGATCAGGCCGGGCACCAGCACGCGGGTGGCGGCCACGGTCTGGGTCTCCGGGATCGACGAGACGCCGAACAGGAACAGCGCCAGCCCCGGGGAGAGCAGCAGCATGCCGATCAGGTCGAACGATTCGCTCGGCTGCGGGCGGTCACCGGGCAGCACCAGGTAGGCCGCGACCAGTGCCAGCGCACCGATCGGCACGTTGATCAGGAAGATCCAGTGCCAGCTGGCGATCTCGATCAGCCAGCCGCCCAGGATCGGGCCGGCGATGGGCCCGAGCAGCATCGGGATTCCCAGCACCGCCATGACCCGGCCCATCCGGCGCGGGCCGGCCGCCCGGGTCATGATCGTCATGCCCAGCGGCATCAGCATGCCGCCGCCGAGCCCCTGCAGCACCCGGAAACCGATCAGCGATCCGAGGTCCCAGGCGAAACTGCAGGCCACCGAACCGAGGATGAACAGCACCAGCGCGGTGATGTAGAGCCGTTTGGTGCCGAACCGGTCCGCCGCCCACCCCGTCACCGGGATCACCGTGGCCAGGGCCAGGGTGTAGGCGGTCATCGTCCAGGCGACCGAGGCGTAGGACGCGCCGCCGAAGTCCTCCTGGAAGGTCGGGATCGCCACCGACACCACGGTCACGTCGAGGATCGACATGATCGCGCCGATCACGATCACCCCGGCGATCTTCAAGACCGTGGCGTCGAGCTTGTCCGGATCGGACTGCGGGGTGGCCGCGGGAGCGGGCGTGGGCGTCATCAGTGAGGTCTTTCCGTTCCGAGCGAGGTCCGGGCGACCCGAGGATGCGGGAGCCCGCGAAGATCCGGTGCACATCCTGGCCGGGGCACCATCCCCGTCACGCTAGTCGGGAGGCCGGACCTGTACAACGCGCGGCGTGATGATCTGCCCCACACCGCGCCGGCCGCCGCCCGCGCGGGGTCAGAACAGTCCGAGCCGGTGCGCCTCGGACACCGCCTCACCGGCCGAACCGGCGCCGAGTTTGCGGTAGGCCGTGCGCAGCTGCGACTTGACGGTGTTGCGGGAGATCTCGAGCCGGTCGGCCACCCCGGCCGGGGTCAGCCCGGCGCCCAGCAGGATCAGCATCTCCCGCTCGCGCGGGGTCAACGCGATCAGCGCCATCGCGTCCGGATAGATCTCCACGTCCGATTCCGCCGTCCACAGCGCACGCAGCTGCGGGTCCAACTCCGCCTCGTCCAGCAGCACCGCCCGATCGGCCCGCGACATGGTGAGCGTCGACCGCGCGAGGCCTTCCGCCGCGGCCGCCTCCCACAGCCGGTCCACCTCCACGGCCGCCTCGGCGATCCGGCCGCTGCGCACCGCGGCCGCCGCGACCAGCAGCCCGGCCTGCACCTGGACCGCCGGCACCGCGGACTCGCTCAGCACCTGCCGGGCCAGCATCTCCGCCCGGGGCGGGTCGCCGGCCAACAGGGCGACCCGCGCCCGGCACACCGTGTCGTCTCCGCCGTCGCCCTGATCGCCCAGCAGCACCAGCGCCTCATCCCCACGCCCGGCGGCGATCGACAGGCGCACCTGGGCCCGGTCGAGCATCCGGGTCGCCGCCACATCGGGTTCGGGACGGCCGCCGCGGCGCTGGCGCACCCGCCGCAGCCGGTCGATCCCGGCCTCCGGCCGACCGGCGAGCAGCTGGGCGTGGGCGCGGCCGTACTCGTGCACCCACCACATCTCCGGCAGTGTGGTGGCCACCTGGGCACGGGTCTCCGCCGCCGCCAACGCCTCCGGATCCATGCGCGCGACCGCGGTGAGCACCGAGGCCAGCAGACCCGGGTGTCGGGCCGCCGGATCCACCGCGCCGCGCCCGCCGGCGACGCTGTCGGCGGCGCGCCGCTCCGCCTCCGACCACCGGCAGGCCTGTTCGATGTCCGCGGCCATCGCGGCCAACAGGGCCAGCGCGCCCGCCGCGGTGGTGGCCACCGCCGCGGCACCGACCGCGACCCCACCGTTGTAGGACCTGGTCAGCAGCCGCTCCGCCCCCTCCGAGTCGCCCGCGCACAGTCGGGTCAGCCCCCACTGGCAGCTCAGCAGATACGCCGCCCCGCCGAGCTCCGCCCGCTCCTCCTCGGTCGTGGCGTCCCAGACCCCGTCCAGCGCATCGGCCCAGGCGGTCGCCTCGGCCCACCGTCCGTCGGTGCGGGCCATGATCATCGCCAGCGTGCCGCGGCCGAGCGCATCGATCGTCTCCAACGGTTCCCCGTGCGCCCCGGCGAGCGCCGTGCCGACGCGCCGGATGCCGACCGGCTCGCGCCAGTCCTGCCTGCCGAGACCGGAATACATGGCCCGCATCGCCTGGGCGCGTCCGTCGGGGGCGACCACCGCCTCCGGCAGCGCCAGGATCGCGGTACGCAGCAGTTCCGGATCCGCCACCGCCACGTGCGGCCAGCGGGTGATCAGCACGTCACGCACCCGCTGCCAGTCCCCCAGCGCCACCGCCGCACGCAGCAGGGCCGGGACGTCGTCACCGCCCTCGAGCAGGCGGAGCACCCGGCCGGCCACGGCCGCGACCGAGGCCGCCTGCGACCGGCGCACCATGTCCGTCCCGGCCCGGCGGGCGACCGGAGCCAGGGTGCGGGCGTCGTCGGCGCGGGCGAGGATCGCGAGTTGTTCACCGGCGCGTTGCGCGTGCACACCGGCGATCTCGTCGAAGACCGGACCGCCGATCCGTCCGGTGATCGCCGCGGCCACGGCCGCGTCGATGAACGTGTCCAGTTCCGGGTCTGCGGCCGCGGACGCGAGCATGGTGTCCTCGACCGCGGAGATCAGCGCCTCGCGTGCCACCGCGTCGTCGCCCGGTCCGGTGGACTGCTCGAACTGCCACAGCACCGGGGTCACGGCCCGGGCGAGCAGCGGATTGCCACCCACCTCGGCGTGCAGCCAGCCGAGCAGTTCGGGACGGGACGCCAGACCCGGCTGGACCTGGACGAACAGCTCGGCGGTCTCGCCCTGCGTCATCGCCAACGCCCTCGGCCCCACCAGCCGACGTTCGCCGACCATGTCGGCGCCGGCGAACCAGCCGGGGCTGCGCAGTTCGACGATCAGCCGCAGCCGCACATGGTCCACCGCGAGCGCGGCGAGCTGCTGCTCCATGCACGGATCGTCGACCCGATCGGGGTGGGCCAGGACCAGGGTCACATCGGGGCAGTCCGGGGCGCGCAGTCGCCGGGCGATGTCGGCCGGGCCGATCTCCGCATCGCCGCCGAGCCCCGGTCCGTCGCCGTCCGGCACGCCGGCGACGCCGAGGGCGGTGTCCACGGCCAGCCAGAACGCCGCCGGCCGGCGCCCCCGTTCGGGTGCGGGCACCCGTGCCACGACCGTCTCCGTCGTGCGCTCCCACTGGTCGATGACCGTGGATTTACCGGCACCGGCCGGGCCGTGCAGCACCGTCACGGTCACATCGTTGTCCAGTGCGCGGTACAGCCGCGGCCGCTGCAGGATCGAACGATCCACCCGGGGCGTCGACCCCATGACGATCACCCACCATCGCTCACCTGCGGGCCCCGTCCCGCAGTACCCCTGATCGTATGCCTGTACCGACGGGACCGCGCGCCGAGCGGTTACGGTGCGGGCATGGACCGCACTCTGCTGCTGTTGCGTCACGGACACGCCGCCGATCCGCTCGGCGTCGCCGATGTCGAGCGCCCGCTCTCCACAGCCGGCACCGCGCAGGCGCGCCGGCTCGGTGCCCGCCCGGGCGGGCACCGGGTCGATCGGGTGCTGTGCTCGCCGGCCCTGCGCACCCGGCAGACCCTCGACGCGGCCGGGGTGACGGCCCCGGCCGAGTTCCCGTCGGGGCTGTATCTGGCCGATCCGGACACCGTGCGCACCCTGGTCTCCGAGACCGACGAGACCGTGCGCACCCTGCTGGTGGTCGGACACTTCCCCGGGCTGCCGCAGGCGGCCGCGGAGCTGGATCCGGCGGGTGCGAGCGCCCACGGACTCGACGCCGGGCTGCCGCCGGCCGGGCTGATCGTGCTGCGGACCGCGGCCGACTGGTCGGCGCTCGCGCCCGGTGAGCCGCTGCCGGAGATCGCGGTCACCGCCGTACGCACCGACTGATCACCGCCTCGGCGCCCTGCACATGCGCCGGGCACCGGACCGCGCAAACGGCCGCGGGGCCCGAGCCGACCGGATGGTCTGCTCGGGCCCCGCGGCCTTCGTGTCGCCGGGTGCGACTACCGCATCAGCGGAAGTCGTCGGAGAACGGGAAGTCGTCCAACCGCACCGCGGCACCGGTGCTGTCGCCGAAGCCGGCGTCCGGGCTGTAGAAGCTGTCGTCGTAGGCCGGCACCGCGTATGCGGCGGCACGGGCCTCCTCGGTCGGCTCGACCTGGATGTGACGGTAACGGTTGATGCCGGTACCGGCCGGGATGAGCTTACCGATGATGACGTTCTCCTTCAGGCCCACCAGGGAGTCGCTGCGACGGTTGATCGCCGCATCGGTGAGCACCCGGGTGGTCTCCTGGAAGGAGGCCGCCGACAGCCACGAGTCGGTCGCCAGCGAGGCCTTGGTGATGCCCATGAGCACCGGACGGCCCGCGGCCGGCTCGTTGCCCTCGCTGACCGCCTGGCGGTTGGCGTTGTCGAACTCGGCACGCTCGACCAGCGAGCCGGGCAGGAACTCCGTCGCGCCCGAATCGATGATCGTCACCCGCGACAGCATCTGGCGGACGATGACCTCGATGTGCTTGTCGTGGATCGACACGCCCTGCGCCCGGTAGACCTCCTGGACCTCGTGGACCAGGTGGACCTGCACGTCGCGCGGGCCCATGATCCGCAGCACCTCGTGCGGATCGGCCGCGCCTTCGAGCAGCTGCTGCCCGACCTCGATGTGGTCGCCGTCGGCCAGGGTGCGCTCGTACTGCTCACCCTCGGGACGGTGCTTGGCCAGGCGCTGACGCTTGGACAGCTTGTCGTACACGACCTCGTCGCCCCCGTCGTCGGGGATGACGGTGATCGTGTAGAACCGCTCGTCCTCCTCCAGACGGATGCGTCCGGCCTGCTCGGAGATCGGCGCCATGCCCTTGGGCACGCGCGCCTCGAACAGCTCCTGCACGCGCGGCAGACCGCCGGTGATGTCCTCGCCGCCGGCGCCGCCCTGGTGGAACGTACGCATGGTCAGCTGGGTACCGGGCTCACCGATCGACTGCGCGGCCACGATGCCGACCGCCTCGCCGATGTCGACGAGCTGGCCGGTGGCCATCGAGCGGCCGTAGCACTTGGCGCACACGCCGGTGCCGGTGGCGCAGGTGAGCACCGAGCGCACCCGCACCTTGGACACCCCCGCATCGAGCAGCTTCTCGATGGTCGGGTCGCCCAGGTCGCTGCCGGCCTCGACGATCACCGTGCCGTCGGCGTCGGTGGCGTCGGTGGCCAGCGTGCGGGCGAAGGCCGCGGTCTCCATGTGCGCATCCGGCACGAGGTTCCCGGTCGGCTTGGCGTCCGCGTCCAGCTCCGGCTCGGCGATCGTCAGGGTGATCCCGCGCGGGGTGCCGCAGTCGGTCTCCCGGACGATCACGTCCTGCGCCACGTCCACCAGACGACGGGTCAGGTAACCCGAGTCGGCGGTGCGCAGCGCGGTGTCCGCCAGGCCCTTACGGGCACCGTGGGTGTTGATGAAGTACTCCAGCACCGTCAGGCCCTCGCGGAACGAGGACTTGATCGGCCGCGGGATGAACTCACCCTTGGGGTTGGTCACCAGACCCTTCATGCCCGCCAGCGCGCGCACCTGGGTCATGTTGCCCGCCGCACCCGAGCGCACGATCATCGGGATCGGGTTGTCGTCCGGGTAGTTGGCCTCCATCGCGTCGGCGACCTTGTCACCGGCCTCCGACCAGATCTTGACCAGTTCGCCGTTGCGCTCTTCCTTGCCGAGCTTGCCTCGCTGGTAGAGCTTCTCGATCCGCTCGGCCCGCTGCTCGAAGTCCTCGAGGATCTCGGCCTTGCCGGGCGGGACGAGCACGTCCGACATCGAGATGGTCACGCCCGACCGGGTCGCCCAGTAGAAGCCCGCGTCCTTGAGCTTGTCCACGGTCTGTGCGACGACGATCATCGGGTAGCGCTCGGCCAGATCGTTGATGATCTCGGCCTGCGCCTTCTTGGCCATCACGTCGTTGACGAAACGGTAGTCCGCCGGCAGCAGCTCGTTGAACAGCACCCGGCCCAGCGTGGTCTCCGCGGTCCAGGCGTCCCCGGGGGTCCAGCCCTCGGGGAACAGCTCGGCCTCCTGCTCGGGGGTCGGTCGCTGATCGGACAGGCGCACGTGGATCGTCGCCTGGATCGACAGCTCGCCCAGGTCGGCGGCCATGATGGCCTCCGCCGGAGAGGAGTACACGCCGGTCGGCAGCTGATCGCCCTCGGCCGGGGCGTACTCGCCGAGCGCGCCGGGCACGGTACGGGTCAGGTGGTACAGACCGGTGACCATGTCCAGTCGCGGCATCGCCAGCGGGCGACCCGAGGCCGGGGACAGGATGTTGTTGCTCGAGAGCATCAGCACCCGGGCCTCGGACTGCGCCTCCGACGACAGCGGCACGTGCACGGCCATCTGGTCACCGTCGAAGTCGGCGTTGAAGGCCTCACACACCAGCGGGTGGAGCTGGATCGCCTTGCCCTCGACCAGCATCGGCTCGAAGGCCTGGATGCCCAGCCGGTGCAGGGTCGGTGCACGGTTGAGCAGCACCGGGTGCTCGGCGATGACCTCTTCGAGCACGTCCCACACCTGCGAGCGCTGACGCTCGACCATGCGCTTGGCCGACTTGATGTTCTGCGCGTGGTTCAGGTCCACCAGACGCTTCATCACGAACGGCTTGAACAGCTCGAGCGCCATCAGCTTGGGCAGGCCGCACTGGTGCAGCTGCAGCTGCGGGCCGACCACGATGACCGAACGGCCCGAGTAGTCCACACGCTTGCCGAGCAGGTTCTGGCGGAACCGGCCCTGCTTGCCCTTGAGCAGATCCGACAGCGACTTCAGCGGTCGGTTGCCCGGTCCGGTGACCGGACGGCCGCGCCGACCGTTGTCGAACAGCGCGTCGACCGACTCCTGCAGCATCCGCTTCTCGTTGTTGATGATGATCTCGGGCGCACCCAGATCCATCAGTCGCTTGAGGCGGTTGTTGCGGTTGATCACCCGGCGGTACAGGTCGTTGAGGTCCGAGGTGGCGAAGCGGCCACCGTCGAGCTGGACCATCGGCCGCAGCTCCGGCGGGATCACCGGCACCGCGTCGAGCACCATGCCGGCCGGATCGTTGCCCGAGTTCTGGAAGGCCGCGACGACCTTGAGCCGCTTGAGCGCGCGCAGCTTGCGCTGCCCCTTGCCCGAGCGGATCGTCTCGCGCAGCTCCTCGGCCTCGGCGTCGATGTCGTAGATCTCGATGAGCTTCTTGATCGCCTCGGCGCCCATGGTGCCCTCGAAGTACTCGCCGAAGCGGTCCTCGAGGTCGTTGTACAGGCGCTCGTCGATGATCAGGTCCTTGACCGCCAGCTTGGTGAAGGTGCTCCACACCTCTTCGAGGTAGTCCAGCTCGCGCTGGGCCCGCTCGCGGATGTGGCGCATCTCGCGCTCACCGGCGTCCTTGACCTTGCGGCGCGCAGCCGCGGTCGCGCCCTCGGCCTCGAGCTGTGCCATGTCGGTCTCGAGGGTCTGGGCGCGCTCCTCCAGGTCGGAGTCGCGCTCGTCCTCGACCGCCTTGCGCTCGACGTTCATCTCGGCCTCGAGCGTGGACATCTCGTTGTGCCGGAGCTCTTCGTCGACCGAGGTGATGACGTAGGCGGCGAAGTAGATGATCTTCTCGAGATCCTTCGGCGCCAGGTCCAGCAGGTAGCCCAGCCGGCTCGGCACACCCTTGAAGTACCAGATGTGGGTCACCGGAGCGGCGAGCTCGATGTGGCCCATCCGCTCACGCCGGACCTTGGCCCGGGTGACCTCGACACCGCAGCGCTCACAGATGATGCCCTTGAAGCGCACCCTCTTGTACTTGCCGCAGTAGCACTCCCAGTCCCGGGTGGGACCGAAGATCTTCTCGCAGAACAGGCCGTCCTTCTCCGGCTTGAGCGTGCGGTAGTTGATCGTCTCCGGCTTCTTGACCTCGCCGTAGGACCAGTTGCGGATGTCCTCGGCGGTCGCCAGGCCGATCCGGAGTTCGTCGAAGAAGTTGACGTCGAGCACGTAACTTCCTTTCCCCGCGTGCGGGATACGGGGCCGGCCCCGTCGAGCCGGGCCCCAACTGCAAATATGGAAATCCGTCGCCGTCGCCGCGGCCGATGCGTGCACCGGTCGCGGCGACGACCGCCTAGTTCACGATGTCGTCGAGCGTGGCGGATTCGTTCTTGGACAGGTTGATGCCCAGGTTCGCGGCCGCCCGCTCGGCGTCCTCGTCGTCGCCGCCCATGTCGATGGCCACCCCGTCCGAGGCGAGCACCTCGACGTTCAGGCACAGCGACTGCAGCTCCTTGAGCAACACCTTGAACGACTCCGGGATGCCCGGCTCGGGGATGTTCTCGCCCTTGACGATGGCCTCGTAGACCTTCACCCGGCCGACCACGTCGTCCGACTTGATCGTCAGCAGCTCCTGCAGGGTGTAGGCGGCGCCGTAGGCCTGCATGGCCCAGCACTCCATCTCCCCGAAGCGCTGACCGCCGAACTGCGCCTTACCGCCCAGCGGCTGCTGGGTGATCATCGAGTACGGCCCCGTCGAGCGGGCGTGG
>JAJYRZ010000229.1 GCA_021793835.1 Actinomycetes bacterium | reverse complement strand
TCCGGACGGTAGACGACGTAGACATCGCCCACCGCACCCGGAGGTCTTCGCTACGTCAACCACCCGCCAGCCGTGTCACCAACCTCCTGGCCGAGTACACCTAGTCGCCGATGCTGGTGCCGGTGGTCTCCACCTCGAGGTCGGCGATCAGCGCGGCGTGGATCTGTTCCTTCATCCGGCCCAGGTTCCCGCCGCGCAGCGGGGCGAGTTCGGCGGCCCGGGCCACCGCCCCGTCGAGCAGGTCGGCCTCCTCGGCGACCGCGTCGACGATGCCGCGCTCGAGCGCCTCGGGGCCGGAGTAGCGACGTCCGGTGGTCATCGCCTCCAGCGCCACCTGCGGGGTGAGCCGGCGGGTGATCAGGGCGCCCATGGCGTGGGTGAACGGCATCTTCAGCGTCACCTCGGGCAGGCAGTAGAAGCCGCGGTCGGCGCGCATGTGCCGGAAGTCGTGAGCGGTGGCCAGCATCGCCCCGGCCCCGTAGGCGTGGCCGTTGATCGCCGCGATGGTGGGCATCGGCAGTGCGACCAGGCGCCGGTAGAGCGCGTGCACGGTGTCGAGGTAGGCGTCGAGCTCGTCCATCCGCGGAAAGATGTACTCCAGGTCGAGCCCGTTGGTGAAGAACTTGCCGACGTTGGTGGTCACCAGCGCGGCCGGCCCCTCGGTCTGTTCGACCTGATCGAGCAGCCGGTGGATCTCGGCCAGTCGGTCGGGGTGGAAGCGTGCCTCGTCGTCGCCGCCGCCCGGCTCGCCGAGGTAGAGCACGTGCACCGCATCGCGGGTCTCCAGATATGCCATGACGCACATATTACCCGCGGGTAGGGTCGTGTGGGTTCCGGACGCGCGGGCACTGTCGGTCCCGGCCCGGACGCACGGTCTCAACGGTCAGCGGTCGTGCCCCGCCGGTCCCTGCGGGTCGATCTCCGAGGCGTGCCGCCGCGGCTCCGGGCCGCGGCCGGCGCGCCACAGCCACCGGCACCCGCGCGTGATGGCTCGCCGCAGTCCGCCCAGCATCCGCCACAGCAGTTCGGCCACAGCCTCGCCCACCACTTCGCCCAAGAAGTTCATCCCCGCACCCCTCCGCTGCGCACCCGGCCCCGCGCCGCGCCGGGCCCGCCTGGACGGTACCGGCTCTCCGCGCCGCGGTCGCGGCGAGCGGGACCGCGGCGACCGTGCTGACCTGCCCGCCGCGTATCGTCGGCGCCGTCGGCGCCTGTGCCGACCACGTGGTGTGAGGGAGGTGCGATGTCGACCGGTCCGTCGCCCGCACCCGTGCGGGCACAGCGCGATCCGCTGCTGGTGCGCCGCCGGCACATCGATCTGCGCCACACCGACTCGCAGCTGTGTCGGCGCGGCTGATCCTGCCGCTGCCCCTCGCGCCCCGTCCGGGCCTGATCCCGGAGATCTCGGCGCGGCCCCTCCCGCCCTGACGAGGACCACGCCCCGTGCCCACCCCCGCCGCCGAACCCGTCCCGGCTCCGCATCCCGTTTCCGCCCCGCCCGGCGTCGACCAGGCCCCGGCGCTGCACCGCTCGATCCGCTTCGTCGACCTGGTGGTCTACGGGCTGGTGTTCATCGGCCCGGCGGCAGCGGTGTCGATCTTCGGCCCCATCGACGCCGCCAGCGGCGGTGCGGTGCCGCTGGTCTATCTGGTGGCGACGATCGCCATGGCGTTCACCGCCTACTCCTATGCGCTGATGTCGCGGCGCATCCCGCGCGCCGGCTCGGTGTTCGCCTACGCCACCGAGGGCATCGGCCCGTCGACCGGTTTCATCGCCGGCTGGATGGTGATGCTCGACTATCTGCTCATCCCGTCCGTGGCCTACCTGTTCACCGGCATCGCCATGCACTCGGCCGTGCCCGAGGTGCCGGTGTGGGGCTGGACGGCGATGGCGGTGGTGGTGACCACCGGGCTGAACCTGGCCGGGGTGAAGGTCGCGGCGCGGGCGGCGACCGCGGTGGTGATCGCCGAGTGCGTCGTGCTGGCCATGGTGCTCATCGCCGGGATCGCGGTGCTGATCGACCGGGGCCCGGCCCGCGGGGTGTGGACGCCGCTGACCGGGGTGGGCGGATTCGAACTGTCCGCGGTGCTCGGCGCGGTGTCGGTGGCACTGCTGTCGTATCTGGGTTTCGACGCGATCGCCACCTTCGCCGAGGAGACCATCGGGGCCTCGCGCATGGTGGCCCGCGCACTGCTGACCTGCCTGGTGATCGCGGGCCTGCTGTTCGCGCTGCAGACCTATATCGGGGCGCTGCTGACCCAGGAGACCCCGGCGATGCTCGCTGCCGATCCGGCCTCCCAGGGCGACGCCTACTACCGCATGGTCGGTGACGAACTGGCCGGGTGGCTGCAGAGCGCGCTGTCGATCTCCAAGGCCGGCGGGGCCGCGTTCTCCGCGATGGTCGGTCAGGCGGCGGCCTCCCGGATCCTGCTGGACATGGGCCGGTCAGGCCGACTGCCGAAGGTGCTGGCCGCGGTCGAGGGCCGCACCGGGGTGCCCGCGGTCGGGGTGGTGCTGGTAGCCGGATTCAACGTGCTGATCGCCGTATGGGCCGCCTCGACCCCGAACGGGCTCGACGTGCTGGTCTCGGTGGTCAGTGTCGGCGCGATCTGCGCGTTCCTGCTGCTGCACGCCTCGGTGATCGGCTACTACTGGGTGCGCCGGGGGGGCGGCCGGCGGCGGGTGCTGCCGCATCTGGTCTCCCCGCTGGTCGGCGCGGCGGTCCTGCTGGTGGTGTTGATCGAGGCCGACCGCACCGCGCAGCTGGTCGGCGCCGGCTGGCTGGTGGTGGGCATCGCGGTGGCCGCCGTGCAGCATCGGCGCCGCATCGGAGCCGCCTGAGCCGAAGGGCCCCACCACCTGCGAGGCCCCGAAGATCACAGCCGCCCGCAGACCTCGAGCCAGCGCAGCGCCACCGCCAGATCCGCGCGCGGGGCGCGCGCAGCGCCGCCGAGCAGTTCCTCGGCCTGGGCGAGTCGGTAGCGCACGGTGTTCTTGTGCACGTGCAGGTGCTCCGCGGCCTCGGCGGCGGTGCGTTCGGCGGCGACGACCTCGTACAGGGTGCGCCGCAGCCGGGCGAGCGTCTCATCCGCCCCGGCCAGTGGCCCGAGCAGACGGATCGCCCACGCGTCGGTCGCGGCGGGGTCGGCGGACAGGATCGCCGGCAGGCCCACCTGGTCGTGGCACAGCAGCCGGTGGCGTGTGTCGGCGTGCCGGATCAATCTGCGCACCGCCAGCGCTTCGCGGTGCGAATGGCGGAATCCGGCCACCCCCGGCGCCGGCGAGCCGAAGGCCGCGACCATCCGGCTGTCGGCCAGCAGCGCGGTGGCCGCAGCGCGCGGCGGCAATCCGGTCCCGGGCGCGATCGCCCAGCACGCCAGGGCGCGCTCGCCGTGCGGGACCTGCAGCGGTTCCGGGGCGTCCATCGTCGCCGCCAACGCCACCGCCACCTGACCGAGTGCGCCCGCCGCGTCGTCGTCCTCGGACCACAGCACGAAGGCCGTGTGCCGGGCTGCGAGCAGGTGGCCCAGGGTCGCCGAGCTGTCGGCCTCGTCGACCGCTCCGTCGGCCAGGATCCGTCCGACCGCGGCGATCCGGCGGGCCTCGGCGCCCCGGCGCAGCCGTGAGCGTTCGGCATCGAACACGGTGATCAGCCGCTCGACGGTGTGATCGATCCACACCCCGGCCCGGCTCCACAGCGGCACCAGGATCTCCTCGGGGCTCGGCCCGTCGGCGCCGATCCCGGCAGCGACCTCGGTCGCGTACTGCCAGGTGGCCTGCTGGGCCACCCGGTACACCTTCAGCAGCACCCCCAGGTCCAGGCCGCGACCGGCCAGGTTCACCGCGAGCGTCTCGGCGGCCGGCAGCACCGGCACCGTCAGCTCCGGATGCTGCAGGTGGGCCAGGAACCCCTCCCAGTGCGCGCGGGTGCTGGCGTGCAGGTCGGCGGTCAACAGCGGGTCGGCGGCGATGGGGTCGACCTCGGCCAGGATCGCCCGGTCGATCCGCCCCACCCAGGCCGCGACCGCCTCCGGATCGGCCGCCGCGCGCGCGAACCCGGCCAGCCAGTCGGCCACCGGCCCGGTCAGCTCCGTGCCCATCGCGTCCTCCCCGGCGGTTGTGTCCCGGGGACAGACCCGCCCCCGGACTCTGGCCCGCACGGCCAAGAAAGCACCGCACGGCCCGTGTCACGGTCACATCACAACACAGGAAGTGACCCGCCGCACACCCCGCGTTGGCGATCCACGACCCGACGAAGGAGAGCCGCCGTGCTGTCGATGTCCCTGCTCATCGTCTTCATGTTCTGCCCGCTGTATCCGCCCCTGCTCGGCGAGGCCTTCGGGGCACTGTCGGACCGGCGGGCCGCGCGGCAGATCG